>CANGXM010000168.1 GCA_947457845.1 Rhodospirillales bacterium | reverse complement strand
GCCGACCCGCCGCCCCGGTCCCGCAGGGGGGCCCGGGCCTCAGAGGAGGGCGAGGTAGGCGGCGCCGGCGCTCCCCCCGGCGACCATGAAGAGCGTCGACGCGATCGTCAGCCGCCGCTCCCGCCGGCGCCCCTCCTCCTCCTGCGCCTGGAGGAGGCGCTGCCGCTCCGCCTCCTCCCGGGATTCGCGCAGCTGCGAGGCGATGAGGAGGAGGCGCCGCCGGTGACGGTCGGACGACCGCCGCTCCACCCGCACGACGCACCACACGGCGGTGGCGAGCGAGCCGACGAAAACGCCGAGCACCGGGAAGAGGCCGCGCGGGTCCAGCGGCAGGGCGCCGGGCGACGGGCCGAACAGCGTCCGCGCGGCGGCGACCGCGGGAACGACGGTGAGAACGAAGAGAACCGAGGCGGAGAACAGGACGACCAGTTCGCCAGCGGTCCATTCGACGGAGCGTCTGCGATACGACATGACACAGTCCACAACCAATCGCTGTGGACTTTTAACATCTTGTACGGATCACTTCAACCTTCGCGACAGCGTTCGCGGCCCGGCTCGCCCAACCGCGCGACCCGGTCGGACGTCCATGCCGGACCAGGCCCGCACCGGCCCGACGTCGACGTGACAGAAGCGGCGGACCGGATAGAAGCCGACGCCGCCGACCATCCGGTTCGTCTCCGCGGTACGGAAGCCGCAGGTCCGCAGGATCGGCCCTCCGCCGAGCCGCCGCTGGGTCTCGGAGAGGGTGTTGAACAGTTCCGGGCCGATGGGCAGCACCTCGCCCTCCCGCCAGTCGCGGAAGACGTGGGCGAGGCGGCGCAGCGCCGCGGGGTCGTCGCGGCGGCGGCGGACGAACACGATCGACAGACGCTCGCGCGTGCTGGCGTTCACCAGCGTGAGGCCGCCGGCTTCGGCGGCCGGCCCGGTGCCCATCGTGTGCGTCGACGGGCCGGGGCGCCGCGTGCGATACCTTATCGACGTCCGGGTGCCCGGACGCCGTCACACCGCCGTCGTGACCCCGCCGCCCGTCCATGTCCGCCGCCGCACTCCCCAGTCCCCTGCCCTTCACGCCGGTCGTGCCGGACGTCCTCTCCCGCCGGCTGTCGGAGATCTGGCGGACGGAGGAGCAGGCGCGGTTCCGGCCGGCGCTGCTCGCAGCGCTCCGCGAAACGTTGGCCGGGGGCCGCGCGCTCGTGCGCGAACGGTTCGAGAAGGGCGCCAGCGGGGCGGACTGCGTGCGCGACAACGCGGCGCTGGTGGACGCCATCGTCTGCGCGCTCGCCGACGTCACGGTCCACGGCGTGTTCGAGACCGCCGGCCCGACCCGGGGCGAACAACTCGCCATCGTCGCCGTCGGCGGCTACGGCCGGGGCGAGATGGCGCCCTTCTCCGACATCGATCTGATGTTCCTGCTGCCCTACAAGCGCACGCCGCGGGTGGAGCAGATCGTCGAGTACATGCTCTACGTCCTGTGGGACCTGGGCCTGAAGGTCGGCCATTCGGTGCGCTCGGCCGACGAGGCGATCCGGCAGGCGAACGCCGACCTGACGATCCGCACGGCGCTGCTGGAGACGCGCCACCTCTGGGGCGACATGGCGCTGTTCCGCGGCTTCCGACGGCGCTTCCAGCGCGAGGTGGTGCACGGGCACGGGCACGTGTTCATCGAGGGCAAGCTGGCCGAGCGCGACGCGCGCCACCAGCGCCTCGGCGACACGCGCTACGTGCTGGAGCCGAACCTGAAGGAGGGCAAGGGCGGCCTGCGCGACCTCCAGACCCTCTTCTGGATCGCCAAGTACCTCTACGAGGTCGACGACGTCCGCGAACTCGTCCGCCGGGGCGTGCTGCTGACCGAGGAGGCGCGGCGCTTCGCCAAGGCGCAGAACTTCCTGTGGACCGCGCGCTGCCACCTCCACTACCTGACCGGCCGGGCCGAGGAGCGGCTGACCTTCGACGTGCAGGCGCTGATCGGCGCGCGCATGGGCTATACCGACCATGCCGGCGCGCGCGGCGTCGAGCGGTTCATGAAGCACTACTTCCTGGTCGCCAAGGACGTGGGCGACCTGACCCGCATCTTCTGCGCCGCGCTGGAGGCGGACTGGAAGCGGCCCCGGCGCCTGTCGATCTTCCGCCGGTTGCGGGTGGAGAAGGAACTCCAGGGCTTCGTCGTCGACGGCGACCGGCTCTCGGTGCGCGACGAGCGCCACTTCCGCGACCATCCGGCGGACATGGTCCGCCTGTTCCACACCGCGCACGTCCACGGGATCGACGTGCATCCGGCCGCACTGCGCGCGATCACCCGCGCGCTCGGTGCGCTCGACGCGGGCGTGCGCGACGATCCCGAGGCCAACGGCCTGTTCCTGGAGATCCTGACGGGGAAGAAGGACCCGGAGAGCACGCTCCGGCGGATGAACGAGGCGGGCGTGCTCGGCCGCTTCGTGCCGGACTTCGGCCGCGTCGTGGCGCAGATGCAGTACGACATGTACCACGTGTACACGGTCGACGAGCACACGTTGCAGGCCGTCGGCATCCTGCACAAGATCGGGACGGGCGCGCTGCGCGACACGCTCCCCTTCGCGACCGAGGTGATGCAGAAGGTCGTCTCGCGCCGGGCGCTGATGGCGGCGATGGTCCTGCACGACATCTGCAAGGGGCGCGGTGGCGACCATTCCGTCCTCGGCGCGCGGGTCGCCGAACGGCTCGGGCCCCGCTTCGGCCTGACCGCGGAGGAGACGGAGACGGCGGCGTGGCTGGTCCGCTGGCACCTCGCCCTGTCGTCGGCGGCGTTCAAGCGCGACGTGGACGACGAGACGACGGTGCAGGACCTCGTCGATCTCGTGCAGTCGCCCGAACGGCTCCGCCAGCTGCTCGTGCTCACGGCGGCCGACATCATGGCGGTCGGCCCCGGGCGGTGGAACGCCTGGAAGGCGACGCTCCTGCAGAACCTGTTCGCCAACGTGGAGGAGCGCCTGGTCGGCGGGTTCGGCGACAGCCAGCCCGCGGGCCCGAGCCGCGTCGCCCGCGTGCGGCGCGCGCAGGAGGCGCTGCGGGCGCGGCTGAAGGACTGGCCGGGCGAGGAGATCGACGCCCACCTCGCCCAGGGCTACCCTGCCTACTGGCTGGCCTTCGACGCGGGCACGCACGAGCGCCAGGCCCGCCTCATGCGACGGGCGCGGCGCGACGGCTCGCCGCTGAACCTCGACACGAGGGTCGACCGCGCGCGCGCGGTGACCGAGATCACGCTCTACACCCCCGACCACCCGGGCCTGTTCGCGCGGCTGGCCGGCGCCTTCGCCGTTTCGGGCGCGACGATCGTCGACGCGCGGATCTTCACCATGGCCGACGGCATGGCGCTCGACGTGTTCAGCGTGCAGGACGCGGCCGGCGGCAGCTTCTCCTCCGCCGACCGGCTGGCCAAGCTGGCGGTGAACGTGGAGCGCACCCTGTCGGGCGAGTTGCGCCCGCTCCAGGAACTCGCGCGGCGCAAGCCGAGCATCCCCGCCCGCACCCGGGTGTTCCGCGTGCCGCCGAGGGTGCTGATCGACAACGCGGCCAGTTCCACCCACACCGTCATCGAGGTGAACGGCAAGGACCGGCCGGGCCTCCTCTACGATCTCACCCGCTCGCTGACGGGCCTGTCGCTCCAGATCGCGTCGGCGCTCATCTCCACCTACGGCGCGCAGGTGATCGACGTGTTCTATGTCCGCGACCTGTTCGGGCTGAAGGTGACCCACAAGGGCCAGCTGGCCCGCATCCGCGAGCGGCTGCTGGAGGCGCTGGCCGACCCGGAGGAGAGCGCCGCCGCCCCGCCGCCCAGGCCGGTGCGCACGCCCCGGGCGCCGGCGCGGGGGGCGTGATGCGACGGGCGGCGGTCCTGCTGCTGGCAATGGCGCTGCTCACGGCCTGCGATCCGCGGATCCGGATCTCCGGCGGGTCGGAGGGGATCGACCGGGTGCGGATCGGGATCGGCCTTTAGGAACGCCGGCCCCCTCACCCTCACGCCGCGCCCTCGTGATGCCCCGCCATGGAGCGGCCGTCGTCTCGCGGACGATGCGGCCCTCCGACAGGACGAGGATGCGGTCGGCCAGTTCCGGGTCGGCCATCGCCAGAGCAATCCTCGGCGAAATGCGATCGCCGTGCCCCGAACCCCCTGCCCCCTTTTCACGGACGGCCGTTCGGTGTTCCATGGCCGCCGCTTCTCCGCGCCCGCAGCCCGAGGCCCGCCCATGCATCCCGACGTTCCCGCCGTCCTCGACCGGATCGAGACCGATTTCCAGGGGTCCGTCGACCGGCTCGTCGACCTTCTCCGCATCCCGTCGGTCGGCACCGACCCCGCCTATGCCGAGGCGACGCGCCGCGCGGGACAGTGGCTGGTCGACCAGCTGGCGGGCATCGGCTTCCGCGCCGCACTTCGCGACACGCCGGGCAACCCGATGGTGATCGCCCACTACGACGGGCCGGCGGGCTACGACGGCCCGCACCTCATGTACTACGGCCACTACGACGTGCAGCCGGCCGACCCGCTGGAGCTGTGGTCGTTCCCGCCGTTCGAGCCGACCCTCGTCAACGCCGAGCGAGGCCCGCGGATCGTCGCCCGCGGCGCGGTGGACGACAAGGGCCAGACGATGACGTGGATCGAGGCGTTCCGCGCCTGGGCCGCCGTCCACGGCGGGCTTCCCGCCCGCATCACCGTCATGATCGAGGGCGAGGAGGAGGGCGGCTCGAAGAGCCTCCGCGGCTTCCTGAAGGCCAACAGGGCCGAGCTGAAGGCCGACGTCTGCGTCGTCACCGACACCAACAGCTGGGACATCGAGACGCCCGCCGTCACCTACCAGCTGCGCGGGATGCTCTATACCGAGGTGACGATCT
Organism: Rhodospirillales bacterium; assembly: GCA_947457845.1. Lineage (GTDB taxonomy): Bacteria > Pseudomonadota > Alphaproteobacteria > Azospirillales > Azospirillaceae > CANGXM01. Next base: position 4,381 of record CANGXM010000168.1, on the reverse strand, counting down.
CCGGCCCGTCCCGCGACCTGCACTCGGGCATGTACGGCGGTGCCGTGATCAACCCGAACAACGCGCTGGCGAAGATCCTGGCGCAGTTGATCGACGAGCACGGCGTCGTCCAGGTCCCCGGCTTCTACGACGACGTGATCCCGCCGGGAAATGCGGAGCTGGACCAGTGGACGGCGCTCGGCTTCGACGAGACGGGTTTCCTCGGCGAGATCGGGCTGACCGCCCCCTCGGGCGAGGCCGGCTACACGACGCTGGAGCGGCTCTGGTCACGGCCGACCTGCGACGTCAACGGCATGTGGGGCGGCTACACGGGCGCCGGGTCGAAGACGGTCATCCCGTCCCACGCCTCGGCCAAGATCTCCTTCCGCCTCGTGCCGGGGCAGGACCCGGAGAAGATCCTCACGGGCCTGCGCGCCTTCCTCGACGCGCGGATGCCCAAGGACTTCCGCTACGAGATCACGACCTTCGGCAAGTCGCCCGCGATCCGGGTGCCGACGGACAGCCGCTATCTCGGGGCCATCCTCGGCGGTCTCGGCGACGTCTACGCGAAGGCGCCGGTGCTGATCGGCGCGGGCGGGTCGATCCCGGTGGTGGGGATGATCCAGCAGGAACTGGGCTTCGACAGCCTTCTGGTCGGCTTCGGGCTGGAGGACGACCGGGTCCATTCGCCCGACGAGAAGTTCGAGGTCGCCTGCTACCGCAACGGCATCCGCTCGCACGCGGCGATCCTCGGGCGGCTCGCGGGGCTGGGGGGCTGAGGTCGGTTTCCGCCTCGCCCTTCGACAGGCTCGGGGCGAGGCGGAACCGCCCGCCTACAGCCAGTTCCGCCAGCGGAAGTAGACCAGCGGCAGCACGCCGGACAGGATCATCAGGAACAGCGCCCAGGGATAGCCGAACGACCAGTCGAGTTCCGGCATGTTGTGGAAGTTCATGCCGTAAACGGTGCCGACCAGCGTCGGCGGCAGGAAGGCGACCGAAGCGACCGAGAAGACCTTGATGATCCGGTTCTGCTCGAGGTTGACGAGGCCGAGCGTCGCGTCGAGCAGGAAGTTCGCCTCCTGCGACAGGAAGCCCACGTGCTCGGTCAGCGACCGCACGTCGCGCTGGAGGGTCTTCAGCGCGGTGCGGTGGTCCTTGTTGAACCGCGCGGCGCCGGCGGTGACCAGGAAGGCCGAGAGCCGGTCCATGCCCGACAGCGTGTCCCGGATCTTGTGGGTCATGTCGCCCGCCCGGCCGATCTCGCGCAGGACCTCCTGCAGGTCGGCGGTCTCCTCGGTCCGCTTGCGGCGGGCCCGGGCCGGCGGCCGCTTGTCCTCGAGGCGGGCGAAGAACACGCTGCGGGCGAGGCGGTCCATGCGCCCGCCGACCATCTCCAGCACGTCCGCCACACGGTCGATCACCGCGTCGAGCACGCCCAGGAGCGCGTCCTCCGGCGAGGCGAGGAGTTCGGGCTGCTTGTGCACCCGCGCGGCGAAGGTGGGGATCGACCGCGGCTCGGCGTAGCGCACCGTCAGCAGGGCCCGGCGCGCGAGGATGAAGGTGAGGTCGCACTGGTCGGGCCGGTCGGTGTCGGCCTGGAAGATCACCGACGTCGTCATGAAGACCGCGTCGTCCTCGACGTAAAGGCGGCTCGACGTCTCGATCTCCCGCATCTCCTCGACGCTCGGCAGCACGAGGTGGAAGCTCGAAGCGATGAAGGCCTGCTCCTCCGGCGTGGGGTTCAGCAGGTCGACCCACACGGCACCGTCCGGAAAGACGCCCGACGGCGGCATGACCAGCGAGACGACGCGGTCCTCGACCCGGCAGTGGACGGTGATCACGCCGCATCCCCGGGCACCGGCACGCCCGCCTGCCGGCAGGCCGCCTCGACCGTGTTGGCCAACAAGCACGCGATCGTCATCGGACCCACGCCGCCTGGCACCGGGGTGATCGCGCCGGCGACCGCGACGGCCGCGTCGAAGTCGACGTCGCCGACCAGGCGGCCCTTGCCGTCCGGCCCGACGACCCGGTTGATGCCCACGTCGATCACCGTCGCCCCCGGCCGGATCCAGTCGCCCGGCACGAAGGCGGGCCGGCCGATCGCGGCGACGAGGACGTCGGCCCGCCGGCACTCGGCCGCGAGGTCGGCGGTGCGGGAATGGCAGATCGTGACGGTGCAGTCGGCCTGCAGCAGCAGCTGCGCCATCGGCCGCCCGACGATGGTGGACCGCCCGAGGACGACCGCGTTCAGGCCGCGCAGCGGGCCCAGCGCGTCCTCCAGCAGCATCCGGCACCCCAGCGGCGTGCAGGGAACGAGGCCCGGCCGGCCGATGGCGAGGCGGCCGGCGTTGATCACGTGGAACCCGTCCACGTCCTTGTCCGGGTCGATCGCGTCGATCACCGCGCCCGCGTCGACGTGGGCGGGCAGCGGCAACTGCACGAGGATGCCGTGCACCGCGGGATCGCGGTTGAGGCGGTCGACCAGCGCCAGGAGGTCGGCCTGGGACGTGTCGGCGGGCAGGCGGTGGTCGAAGGACGCCATGCCGGCCGCCTTCGTCGCCTCGCCCTTGTTGCGCACGTAGACGGACGAGGCCGGGTCCTCGCCCACCAGCACGACCGCGAGGCCGGGGACGAGGCCGTGGCGGGCGGACAGCGCCGCGACGCGGGCGCCGACGCGCCCGCGCAGAGTCGCCGCGAAGGCCTTGCCGTCGATGATCCGGGCCGTCATGCGTCTCCCCCTTCCCGGTCGAGCGTGCCGCACCGGGCACCGAGCCGGGCGGCGAGGTCGGCGGGATTCCCCGCCACGTGCAGACCCTTGGACCGGTCGGCGGTAAGGGCGACCGTCGGCGGCGCGGACGCGGGGCCCCGCCACCGGCCCGTCAGAGCAGATAGGGGACGTAGCCCTGCAAGAGCGTCCGGATGAAGAAGATGGCGATGATCACGACGATCGGCGACAGGTCGATCCCGCCGACGGTCGGGATGAGGCCCCGGATGGGCCGCAGCACCGGCTCGGTGATGCGGTAGAGGAACTCGGCCAGCATGCGCACGAACTGGTTGCGCGTGTTCACCACCCCGAACGCGAACAGCCACGACATGATGGCGCTGGCGATCAGCAGCCAGACGAACAGGGACAGGATCAGGTCGACGACCTGGTAGATCGCGAAGAGGAACGGGGTCATGGCGGGACGATCCGGGCGTTCGGCGGGACGACGGGCACGCGCACCCTAAACGGGGCACGGGGCAAGGGCAAGCCGGGGCGGGTCGCGGCGATGGGGCATGGGGTGACGGGTTACCGCCGAAGCCGCGCGGCGGCCCATCGCGCCGCGTCCGCCACCACCGGGTCCGGATCGTCCACGAGCCGCGCCGCGACCGGCGTCAGGCCCGGATCGGCGGAGTTGCCGATCGCGTAGAGCACGTTTCGCACGAACCGGTTCCGCCCGATCCGCTTGATCGGCGAGCCGGAGAAGGCCGCGCGGAAGGCCGCGTCGTCGAGCGTCGCGAGGTCGGCCAGCCGCGGGGCGGTCAGCGCCGCGCGGGGGGCGAAGGCGGGCTCGGCGTGGGCGCGGGCGAACTTGTTCCAGGGGCAGGCCGCGAGGCAGTCGTCGCAGCCGTAGATGCGGTTGCCGAGCTTCGGGCGCAGCGCCTCGTCCACCGGCCCGGCGTGCTCGATCGTCAGGTAGGACACGCAGCGTCGCGCATCGAGCCGGTAGGGCGCGGGGAAGGCGTCGGTCGGGCAGGCGTCGAGGCAGGCGCGGCACGACCCGCAATGGTCCGTCTCGGGGGCGTCGGGCGGGATCTCGATGTCGGTCAGGATCTCGCCGAGGAAGGTCCAGGAGCCGAGCGCGCGGCTGACGAGGTTGGTGTGCTTGCCCTGCCAGCCGAGCCCGGCCGCCTGGGCGAGCGGCTTCTCCATCACGGGTGCCGTGTCCACGAACACCTTCACCTGCGCGCCGAGCTTTCCGGCCACGAAACCTGCCAGCTGCTTCAGCCGGCCCTTGACCAGGTCGTGATAGTCGCGCCCCTGCGCATAGCAGGAGACGGTGGCGCGGTCGGGCCGGGCGAGGCTTTCGAGGGGATCGAAGTCCGGGCCGTAGTTGACGGCGAGGCAGATGGCGGTGCGGGCCTGCGCCCACATCGCCCGCGGTTGGGGACGGCGGTCGGCGGTGTCCGCCATCCAGCCCATCGAGCCGTGGTGGCCCGCGGCGAGGAAGGCCCTGAGCCGCTCGCCGGCCTCCGGGCCGAGGAGGGCGGGAGCGAAGCCGATCGCGTCGAAACCGAGGGCGAGCGCGCGCTCGACGATACGGGTGCGGGGCGCCCCCCTCTCCCTGCCCCCCCCCCCGGGGGGGGGGGGGGACGCGGCTGGACGCTCGCGCTTTTCGTCTCCGCTCCCTACCCCAGGGGG
>CANGXM010000167.1 GCA_947457845.1 Rhodospirillales bacterium | reverse complement strand
GTGGAGATCGTCCGCCTTCAGGCGCGCGAGGACGTCTCGGCATTCAAGCTGGAGGTGGCCAAGGGCTATGCCTCGACCGCCTCGGTCGCGGCGCTGGAACGCCGGCTGACCGACCATCTGCTGCGCATCGAGGCCAAGCTCGACCTGCGCAATCTGGAGAACGCGAACTGAAACTGCTAAGGAGCCCCATGACCCAGCCCCGCCTGATCTTCCACATGTGCCGCGCCGAGGAGTGGGCCGCCACCCGCGCCACCGGCGCCTATCCCGGCTCCAGCCAGGACCGGGCCGACGGCTTCATCCACTTCTCCACCGCGGCGCAACTGGCCGAGAGCGCCGCGAAGCACCGGGCGGGGCAGACGGGCCTCGTCCTCCTGACGGTGGACGCTCCGCTCTGCGGCGGGGCGTTGAAATGGGAGCCGTCCCGCGGCGGGGCGCTGTTCCCGCACCTCCACGGCGCGCTGCCGCACACGGCGGTGCTGCGCGTCGACCCCCTGCCGCTCGGGGCGGACGGGCGGCACGTCCTGCCGCCCCACGCGCTCCCGTGAGCCGGCTGTTCGCGGCCGCGCGGCCGCTCCTCCTCCGCCTCGATCCCGAGACCGCGCACCGGCTCACCATCCGCGCGCTGCGGGCGGGCCTCGTCCCGGCGGCGCGCGGGCCGGACGATCCGGTGCTCGCGACGCGCGTCTTCGGCCGCGACTTCCCGAACCCGATCGGCCTCGCCGCCGGGTTCGACAAGGACGCCGAGGTGCCCGACGCGATGCTTCGCCTCGGGTTCGGGTTCGTGGAGGTGGGGACGGTGACGCCGCTTCCCCAGGCCGGCAACCCCCGGCCGCGCATCTTCCGCCTGCCGGCGTCGGGTGCCGTCATCAACCGCCTCGGCTTCAACAACGCCGGTCTGGCCGTCGCTGCCGGCCGGCTGGCCGAGCGGGACCCGCGCGGGATCGTCGGCGCCAACATCGGCAAGAACAAGGACCAGACGGACGCGGTCGCCGACTATGCGGCGGGGGCGGCGGTGATGGCGCCGCTCGCGGACTATCTCGTGGTCAACGTCTCCTCGCCGAACACGCCCGGCCTGCGCGCGCTCCAGGGCCGGGAGCCGCTGACCGAACTCCTCGCGGCCGTGCTCTCCGCGCGCGGCTCGACCGGGACGCCGGTGCTCCTCAAGGTCGCGCCCGACCTGACGGAGGAGGACGAGGCCGACGTCGCCGCGGTCGCGCTGGAGAGCGGGATCGACGGCCTCGTGGTGTCGAACACCACCCTCGCCCGGCCCGTGGACCTCGACCCGGCGGTGGCGGGGCAGACGGGCGGGCTGTCCGGCGTGCCGCTGTTCGACCGCTCGACCGCGCTGGTGGCGACCTTCCGCCGGCTGACGCAGGGGCGGCTCCCGATCGTCGGCGTGGGCGGCGTGCGCTCGGGTGCCGACGCCTATGCCAAGATCCGCGCGGGCGCCTCGCTGGTGCAGCTCTACACGGGGCTCGTCTACGGCGGACCCGGGCTGGTGGGCGCCATCAAGCGCGACCTCGCCGCGCGGCTGAAGGCCGACGGGTTCCGCTCGGTCGGGGAGGCGGTGGGGGCGGGGTGAGGAACGGGTTCCCGCCTCGTCCTGAGCCCGTCGACAGACGAGGCGGCACGCGCCCCTACCGATCCAGATCCCGGATCTTCCGGTTCAGCTCGAACTCCGGCGTGGCGACCGTGGCCTCCATCGCGACCAGCCGCCGCTCCAGATCGCGGAAGCGGCCCCCGAGGGTGGAGACCGTGGTCTTCGGCTCGGTTGCCACGGTGCGCCAGAACGCGCGGTCCTCCCGCGGGATCTCCGCATCGCGCCGTGGCTCCTTGCGCAGGGCCATCACCGCGATCAGGTAGGCCAACACCGTCATCGGGCCGAAGACGAACAGGCTCGCGATCGTGACGAGGCGGAGCGGGAAGGCCCGGATCCCGACGTATTCGGCGATCCCGCCGATCACCCCCGCCACCCATCGGTCATCGCGGGACCGATGGAGCCGATGCGGGTTCGGGCTCTCGAACAGGCTGTCCGACGACCGGGGGTCCCGGTCCGGGCGGTGGCCGTCCCGGCCCCATGCGTGGCGATGCCTGCGGCTCATGTGCGGTTCCTCCAGTCGGGCACCTCGGCGTCGAGGATGCGCTCCAGCCCATGGATGCGCTGTTCCATCCGGTTCGCCGTCTCCCAGAGCTCGGCGAGGGTGCGTTCGTCGGCGGCGGTCAGGGTCTTCTGGGACCGCCACCTGGTGATGTAGTGGAAGATGATCCACAGCGGGGCGACCACGGTCAGGGCCACCACCGCCAGGATGAAGGTGAAGACGCTCATCCCTCTCGCTCCGGTCGGGCGGGGGCCGGTGGAGGCCCCCCGCCGCTCATCCAGCCTTGCGGCGTCCCGCCGCTCATCCAGCCTCGCGGCGTCCCGCCGCTCATCCAGCCTTCCGGCGCCAGTCGGGCGCCTCGGCGTCGAGGATGCGTTCCAGCATGGCCACCCGCTGTTCCAGCCGGGCGGCCGTCGCCTCCAGCCTCGCCCGGTCCTCGCCGCCCCAGGCCGCGGCGGCCGCGTTCTCGCGCATCCGCCACACCGTGACCAGCTTGAGGATCTTCGGGACCACCACCGTCAGGACGATGATCCCGAGGACGAACCCGAACACGCCGTCCAACATGCCGCACGCTCCCCGTCATCGACGCCCGTCGGCGGGTCACCCCGCCGACCGGCCCTGCATCTTCGCCTTCAGCTCGGCGAGTTCGGCCTCGACCTTCTGCTCGGCCTCCAGCTCCCCGATCTCCTGGGCGAGCGACTTCTTGCCCGTCCCGCCGCCGAGATCATAGCTCTCGACCCGGCCCTGAAGCTCGTCGAGCGAGCGCTCGACCTGCTCGAACCGCGTGAAGGCCTCGGCGACGCGCCGGTCGTGGAGGGTGGAGCGGACCTTGAGGCGCTGCTGCGCCACCTCGTGCCGGGCGGCGAAGGCCTGCTCGCGCGACTTGGCCTCGGCCAGCTTCGCCTGCAGGCGCTGGATGTCCTCGTTCGCCTTGGCGAGATCGGTCTCCACCGCCTCCAGTTCGGCCGACAGCTGGTCGGCGCTCTCGGTCGCGCGCGACTTGGCCATCAGGGCGCCCTTGGCGAGGTCCTCGCGGCCGCGGCCGAGCGCGATCTCCGCCTTGGCGCGCCAGTCGTCCGCCTCGCGGCGGGCCGCCGCGACCCGGCGCTCGATCTCCTTCTTGTCGGCGATGATCTGCACCGTCGCCGAGCGCACCTCGACGAGGGTGTCCTCCATTTCCTGGATGATCAGGCGGATCATCTTGCGCGGGTCCTCGGCCTTGTCGAGGAGCGCGTTGAGGTTCGCGTTCACGATGTCGGTCAGGCGGGTGAAGATGCCCATGGCGGGTCTCCGGATCTCTCTGGACTTCAGGTAAGGATGGCGGCGAGCACGAAGCCCGCGGCGAAGAACGCCCAGCTTTCCGCCGGCCGGCGGTCGAGCCAGGCCCGCACGCGCTCCACGGTGCCGCCGTGGCGGGCGCCGAAGCTGCGGGGGCGATAGGTGCCGTTGTCGTACATGGGTCCGGTCCTCTCGGGATCGAAACGGGTCTGTCCCCCCATTTGCAGCCGGCGTGCCAACGCCCGGTCCGGTCGGTTCTCCGAGGGTCTCCGAGGTTTTGGCGCAGGGCGGGCACCCGCCGGGCGCGGTGGCCCTGGCAAATTCAGTGAAATTCGCCATATGAATGGTGGATTTCGCCAGAGGACCGCCGATGCCCGCCGACCGCCTCTCCGCCGCGCCCGCCCTGATCGGCGAGGCGCCCGCCTTTCTGGAGATGCTGGAGCACGTCTCCCGCCTCGCGGCCCTGCCGCGGCCGGCGCTGGTGATCGGCGAGCGCGGGACGGGCAAGGAGCTGGTCGCCGCCCGCCTCCACTTCCTGTCGCCCCGCTGGCAGGCGCCGTTCGTGCGGGTGAACTGCGCCGCCCTGTCGGAGACGCTTCTGGAGAGCGAACTGTTCGGGCACGAGGCGGGCGCCTTCACCGGGGCCGCGCGCCGCCACGTCGGCCGGTTCGAACAGGCGGACGGCGGCACCCTCTTCCTCGACGAGATCGCGACCGCCAGCCCGCGGGTGCAGGAGAAGCTGCTGCGGATCGTGGAATACGGCACCTTCGAGCGGGTCGGCGGGCGGGAGACCCTCGACGTCGACGTGCGGGTCGTCGCCGCGACGAACGCCGACCTGCCGGCGATGGCGGCGGCGGGCGCGTTCCGCCCCGACCTGCTGGACCGCCTCGCCTTCGACGTGGTGACGATCCCGCCGCTGCGCGCTCGGCCGGAGGACATCCCCGTGCTCGCCCGGCACTTCGCCGTGGCGCTGACGGTGGAGCTGCGCCGCCCCCTCTTCCCCGGCTTTTCGACCGAGGCGATGGACCGGATGCGCACCCACCCCTGGCCGGGCAACGTCCGGGAACTGAAGAACGTCGCCGAGCGCGCGGTCTACCGGATGGCGGACCCGGAGGCGCCGGTGACCGACCTCGTGCTCGACCCCTTCGCCTCGCCCTGGCGGGCGGCCCGCCCACCCCCGCTCACGCCGCCCTCGCTCACGCCGGGCCCGCCGGACGACGCGGCAGCGGCCGGGTTCGAGGCGCGGATCGCGGCGCACGAGCGGCGCCTGCTGGCCGAGGCGCTGGCGGCGGCCGGCGGGCACCAGGGGCGGGCGGCGGAGGCGCTGGCGCTCGGCTACCACCAGTTCCGCCACCTGCTGCGAAAGCACGGGTTCGGCCGGGCGCCCGGCGGGGGCTGACCCGCCCCGATCGATCGTGTAGAATTGTATGACAATGTTTCGACGAAGGGGGATCCGTGTCGCGGTTCCGCCGGCCGTGGGTCCTGCTGGTCTGGATGGTTCTCGCCGCCCCCGTCGCGGCGCAGGAGCGGGTCAGCTTTCCCTCGGACGACCAGGCGCTCACCACGGACGGCGCCGCGACCGAGATCACCGCCGTCCTGCACCGCCCCGACCGGCCGGCACCCTGGCCCGCGATCGTCCTGATGCACGGGTGCAGCGGCATCGCCTCCTCCACCGGCCGGGCCCCGGCGCGGGACGCGTGGTGGATCGAGCGGCTGCGGCGCGAGGGCTATCTCGTCCTCGTCCCGGACAGCTTCGGACCCCGCGGTCACCGGCAGGTCTGCACGCTGTCACCGTCGCCGGTGCGACCCGAGGTCGAGCGCCACGCCGACGCCCGCGCGGCCTACGACTGGCTGCGTGGCCGGCCGGAGGTGGCGGGGGACCGGATCGCGATCATGGGCTGGTCGCACGGGGGATCGAGCGTGCTGGCCAGCGTCCCCGACGGGCGCTACCGGGCGGCGGTCGCCTACTATCCGGGATGCGCGGCGACCAACGCCACGGGCCGGTGGGCGCCGAAGACGCCGGTCCTGCTGCTCGTGGGCGAGGCGGACGACTGGACCCCGGCGCGCCACTGCAAGGACCTCGCGACGCGCGGGGCGGAAGGCAGCCGGCCGGTCGAACTGGTGGCCTATCCCGGCGCGCGCCACGGGTTCGACGCGCCGGGCGAGGGGATCAGGACGGTGACGGGCATCGGCACGCCGTCGGGCACCGCCACCACCGGCCCGGATCCCGACGCCCGCGCCCAGTCGCGCAGCCGCGTGCTCGCCTTTCTGGCGGCGCACCTGCGGCGCTGAGGGCTCGCCCCCTCAGCCCATCGGCGTCCAGCCGAGATCCCAGTCGCCCGACAGCCGCTCGCCCCCCGTCCCGGTGACCAGCATGTTGTCGTGGATGTCGGGCAGGAACCCGGCCGTCCGCCCGTAGGGCCGCGCCGGGTGGTAGGAGAAGACCTGCCCCGCCTCCAGCACCGCGTCGCCGTGGGTGCCGGCCGGGTCGGCCGAGCTGTGGAGGGGCCACTCGATGGCGTCCAGCCCCTGGCCGTGGAAGTCGTAGTGGGCCGACGGCCCCGTCGGCGCCCAGCCCCCGTCCGCCATGGCCTCGGCGAACACCGCCGAGATCCCGGCGAGCGTCGCCCCCGGGCGGGCCGCGGCGCGCACGGCCGCATAGGCCCGCACCTCCGCCTCCAGCACCGACCGTTCCGCGGGCGTCGGGTCGCGCCGGGCGAAGGTCACGGTGCGTTCGCACCAGTGCCCGCTCGCCCCGCAGATCTCCATGTGCAGGCGCACGACCCCGTCGCAGCGCAGCGGCACGTCGGCGGGCGGGTCGTATTCGTCCGGCGCCTCGCCGATGAAGGCCATCATGTCGCGCACGCCCATCGCGGTCGCCGTCCGCACCGCCTCGGCCCAGGCCGCCTGCTGGGTGATCCCGGGGCGGAGCGCCGCGCCGAAGCTCGCGAAGGCCGCCCGGATGACCGGCCAGAGCGCCCGCGCCTGTTCGATCTCCAGCGGGCTCTTCACGCTGCGGACCCGCTCGAACACCCTGTCCGCCGGGGCGAAGTCGACCCCGGGCAGGGCGGCGCGCAGCGCGTCGAGCATCCCGGCGGGAAACACCCAGCCCGTGCCGGCCACGCCGATGCGCGACCGCTCCAACCGGCGCTCCCGCACCGCGTCGGCCATGCGGCGCGTCAGGCGGAAATCGCCGCGCACGTCCTCGATCCAGCCGCGGGCCGCCACGCGGGACGCGACCCCGTGGCTGGAGACGGTCATCACCGGATCGCCGACGGCGGGCAGCAGGATCAGCGCGTCGTGGGCCCACAGGTGGAACTCGGCCAGGTAGCGGACCGCACCCCGCCCCGTCCACATGTGCCCCTTGCCGGGGATCAGCAGCGCGTCCAGCCCGCTCCGGGCCATCGCGGCGCGCAGCGCGGCGATGCGGCGGTCGCGCTCGGCGATCGGCAGGTCGGATCTCATCGGCGCGCCCGGTCTCCTCGTGTCCGCCCGAGTGTACAGGGCGGGCCGGTCACCGCAACCCGGTCACCAGTCCCAGGGCGAGCGGCGCTGGTGGCGGCGTTGCCAGGGATCGCCCCGGCGGTCCCAGGGGTCGCGGTTGCCGTAGCCCCCCGACCGCCTGTCCCACCGCTCGTCCCGGCTGGAGGTGACCGGCGCACCCTTGCGGAAGCAGTCGACGCGCGGGTTCGCGTTCTCGAAATGCTGCGATTCGGTGCGGCTGGGCGGATGCCCCATTACGCGGCCCGACCAGCGGTCGCGGCATGTGTACTCCTGCGCCGCGGCCGGCGCGGGGACGAGGGCCGCGACGGCGACGAAGACCAGTGCGAGGCCCGTTGCGATCCGTTTCATGGCCGCCCTCCCGTGGCGAAGATCCCCATGGCGTGACGAACGTGCAACAGCGCGGATTCTTCCCTCGCACCCGCCGGCCGGCGCCCCGGCTTCGCCATGATCGCCGGGTCCAAAGGGCGCGGACCGCTCCCGCCCGAACCGTCACCGCCGCACGCTCCCGCCCTTGGCCGCCCCCGCCCGAAAGCCCGCCCCCGACGAGCCCGCGCCGCGCAAGCCGCCGGAGCGCCAGCCCCCCCGGCCCCGCCGGCGGGGCGTCTGGGGCTTCCTGCTGCGCTGGACGGCCGTGCTCGCGATCTGGGGCTTCGTCGGCCTCGCCGCCGTCGTCGGCTGGTTCGCCTGGGACATGCCCGACATGGACGAGGTGGACCTTCCCACCCGTCGCCCGTCGATCACGCTGCTCGCCGCCGACGGCTCGGAATTCCTGCGCCTGGGCGATCTCGTCGGCGACGTGGTCGACAGCCGGCGGCTCCCGGCGCACCTCGTGCAGGCGGTCCTGGCGGTGGAGGACCGGCGCTTCTTCTCCCATTTCGGGATCGACCCGGTCGGCCTCGCCCGCGCGATCTGGGTCAACCACAACGCCGGCCGCACGGTGCAGGGCGGCTCCACCATCACCCAGCAGCTCGCCAAGAACCTGTTCCTGACGCCGGAGCGCTCGATCCGCCGAAAGGTGCAGGAGGCGCTGATCGCGCTCTGGCTCGACTGGCGGTACGAGAAGCACGAGATCCTCACCGCCTACCTGAACCGGGTCTACCTGGGCGCCGGCACCTTCGGCGTGGACGCCGCCGCCCGCACCTACTTCGGGAAGTCCGCGCTCCGTGTCGACCTGCGCGAGGCGGCGCTGCTCGCCGGCCTGCTGAAGGCGCCCTCGCGCTTCGCGCCGACCAACGACCCGGCCGAGAGCCTGAAGCGCGCGTCGGTCGTGCTCGACGCCATGGTCGACGCGGGCTTCGTCAGCGAGACGCAGGCGACGATCGCCAAGAGCGCCTCGCTCTCCTCGGCGCGCGGCGGGCCGGGCGGCGCCGGCCGCTACTTCGCCGACTGGGTGGCCGAGCAGGTGGGCGCCTACGTCGGGCGGGAGCCGCGCGACCTCGTGGTGCGCACCACCCTCGACGTCCGCGCCCAGGCGGCGGCCGAGCAGCGGTTGCGCGCCATGCTGGACGGCCCGGGCGCGCAGGCCCGGGCGGGACAGGCCGCCATCGTGCTGATGTCGCCGGACGGGGCGGTGCGGGCGCTGGTCGGCGGGCGGGACTGGTCGGACAGCCCGTTCAACCGCGCCACCCGTGCGCTCCGCCAGCCGGGCTCGGCCTTCAAGCCCTTCGTCTACCTCGCCGCGCTGGAGACGGGGATGACGCCCGAGACGCTGGTGGAGGACGCGCCCATCCGCATCGGCCGCTGGGCGCCGGAGAACTTCGAGCCGGGGTTCCGCGGGTCGGTGACGCTGACCACGGCGATGGCCCATTCCATCAACACCTCGGCGGTGCGCCTCCTCGACCGCGCCGGCCTCGACCGGACGCGCGAGGTGGCGCGGGCGCTGGGCATCACCCGGCCGCTGGTGCGCGACCTGTCGCTGGCGCTGGGGACGAGCGAGGTGACGCTGGTCGAGCTCACCGGCGCCTACGGGGCCTTCGCGAACGGCGGGCGCTCGGTCTGGCCCTTCGCCATCGTGGAGATCCAGGACCGGCAGGGCCGCGTGCTCTACCGCCGGCAGGGGGGCGGGGGGAACGGCACCGTCTTCCCGGCGGGGCGCATCGCGCAGCTCGACCGCATGCTGGCGGCGGTGGTGGAGGAGGGGACCGGCCGGGCGGCGCGGCTCGACCGGCCCGCGGCCGGCAAGACCGGCACCACCCAGGCCCACCGCGACGCGTGGTTCGTGGGGTTCACGGCGGACTACGTCGCCGGCGTGTGGATGGGCAACGACGACAATACGCCCATGGCGCGGGTCACCGGCGGCGGCCTTCCGGCCCGGCTGTGGCGGGACGTGATGGCCGACGTCCACCAGGGCCTTCCCGCCCGGCCGCT
>CANGXM010000166.1 GCA_947457845.1 Rhodospirillales bacterium | reverse complement strand
GGTGGCGGCCGGCGCCGATCCGGCGACCGTCACGACCGTGGAGGTCGAGGACCTGCCCCTCGCCTACCTGCCCGGCGACGCGCTGCGGGTCCGGGCGCGGGTCGTCGGCGCGATCGCGGCGGCGGCCTGAGAGCGGACGACCCCACGGGCGCGAAGGTCTTGCGCGCCGGGGCTGATCTGCTTCACAATTGCAGGAAAGCGGAACGCAAGTTCCATTTTCCGCAACTCCGGCCGGGCCGATGTCCGTTCTCCAGACCGCCGCCAAGGTCCTGCGCTGCTTCACCCGCGACCGGCCCGTCCTGACGGTGACCGAGGCGGCGGAGCTGCTGGCCATGCCGAAGAGCACCGCCTCGCGCCTGCTGCGGGCGATGCGCGACGCCGGGTTCCTGGAGCTGCGGGCCGACGGGCGCCGCTACGCCCCCGGCGTGATGATGGTGGAAGTGGCGCACCTCTACGCCGGCGGCTCGCGGCTGTTCCAGCTGGCCGACCAGGCGGTGCGGGCGCTGGTCGACCGGTTCGGCCACACGGGCTACGTCTCCACCCGCGACGGCACCGAGGTGATCGGCCTGTCCCACCATCCCGGGCGCAACGCGCTTCGCGTGGTGAACACCATCGGCAGCCGGCTGGCCGCCGACGCCAGCGCCACAGGCCGCGCCCTTCTGGCGCGCCTCGCCGACCGCGAGATCCGGGCCCTGTTCCCGGGGCGCCTGGCGCCGCCGTCGCCCACCTCGCCGCAGGATTTCGACGAGCTGTTGGCCCGGATCGCCCAGGTGCGGCGGACGGGCCACGCGGAATCGCGCGACGAGAGCAACCGGGGCGTCGGCGCGCTGGCGGTCGCGGTCGGCGACCCGCGCACCGGCGAGGCGCTGGCCCTGTGCATCGCCTATCCGGAATCGATCATCGAGAGGCTGGAACGCACCGAAATGGCGGACGCCATGCTGGCCGAGGCGGCGCGCATCGCCGCCGAGATCGGCGACGTGTCCTGGGCCCGTGCGTCCTGAGCAGGCGGAGAGAGCATGGTCACGCGCTGGCGCATCGGGTTCGACATCGGCGGCACCTTCACCGACTTCATCCTGCACGACGCGGTCGAGGGGACGGTGCGGCTTCACAAGCGGCTGACCACCCCGCACGATCCGTCCGAGGCGGCGCTGATCGGGCTGGAGGAGACGGTGGCGATGGCCGGCGTCGGCCTCGCCGACGTGGGCGAGATCGTCCACGGCACGACGCTGGTCACCAACGCCGTCATCGAGCGCAAGGGCGCGCGCCTCGGCCTCGTGACGACGCAGGGCTTCCGCGACGTGCTCGAGATGGGGACCGAGCAGCGCTACGACATCTACGACCTCTTCCTCGACTTCCCCGTCCCGCTGGTGCCGCGCGCGCTGCGGCTCGAGGTGCCCGAGCGCCTCGACCGGGACGGAACGGTGGTGACCGCCCTCGACGAGGACGCGGTGCGCTCGGCGCTGCGCACGCTCGCCGCCTCTGGCGTGGAGGCGGTCGCCGTCTGCCTGCTGCATTCCTACCGCAATCCGGCGCACGAGCGGCGGGTGGGGGCGATCGCGCGGGCCGAGTTCCCGCAGCTCTCCGTCTCGCTGTCGTCGGACGTCGTGGCCGAGCTGTGGGAATATCAGCGCTGCGTGACGACCTGCGCCAACGCCTACGTCCAGCCGCTGATGGACCGCTATCTCGGTCGGCTGGAGCGCGAGCTGGCGGCGCGTGGCTTCCGGGGCGCCCTGCGGCTGATGCATTCGGCGGGCGGGCTGATCGCGCCGGACGCCGCCCGCGCCTTCCCCATCCGCCTGCTGGAGAGCGGGCCCGCGGGCGGCGGCCTCGCCACCGCCCTGTTCGGCCGGCTGGCCGGCAAGGACGACGTCATCGCCTTCGACATGGGCGGCACCACGGCCAAGTCCTGCCTGATCGAGGACGGGCGCGCCGAGATCGCGCCGATGATGGAGGCGGGGCGCGTCCACCGCTTCAAGAAGGGCTCCGGCCTGCCGATCAAGGCGCCGACCATCGACATGATCGAGATCGGGGCCGGCGGCGGCTCCATCGCGGCCATCGACGAGGTGGGGCTGCTCCGCGTCGGCCCGCTCTCCGCCGGATCGGCCCCGGGCCCGGCCTGCTACGGCCGCGGCGGCACCGCGCCGACGGTGACCGACGCGAATCTCGTGCTGGGCTATCTCGATCCCGGCTTCTTCCTCGGCGGGCGCATGTCGCTCGACCTCGCCGCCGCACGGGACGCGGTGGGAACGCTTGCGGCCCCCCTCGGCCTGTCTGTCGAGGCGGCGGCCCGGGGCATCTACAAGGTGGTGGTGGAGAGCATGGCCGCCGCCGCCCGCGTGCATCTGGTGGAAAGGGGCAAGGACCCCCGCCGCTACGCCATGGTCGGCTTCGGTGGCGCCGGCCCGGCACACGCGGCCGAGGTGGCACGCGCGCTCGGCGTGCGGGAGGTGATCGTGCCGCCGGCCTCCGGCGCAGCCTCGGCGCTGGGCTTCCTCGCGGCACCGCTGACGTTCGAGCTGGTCCGCTCGCAGCCCGTCGAGTTCCGCGACGGGTTCGACGCGGCGGCGGTCAATGCGCTGCTGGCGGAACTGGAGGCCGAGGGGCGGCGGCGGCTCGCGGCCGCGGGCGTCCCGGCGGACGCGGTGACCGTGGAGCGTTCGGCCGACATGCGCCTCGTGGGCCAGATGCACGACATCGCCGTGCCCCTGCCCGCCGCGGCCCTGGGGGTGGATGCGCTGCCGGCCGTCCGCGCGGGGTTCGAGACGGTCTATTCCGCCCGCTACACCGCCCCGCCGGAGGGCGCACAGATCGAGGCGATCAATTTCCGTGTCCGCTGCGCCGGCCCGACGCCGGACCTCACCCTGTCGGGTGCGGCCGGTGGGGCCGACGCCGCCGCCGCGCGCAAGGGCACGCGCCGCGCGTGGTTCGGCGACGGCTGGGCCGAGGCGGCGGTGTGGGACCGCTACGCGCTGCGCCCCGGCGACGTGATCGAGGGGCCGGCGATCGTCGAGGAGCGGGAGGCGACGACCATCGTCCCCCCGCGCGACCGGCTGACGGTCGACGCTGCGCTGAACCTGCGGATCGCGATCGCGACCGCGGCCCCGCCGTCCGCGGCGATCACCGCCGGGACGCCGGTCGGCGAGGCGATGGCGATGATCGAGGCCGACCCGATCGGGCTCGAGATCATGTGGAGCCGCCTCGTTACGGTGGTCGAGGAGATGTGGCTGACCGTCTGCCGGACGGCCTTCTCGCTCGTCATCTCCGAGGCGCAGGACTTCGCCTGCGAACTCCTCGACCCCGAGGGCGAGACGCTGGCCCACAGCCCGCGCGCCATGCCGGTCTTCAACCTCACGCTGCCCCGCGCGGTGAAGGCGCTGCTGGCGAAGTACCCGCCGCACACGCTGAAGCCCGGCGACGTGCTGATCACGAACGACCCGTGGCTGTGCGCCGGGCACCTGTTCGACATCGCGGTCGTCACCCCGGCGTTCCGCGACGGCAGGCTGATCGGCCTGCTGGGCACGGTCGGCCACGTGTCGGACATCGGCGGAACGAAGGACAGCCTGCGGGCGCGCGAGATCTACGAGGAAGGGTTCCAGATCCCGCCGATGAAACTCCATGAGGCGGGCCGGCCGAACGAGACGCTGCTCCGCCTGCTGGAGGAGAACGTCCGCAACCCGCACCAGGTGCTGGGCGACCTGCACAGCTTCGTCGCCGCCAACGCGCTGGGGGCGGAGCGGCTCCTGGCGTTCATCGACGAATACGGGATGCACGACCTGCGTGCGCTGGCCGCCGTCGTCCAGGGCCGGTCGGAGAAGGCGATGCGCGACGCCATCGCCGCCATCCCCGACGGCGTCTACGGGAGCGAGATCTGGAACAACCCGCTCGGCACGCCGATGCGGTATCCGGTGAGGATCACGGTGGCGGGCGACAGGCTCGACCTCGACTTCGACGGCGTGCCGCCGCAGCTGCCCCAGGGCGGGCTGAACTGCACGCTCAACTACACGGCCGCGCACGCGACCTATCCGCTCAAGTGCATGCTGACGCCGAACGTGCGCGGCAACGCCGGCTGCTACCGCCCCTTCACGGTGACGGCACCCGAGGGCTCGATCCTCAACGCGACCCGGCCGATGGCGGTGAACCTGCGCACGCGCACCGGCTGGTACATCGCCCCCAACATCTTCCGCGCGCTGTCGGGTGCCGCGGCGACGAAGGTGCAGGCGGCGACGGGCCTGCCGGTCGCGGCCAACATCTACGGCCGCACCGCCGACGGGCGGATCTATTCCGACATGCTGTTCATGGGCGGCGGGCAGGGCGCGTCGGCCAAGGGCGACGGCAAGTCGGGGCTGCTCTGGCCCACGTCCGCCGCGAACACCTCGATCGAGCTGTTCGAGACGCGGGTGCCGGTCCTCGTGCTCGAGAAGACCTACGTGGCCGACACCGGCGGCGCCGGTCGCCACCGCGGCGGCCTCGGCCAGCGGGTGCGGTTGCGCAAGCTGGCGGACGACGGGCTGACGACGCTGGTCTCGGTCTATCCCGAGGGCGTGTCCAACCCGCCCGACGGCCTCTACGGCGGGGCGCCCGGTGCCGTCGCGCGCGGCGTCGTCCGCGATGCGGCCGGGGCGGTCGTGAAGGACTGCGGGACGGGCGAACTGGTGCAGGTCACGCGCGCCGACGAGATCGTCGAGGTCGTGCTGGCCGGCGGCGCCGGCTTCGGCCCGCCGGGCGAGCGCGCGCGCGACGCGCTGGCCCGCGACATCGCGAACGGCACGGTGACGCCGGACGGCGTGCGCCGCGACTATGGACAGGATCCCGCCGCGGCGGCCGCGCCGTCGACCGTGGCGGCGGAATGACGACCGGCAAAGATCGGATGCGAAGGAGGTTTCACGAAATGAAGCGCTGGTTCGACTGGACGCGGCTCGCCACGATCGCCGTGGCCGCCGCGGTGACCGCCACGGCCGCTGTGCCGGACGCGAAGGCCCAGACCCGCCGGGTCCTGGTGATCGCCGCGGGACAGGACATCCCCGACTTCGATCCGCACGTGGCGACGGGCTATTCGGCGTCCGCGCTGCACCGGAACACCTACGACCCGCTGCTGCGCGTGGAGGGGCCGGACGCGAAGGTCGTCCCGCACCTCGCCCAGTCGTGGACGGTGTCGCCCGACGGGACGGAGTACACCTTCAAGCTGGTCCCGAACGCGAAGTTCCAGGACGGCAGCCCGGTCACCGCGCAGGCCGTGAAGTATTCCTTCGATCGCGCCATCCGGCTGGCCAAGGGCAACGCCTGGATGATCGCCGGCATCCTCGACCAGAACTCGGTCGAGGCGGTGGACCCCACCACCGTGCGGATGAAGCTGCTCCGCCCCTTCGCGGCGTTCCCCACGGTCCTGCCGTGGATCTTCGTGGTGAACCCCGCGCTGGTCGAGGCGAACAAGGGGTCGGACGACGGGCAGTCCTGGCTGCGTGCGAACCTCGCGGGCTCGGGACCCTTCCGTGTGACCCGCAACGAGCCGGGGAACCTCTACGAGTTCCAGCGCGTCGACGGCTATTGGAAGCAGGGTGCCGGCAACGTCACCGGCGCCATCTGGCGCATCGTGCGTGAGACGGCGACCCAGCGCCTGATGCTCCAGCGTGGCGAGGCTCACATCGCGGTCGACCTCACGTCCGAGGACATGGACCAGATCAAGGACCGGCCGGGCGTCGTCTCGATCATCGAGCCCGAGTTCCGGACCTTCTCGATCAAGATGAACACCGAGAACGGCCCGCTCGCCGACGTCGAGCTGCGCCGGGCGATCTCGTACGCGACCAACTACAAGGGCATCCTCGACAGCGCCGGCTATGCCGACCTGATGACCGGCCCGCTGCCCAACGGCATCTTCGGCCACCTGCCGGACCTCGCGGTGCCGCGCACCGACCTCGCCAAGGCGCGCGAGCACCTCGCGAAGTCCAAGCACCCGAACGGCGGCATCAAGCTGCGGATGGTCACCGTCACGGGCCTGGAGCAGCAGCGCCGCTTCGCGCTCGTCATGCTCGACAGCCTGAAGGCGCTGAACATCGAGCTGGAGATCCAGCCCCAGGTGTGGCCGGACATGGTGGCCTCCACCCGCTCGCCGCAGACCTTCCCGGACCTGTTCCCGGTGTACCAGACCGCGAACTACGCCGATCCGGACAACATCGCCTTCGCCGCCTATCATTCCTCGCGCAACGGGAACTGGCAGAACCCGGTGTACAGGAGCGCCTCGGTGGACGACCTGATCATGAAGGCCCGCGCCGAGACCGATCCCGCGAAGCGGGCGGCCCTCTACGGCGACTTCCAGCGCCAGGTCGTCGCCGACGCGCCGGACATCTTCGGCGTGCTGGAGAAGCGCAAGCTGGCGCTGCGGAGCGAGGTGCAGAACTTCAGCTTCACGCCGGTGGCCAGCAACGCGATCGAGCTGTTCGCGCTGTCGCTGCGGTGATGCGGGCGGGGACGCGGAGCGGACGGACATGATCGCCTACGTCCTGCGCCGCGTCCTCCTGCTCGTCCCCGTGCTGGTCGGGCTGTCGATGCTCGTCTTCGCCATCGCCCGGCTCCTGCCGGGCGACCCGGTGAAGCTGGCGGCGGGGCCGCAGGCGACCGCGGCCGAGATCGCCGGCCTCGCGCGCGAGTTCGGCCTCGACCGGCCGATCCCGCTCCAGTACGTCGACTATGTGACCGGCCTCCTCCAGGGCGACTGGGGCCGGTCGATCCTCACCCGTCGCCCGGTCGCCGACGATCTCGCCGTGTTCCTGCCGGCGACGCTGGAACTCGTGATCGCGGCGATGGCGCTGGCGATCGTCGTCGGTATCCCGGTCGGGCTGATGGCCGGCGTCTTCCGCGACCGCTGGCCGGACTATCTTTCCCGCGTCCTGTCGCTGGGGGCGGTCTCGCTGCCCCGGTTCTTCCTGGGGCTGCTGCTGCAGCTCTGCTTCGCCATGTGGCTCGCATGGCTGCCGCTCGGCGGCCGGTTTCCCCTGATCGAGATCCCGCCCCCCGTGGTCACCGGGTTCCTCACGGTCGACAGCCTTGTCGCGGGCGACCCGGCCGCCTTCTCGCTCTCGCTCCAGCACCTCATCCTGCCGGCGCTGGCGCTGTCGCTGAACCCGCTCGCCACCATCACGCGGATGATGCGCTCGGCCACGATCGAGGTCCTCCAGCAGGATTACGTCCTGACGGAGCGGGCGTTGGGCCTCTCGTTCCCGCTGATCGTGTTCAAGTACGTTCTGCGCAACGCCATGTCCTCCAGCCTCACCGTCATCGGGCTCTACTTCGGCTGGCTTCTCGGCGGGACCGTGCTGGTGGAGACGGTGTTCGACTGGCCCGGCATCGGCCTCTATGCCACCAAGTCCATCGTCACCCAGGACTTCATGCCGATCATGGGCGTGACGCTGTGCATCGGCGTGATCTTCGTCACGATCAACCTGCTGATCGACCTGCTCTACGGCCTCGTGAACCCGAAGGTCCGATACGAATGACCGCCGGCGTCGATACCGCCCCGTCGGGCGCCCTCTCCGCGCGCTGGCAGAACGCGCGCCGCGGCCTCTACCGGTTCCGCCAGAGCTGGCTGTCGGTCGTCGGGCTCGCCATCGTCCTGTTCCTGATCCTCGTGGCGCTGGTCGGTCCCGCCTTCGTCCCGCATCCCGAGCACGTGACGGGGTCCGTCTCCACCGGCACCCGGTTCCGCCCGCCGTCGGCCCAATGGTGGTTCGGCACGAACGAGCTGGGCCAGGACGTCTTCTCCCTCGTCGTGGCCGGATCGCGCATCTCGCTGCTGGCCGGGCTGGCGGTGGTGGTGCTCGGCACCGTCATCGGCACGCTCGTCGGGGCCGTGGCCGGCTTCGCGGGCGGCTGGACGGACGAGGTGCTGATGCGCGTCACCGACCTGACGCTCACCATCCCTTCGCTCATCCTCGCGATGGCGATCGCGGCGGCGCTCGGCCCCGGCACGACGAACATGATCCTGGCGGTGGCGCTCTCCTGGTGGCCCGGATACGCGCGGCTGGTGCGCGGCGAGGTGCTGGCCAAGAAGGAGGAGGTGTTCGTCCAGGCGGCCCGCGCCGTCGGCGCCTCGCCCGCGCGCATCCTCTTCCGCCACGTTCTCCCGAACGTCGTCTCGCCGGTGATCGTGAAGATGTCGCTCGACATGGGGTTCGCGATCCTGACCATCGCCGCGCTGGGCTTCATCGGCATCGGCGTCCGTCCGCCGACCCCCGAATGGGGATCGCTGCTGGCGGTCGCGCGCAACTACATGCCCGACGTCTGGTGGACCGCGATCTTCCCCGGCGCCGCCATCTTCCTGGCCGTGTTCGGCTTCAACCTTCTGGGCGACGGGCTGCGCGACGTGCTCGACCCCAAGGCCCGGCGCTGAGGGGCGGGCCGATGGCGCTCTTGGAGATCCGCGGCCTCCACCTCGCGATGCGCAGCTTCGAGGGCGAGGCCCACGTGTTGAACGGCATCGACCTCGCGGTCGACCGGGGCGAGGTGTGGGGCCTCGTCGGCGAGACCGGGTGCGGCAAGTCGCTGACCGGCCTGTCGGTGCCCCGCCTCGTGCCGGCGCCGCCCGCGCGCTATCGCGGCGGGTCGATCCGGTTCGACGGGCGGGAACTGCTGTCCACGTCGGAGCGCGAGATGCGGACCCTGCGCGGCCGGCGCATCGGCATGATCTTCCAGGACCCGACCACGAACCTGAACCCCACCTTCCGGATCGGCGACCAGATGGCCGACGTGGCGCTGCATGCCGGCGCCGTCGATCCCGCGGTGCTGGGCCTCGGCCCCGGGGCGTCGCGGCGGGAGCGGCGGGCGGCGGCCCGCCGGGCCTCGATCACGATGCTCGACCGGGTGGGCATCCCGGACGCGGCATCCCGGATCGACGACTTCCCGCACCAGTTCTCGGGCGGGATGCGCCAGCGGGTGCTGATCGCCATGGCGCTGCTGGGCCGCCCCGACCTGCTGATCGCGGACGAGCCGACGACCGCGCTCGATGTCTCGGTCCAGGCGCAGATCCTCGGGCTGATCCACGGCCTCGTGCGCGAGTACCGCCTGGCCGTGCTGCTGATCACCCATAATTTGGGCGTCGTGGCGCAGGTCTGCTCCCACGTCGCGGTGATGTACGCCGGCAACATCGTGGAGAGCGGGCCGGTCCGCGCCATCTTCCGCGCCCCCTCCCACCCCTACACCCGCGCGCTCATGGCGGCCGTGCCCACCGCCGGCACCGCGCGCGGCACGCTGCGCGGCCTGCCCGGCACCGTGCCGGACCTGATCCGGCCGCCGCCCGGCTGCC
>CANGXM010000165.1 GCA_947457845.1 Rhodospirillales bacterium | reverse complement strand
GCGCCGCCCCATGACCGACCTGACAGGCCGCGTCGTCCTGCTGACCGGGGCGTCCGGCGGCATCGGCGCGGCGATCGCCACGATCCTCGGCCGCGCCGGCGCGTCGGTCGTGGCCCACCATCTGGACGCGCGCGACCGCGCGGGCGCGGAGGCCGCCCTGGCCGACGTCCCGCCCGACCGCAAGCTGTTCCTCCCCGCCGACTTCGCCGAGCCGAAGGCCGCCGATCCGCTGTGGCGGGCGGCGCTGGACTGGCGCGGCCGGGTCGACGCGCTGGTCCTCAACGCCGCGATCACCCGCATGGGCGACGGGTTCGAGGATCCCGAGGAGGATTGGGAGGAGAGCTGGGACGCGCAGTGGCGCGTGAACGTGCTGGCGCCCGCCCGGCTCATGCGCGGTGCCGTCCGCCACTGGACGGCGCGCGACCGGGCGCTGGGCGACGGCGTGCTGGTCACGATGTCCAGCTGGAACGCCCAGCGCGGCTCCTCCAGCCCGCGCCAGATCGCCTATGCGGCGACGAAGGCGGCGATCAAGGCGACGGCGCAGACGGTGGCCCGCGGCTACGCCAGGCAGGGGGTGCTCAGCTATGTGATCGCGCCGGGCATCGTGCGGGCCGGCATGTCGCTGGAGTTCGCGCGCACGCTCGGCGACGAGGGCGGCATCACCGCCGGCCTCCAGATGGGCGAATGGGTGCCGCCGGACGACATCGGCCACCTCGTGGCCTTCCTCGCCACCGGCAAGGCCCGCCACCTCACGGGGGCGACGCTGGACGTGAACGGGGCGACCTACGTGCGGTAGGAGAGGAGACGGCGGACGGGAGAGACCCTCACCACGGCCCCTCCCTCAATCCGTCAGCGCCGCCGTGATCCGCTGGCTCGCGTCGAGCAGCACCGGCAGCAGCGTCTCGCGCATCTGGTCCACCGACATCCGCCCGACCTGGACGTGCATGTTGATGGCGGCGACCGTCTCGCCCATGCGGTTGCGGACCGGCACGGCGAGGGAGCGCAGGCCGACCTCGATCTCCTGGTCGACGATCGCCCAGCCCTGGCGGCCCGCCGTGTCGATGGCGCTGCGCAGGTCGACCATGCTGGAGACGGTGAAGGGCGTCAGCCGGCGCATCTTCACCTCGGAAAGGAAGCGGGCCCGGTCCTCGGGCGGCTGGCCGGCGATCATCACCCGGCCCATCGAGCTGCAGAACGCCGGAAGCCGGCTTCCGACGCTGAGGCCCACGGTCATCACCCGCGCCGTCGGCACCCGCGTGATGTAGACGATCTCGTGCCCGTCGAGGATCGAGGCCGAGCAACTCTCCCCCGTCTGGGCGACGACGTCGCGCATGATCGGCTCGGCGATCTCCCACAGGCTCATCGACGACATGTAGGCGAAGCCGAGGTCCAGCACCTTTGGCAGGAGCCAGAAGTGCTTGCCGTCGGTGGCGGCGTAGTTCGCCCGCACGAGGGTGAGCAGGAACCGGCGCGCCGTGGCGCGGCGCATGTCGGTCTGCTGCGCCACCTCCGACAGCGTCATCACCGGATGCTCGCGGCTGAAGGCCCGGATGACCTGGAGCCCGCGCACGAGCGACTGGACGTAGTCGCGGTCGTCGGCCGGGAGGCGTTCGTCGTCCTGGTCGTTCACGGAGGCCATCGCACGGCGGGTTCCGGGCATGGAACGTCCCCGGACGCCGAAGTTTCGGCGACACCGAGGGGGGCGTGCAAGCCCCGTGCGGCACGGGCGCCGCGCCGCACGGGTCCCGCCGGGCTCATTCGACGACGTGCAGGTCCTGGAATCCGCGCGTCAGCGGTTCGCCGCCGCCCGGCCGCGCCACCACCACGTCCTCGACCCGGGCGCTCGGCAGCGTCGTGCGGAAGATGCTGGGCTCCACCGTGAACATCATGCCCTCGCGCAGCAAGGTGCCGTCGCCCTTGGTCAGGAACGGCGGCTCGTGCACGTCCCAGCCGATGCCGTGGCCCGTGCGGTGGCGGAAGAACTCGCCGTAGCCCGCGTCGTCGAGGTACTTGCGGGTGGCGTGGTCGACCCCCTCGCAGGTGGCGACGCCGGACTTCATGGCGGCGATGCCCGCGCGCTGGCTCTCCATCACCAGGCGGTGGACCTTCATCTGCTCCTCCGACGGGGCGCCGAAGCACACGGTGCGGCCGAAGTCGTAGCAGAGGCCCTGCCAGGAGGCGCCGAAGTCGAACAGCAGCGCCACCGGCGGGCGCAGCGGGCGCTTCCAGCTCTCCAGCCGCCGGCCGAACATGAGCGGATGCTCCGGCCCGACAGGATAGAGCGAGGTGGTGAAGGTGGGCCCGAGCGAGCCCTGCCGCTTCATCTGGTAGTCGACCTCGGCGATGACGTCGAGTTCGGTCATCCCGAACGTCAGCTTGGGCAGGACCTGGGCGAAGGCGGCCTCGGTGATCTCGCCCGCCTTGCGCATCAGCGCGATCTCCTCGTCGCTCTTCACGACGCGCATCTCGCGCAGGATGGCGGTGCCCGAGACGAACACCGCGTCCGGCAGGATGCGCTGGAGATGGACCAGCGATTCCGCGTGGGCGAAGTCGCTCACCGCCACACGCGGCTTCGCCGGCAGGCGGAACCCGGCGAGGATGTCGCGGACCATCCGCTCCGGATCGTCCCAGTCGCCCAGGACCCGCAGGTCGACGCCCTTCATCCCGCCCTTGCCGCCGTACTCCGCCGTCATCCGGGGCAGCGCCAGCACGGGGCCGGCGTCCGGCGTCAGCCACGCGCCCTCCAGCCAGCCGCCGGGATGCAGCGTGGCGCCGTAGTTGGGGATGTCGCGCGCGATGCCGGCGAGGTAGTCGAGATCGGTGGAGATCGGCACGAAGGCCAGGTCGGCCTTGCCGGCGAGCAGGGCCTGGAAACGCGAGAGGCGATCGTTGCTGGACGCCATGGGTCTTCCTCCTCGGCAGGGACGCCCGGCCTTCGCGGCGGGGCTGCGGTGGTCGGCGGGTCCGCTCAGGCGGGCGCCGCGTTCAGGTGACAGGCGGACAGGTGCCCGGGCGCGATCTCGACCAGCGGCGGGCGCTCGACGCGGCAGCGGTCGGTGGCGTGCGGGCAGCGCGGGTGGAAATGACAGCCGGTCGGCGGGTCGAGCGGCGACGGGATCTCGCCCTTCACCGGCTCGAACGCGCGGGCGCGCCGCTCGATGCGCGGAACCTCGTCGAGCAGCGCGCGGGTGTAGGGGTGGTTGGGCGTGCGGAACAGCGTGTCGGTGTCCGCGGTCTCGACCACGCGGCCGAGATACATGACGACCACGCGGTCGCTGATGTGCTCCACCACGCCGAGGTCGTGGCTGATGAACAGGTAGGTGAGGTCGAACTGCTCCTTCAGGTCCATGAACAGGTTCAGGATCTGGGCCTGGATCGACACGTCGAGCGCCGAGATCGCCTCGTCGCAGATGAGGAAGTCGGGCTTCACGGCGAGCGCGCGGGCGATGCAGATGCGCTGGCGCTGACCGCCGGAGAACTGGTGCGGCAGGCGGCGGCGCAGCACGGGATCGATGCCGCACCGCTCCATCACCTCGGCCACGTACGCGTCGGCCGCCGCGCGGGAGACGAGGCCGTGGGCCACCGGCGCCTCGCCGATGGCGTCGCCCACGCGCTTGCGCGGGTTCAGCGAGGAGAACGGGTCCTGGAAGATCATCTGGACGCCCAGCCCCTCGCGCACGGTCCGCGGCCGGGCGACGTCGCCGCCCTTGTAGCGGACCGAGCCCTCGCTCGGCGTCAGGATGCCCGCGATCAGGCGGCCGACCGTGGACTTGCCGCAGCCGCTCTCGCCCACGAGGCCGACGACCTCGCCGCGCCGGATGCCGAAGCTGACCCCGTCGACGGCGTGGACGATCTCGGGCCGGTAGCGGGCGCCGGCGAGGTTGAGGACACGCGCCGACAGGTCGACCGGGCGGACGAACCGCTTGGACACGCCGGTCAGTTCGACGAGGGGGGCCGGGCCGTCGGTCATCGGGGCTCGTCGGGAACGGGGTGGTGGCAGCGGACCTCGCGCCCCGGGGCGGGCGCGACCACGGGCGGCTCGGCCTCGCAGGCGGCGTCGGCGCGCCCGCAGCGGGTGCGGAAGCCGCAGCCCGACGGCACCGTCCCCAGCGAGGGGATGCGGCCGGGGATCTGCGGCAGGCGGGCCCAGCGCCGCCCGGGCCGGGGCACCGAGGCGAGGAGGCCGCGGGTATAGTGGTGGCCGGGCCGGTCGAGCACGTCGTCCACGCCGCCCTGCTCGACGATCCGGCCGGCGTACATCACCGCGATCCGGTCGGCGAGGCCCGCGACGACCGCGAGGTCGTGGGTGATCCACAGGAGCGCCGTGCCGCTGCGCCGGCAGAGCCCCTGCACCTCGTAGAGGATCTGACCCTGGATCGTGACGTCGAGCGCGGTCGTCGGCTCGTCGGCGATCACGAGATCCGGGTCGTGCAGCAGCGCGATGGCGATCGCCACCCGCTGGCGCATCCCGCCGGAGAGCTGGTGCGGATAGGCGCGCATCCGCTCCTCGGGCGCCGCGATGCCGACGCGCCCCAGCGCGTCGCGCGACCGGCCCCAGGCGTCGCGCCCGTCGGCGACGCCGTGCGCCTTCAGCGCCTCCACCATCTGGGTGTCGATGCGCAGGACCGGGTTCAGCGTCATCATCGGGTCCTGGAAGACCATGGCGATGCGCCGTCCGCGCAGGCGCCGCCATTCGGGCTCCGGCAGACCGACGAGGTCCCGCCCGTCGAACAGCACGCGGCCCCCCGCGACCCGCCCCGGCGGATCGACCAGGCCGAGGAGGGAAAAGCCGGTCACGGTCTTGCCCGAGCCGCTCTCGCCGACGAGGCCGAGGATCTCCCCCCGCCCGACGTCGAAGCTGACCCGGTCGACCGCCGTCAGCGGGCCGGCGTCGGTCTGGAAGACCGTCGTGAGGTCGCGGACCTGGAGGATCGGCGCCATGGCCCTACCGCTGGAGACGGGGGTTCAGGATGTCGCGCAGACGGTCGCCGATCATGTTGATGCTGACGATCGTGACCAGCAGCGCGATCCCCGGGAAGACGCTGATCCAGTACTTGCCGCTCATCATGAAGGCGAAGCCGTTCGCGATCAGCAGGCCGAGCGAGGGCTGCGTCGGCGGCAGGCCGAGGCCGAGGAAGGAGAGCGTCGCCTCGAGCGAGATCGAGGAGGCCACCTGCACGGTCGCGATGACGATCAGCGTGGGCATGCAGTTGGGCAGCAGGTGGCCGAACAGGATGCGCGCGTGGCCGAGGCGCAGGACGCGCGCGGCGTCCATGTACTCGCGGCTGTTCTCCGCCAGCGCCACGCCGCGGACGGTCCGGGCGAAATAGGCCCACTGCACCACCACGAGGGCGAAGATGATCTTCTCCACGCCCGTCCCCAGCACGACCAGCAGGATGAGGGCGACGAGGATGGCGGGGATGCTCAGCTGCAGGTCGACGACGCGCATGATCGCGGCGTCGGTCCGGCCGCCGACGTAGGCCGCCACCAGCCCCACCACCGTGCCCACGATCAGCGCCAGGATGCCGGACAGCCCGCCGACGATCAGGCTGATGCGCAGCCCGTAGAGGATGGCGCTCAGCATGTCGCGCCCCTGGCGGTCGGTGCCGAGCCAGTAGGTCATGCCCGAGAAGCTGGTCGACCCCGGCTCGAGCAGGTTGTCGAGCAGGTCCACCTGCCGCAGGTCGTAGGGGTTCTGGGGCGCGATCCACGACGAGCCGAAGGCGAGGAGGAGGATCGCGACGAACACGACCAGCCCGATCATCGCCGACGCGCTCTGCGCGTAGCGGCGGGCGAAGGTGCGGAAGGGGCGGTCCGCCCCGTCCGCTGCGGGCTTGCGGCCGACGCCGCCCGCCGCGGTCATCGCGCGGCCCCCGAGAAGCGGATGCGGGGGTCGAGCAGCGAATAGAGGATGTCGACGACGAGGTTGATGACCACGAACATCACCACGACCAGCATCAGGTAGGCGACGATCAGCGGCCGGTCGAGCACCTCGATCGCGTCGATCAGCATCTTGCCGGCGCCGGGCCAGGAGAAGATCGATTCCGTGACCACGGCGAAGGCGACGGTGCCGCCGAACTCCATGCCCATCACGGTCACGATCGGGATCATGATGTTCTTGAGCACGTGGACGAAGAGGATGCGCGACGGCGAGAGGCCCTTCGAGCGGGCGAACTTCACGAAGTCGGCGTAGAGCACCTCGCGCATGCCGGCGCGGGCGAGGCGGATCACCAGCGACGTGTTGAACAGCGCGAGCGTGAAGGCCGGCATGATCAGGTGCGAGAGACCGTCGAGCGTCAGGAAACTCACCTCGATGCCGAGGACGGAGACGGTGTCGCCCCGTCCCACTGCCGGCAGCCAGCCGAGGTGCACCGAGAAGAAGAGGATCAGGATCAGCCCGATCCAGAAGGTCGGCACGCTGAACCCCAGCGTGGAGACGGTCATGATCGCGCGGCTGGAGAGGGCGTCCGGCCGCATGCCCGCCCACATGCCGAGCGGCAGCCCCACGAGGATGGCCAGCACCAGCGAGGCGAAGGCGAGTTCGAGCGTCGCGGGGAGCCGTTCGAGGATCAGCTGCATCGCCGGGACGCCGAAGGTGAACGAGTTGCCGAGTTGTCCCCGGACCGCCCCGTTCATGAAGTACACGTACTGTTCCCAGACGGGCCGGTCGAGCCCCAGGCTGCGGATGATCCCGTTCACGCAGGCCTGGTTGCAGTCGGGGCTGGCGAAGACGTAGACCGGGTTCCCGATCACGTTCACCCCAAAGAAGACCAGCAGCGTCATCACGAAGACGACGAAGAGGCTCTGCAGCAGCCGTCGCAGGATGAAGGCCGACAAGGCGCGGCGTCCTTATCTCAGCGGATCCGAGGCGGGGGCGGCGCCGGAACGCCGCCCCCGGACGTCGGGTCGGAGGGTCAGCGGACCCGCGACACGTCGTACGCCATGGTCCGCTCGTTCACCCGCGGCTGGTGCTTCAGGTTGGCGCGGTGCGCCCACTGGTTCACCTGGAAGTGCAGCGGGATGAGCGCGTAGTCGTCCATGCCGATCTTCGTCGCCTCCTGGAGGAAGCGGAGCCGGACCTGCGGGTCGAGTTCCTGCCGCGCCCGGAAGGCCAGCACGTCGATGCGCGGGTTGGAGTAGCGGCCCCAGTTGCCGTTCCCGGTGCCGGTGGCGGCGTTGTAGCTCTCCAGGAGGCCGGTGACGGTGTAGGTCGCCTCGCCCGCCACGGTGCCCCAGCCGGTCAGCCACACGCTGAACTTCGGGATGTCGACGCCGGGGACGGTGGAGGGATCGCCGCGGATGACGTCGGTGAAGAAGACGTTGCGCGGCATGGTGACGACGTCGGTCTGGATCCCGATGCGCGTCCACATCTGCGCGATCGCCTCGACGATCGGCTGATCGTTGATGTAGCGGTTGTTCGGGCCGTGCAGCGTGACCTTGAAGCCGTCGCCGAAGCCCGCCTGCTGGAGCAGCCGGCGCGCCTGGTCGGCGTCGAACGGATCGGCGCGGAGCGTGTCGTTGAAGCCGAAGAAGCCCGGCGGCACGATGTTGCGGGTCGGGATCGAGGAGCCGCCCATGATGC
Organism: Rhodospirillales bacterium; assembly: GCA_947457845.1. Lineage (GTDB taxonomy): Bacteria > Pseudomonadota > Alphaproteobacteria > Azospirillales > Azospirillaceae > CANGXM01. Next base: position 1,772 of record CANGXM010000165.1, on the reverse strand, counting down.
GGTCCTTGATCGCCTCGCGGTTGATGGCGAGCGACAGCGCCTTGCGGACGCGGACGTCGCGGAACGGATTGATCGCCAGCGGCTGGCCGTTCTTGTCGAACACGAAGGGCTCGATGTCGCGATAGCCGAACTGGATCTGGATCAGACGGTCGGACGCGATCTCGCTGATGCCGACGCGGCGGTCGCTGCGCAGGCGCGGGATGTCGGGGGTCGGCGGATAGTCGATGATGTCGACGTCGCCGTTGAGCAGGGCGGCGAGGCGCGAGGCGTCCTGGGTGATCGGGCGGAACACGACGCGGTCCCACTCGGGCTTCGTGCCCCAGTAGCCGTCGAAGCGCTCCAGCACGATGCGGTCGCCCGGGCGGTACTCGACGAAGCGGTACGGGCCGGTGCCCACCGTCGCGCGGCCGTTGTTGAAGTCGACCGAGGCGGTGACGCCGCGGGCCTTGTGCTCGGGGATCATGCCGACGAACGCGAGGTCCTCGGCCATGTGCGGATAGGGGCCGTCGGTGGTGATGCGGACGATGTGGCTATCCACCTTTGTCCACTTCTTGCCGCCCTTGGCGAGCGCGAACGCCGGGCTGGCGGGCGCGCCGGCCACGCCGGCGGCCAGCCGGTCGAGCGAGAAGATCACGTCGTCGGCGTCGAACGCCTCGCCGTCGTGCCAGCGCACGTTCCGGCGCAGCTCGATCACCCAGGTCTGCGGGTCGGTGTTCCGCCATGCGGTCGCGAGGCCGGGAATCGGCTGGGAATTGTGGTCGAGATCGACCAGCCGCTCGAAGATGTGCTGCTCGACCTGCTTGTCACCCGACAGCTGCGTCCAGTGCGGGTCCATCGAACTCGCCTCGGACCGGACGCCGATCGTCAGCACCGACTGCGCCTGGGCCAGCGCGGGTGCGCCGACGGCCATCGCGATGGCGACGGTCCACCCCAACAGGCTCCTCATCCCTACCTCCCAATGAGCGTGACACGGACACGGTCGGGTCGCCTGTTATGGGCGGGGGCCGCGCCCCGCCGCGCGGTCGATCGCCGCCGTACGTCCCATCCGTGACATCGACTATGGCGGCGAAGCGGGGACCGTGCAACGCACAAGATCCGTATGGCGAACAACTGTGCGCGCCCCCGAACGGGTATGGGACGGCGTGCTCCACCAAGGCGGATCGGCGGGTCTTTTTCGCCGGCGAATCTGATCGCCGCCGGCGTTCGTTGTTTCCGTCACATCCTGACAACTTCAAATTTTATTCGGGCTGGATTCATTCACCCATATGCCGCGACCAAGGTGGAATAAGGCGCTGCACCTTCATGCCCTGTTTTTCCGTGAATACATGGACGGGAAGTCATGAACCCCATCGACGTGCATAGGGACGGGCGCGGAGAGCCGGAGGGGCATCCGCGGAACGGGACCGATGACCCTCCTCGCCGTCGTGGTCGGCGTCGCCTCGGCGACGGGCGTCTTCCTCGCGCTGGAGCACGGCCCCCCTGCGGGACCGGCTTGTGGCGGGCGAGCGTGAAGGCGGACGGGGGACGGCGCCCGCGGGCACACGGCGTCGACGGTCGGGACCCTGGTCTTCCGGACCGCGAAGCTGTTGATCCGGGAGATCGAGGCGGTCGGGTCCGGCGGCTGGGACGATCAGCGCTCCTCCCCCCTGAGCGGCGCCGGCCACGTCTCCCGGTCGGGGCGGCGCCCGGAGCCGACGGCGCGGTCTAGCGCTGGCGGGCCTTCCGGGCCGCGTAGCGCGCGTCACGGGCCGCCTTGCGCTCGGCCTCCAGCG
>CANGXM010000164.1 GCA_947457845.1 Rhodospirillales bacterium | reverse complement strand
CGATTCGTCGCCGTGGGCGGGGAACCCCGCCGGGCGGGGGTGGCGGGCGGCCGACCCGTGCCGCCCGGCGCCACGCCTGCGGCCCCTGCGCGGGACCGCTTCCGGTGGGGGGAGGGGAACCGGTCGGGGTCGGGCATTGTCAAGGCGGAGGGGGCGGTGCATGGTTCGCGCGACCGTGTGGCCGGCCCCCAGCGCCGCGTCGTGAGAGGTTCCCATGTCTAATGAGCCGAAGTTCCCGCTCCGTCCGACGCGCCGGTCGGTGGCGCTGGCCGTCGCCGCGCTGATCGCCGCCGCGCCGGTCGCGGCGGCCGCGAACGAATGCTACGGCCCCGCCGAGTACGAGGCCGAACAGGCGCTGCGGCTGCAGAGCGAGCTGACGGTGATCGCCTACGGCTGCCCCACGCCGCCCGGAATGCCGCCGTTCCCGGTGCAGTACGGGGCCTTCGTCAAGACGCACCAGAAACAGTTCGCCCAGTGGCAGGGGACCTTGCGGACCCATCTGCGGCGGACGCTGGGCGGGAACGTCGACCGGCACTTCGACAATCTGGCCTCGCTGATCTCCAACCAGCTGTCCAACCGGCACGCCCTCGTGTCGCCCCAGACCTACTGCGAGGCGGAGATGGCGCGCTTCGGCCAGCTCGTGGCGATGAAGCCGGACGAGCTGCTCCGTCAGGTGCGCGACAATTCGGTCGTCCGCATGTCGACCCGGCCGCCCTGCCGCCCGATCGAGGTGGAGCTGCGCGAGCCGGAGGTCGTGCAGGCGGGCCTCCGCATCCTTCCCTGACCGCTCCGGGCGGGCGATGTCCGACGTCGCGGGTCCGACCGGCCGCAGGGCCGTGGCGGCGCGTGCCGTCCGCGAGGCGATCGGGCTCCCGGCCATCGTGCTGGGCGCCAGCTATCTCGGCTTCGGATCGGTGGTGCGCGAGGGGGGCATGACGCTGACGCAGGGCCTCGTCTCGACGGCGACGGCCTGGGCGCTCCCCGGACAGGTGGTGCTGGTCGAACTCTGGGCGCTGGGCGCGTCCGTCCTCGCCATGGCGCTGGCGGTCGCGCTCACCAACGCCCGCCTGTTCCCCATGACCGTGTCGCTGATGCCGCTGCTGCGCCACGACGGCCTGCGGGGCTGGCGCCTCTACGTCCTCGCCAACTTCGTCGCGGTCACCGGCTGGACGTTCACCATGCGCCGGGCGCCGGAGATGCCGGTGGCGGATCGCTCGGTCTACTTCCTGGCCTTCGCGACGACGATCTGGCTCGCCTCGCTCGCCTGCACGGCGATCGGGTTCGTCCTGGCGGGGGCGGTGCCGCGGTCGGTGGCGCTGGGCCTCGTGTTCCTGAACCCGCTCTACTTCCTCCTGCTGTTCGCGGCGGAGGCCCGGGCGCCGGCCCGCGCGCTTGCGCTCGGCCTCGGCGCGCTGGCGGGCCCGCCGCTGCATCTGCTGTCGCCAGACTGGGGTCTGATGGCGGCCGGCGTCGTGGCGGGGACGGGCGCCTTCGTCGGGATGCGGATCGCGGCCCGGCGGAAGGCGTCGGCATGACCGACGCGACCTCGCCGTGGCTGGCGCTCCTCGTCGGCGCCCTCGTCACCTATCTGTGGCGCGGCCTCGGCGTCGTGCTGTCCGGGCGGATCTCGCCCGACGGGGCGGCGATCCAGTGGGTCGGCTGCGTCGCCTACGCGCTGCTGGCGGCTTTGGTCGCCCGGATGATCGTCCTGCCGTCCGGCGCGCTGGCGGAGGTGGCCCTCTGGGTGCGGCTCGCGGCGGCGACGGCGGGGGCGGTCGCCTTCCTGTCGCTGCGCGGCAACGTGGTGGCGGGTGTGGCGGCCGGGGTCGCCACCCTCAGCCTGCTGCACGGCCTCGGCTGAAACCGGGGCCGGCGGGTCAGAAGCGCCGGTCGATCGAGAAGTAGAGCCGCTGGTCGCAGACGGTGGTGACCGTGTCGCACGTCGTCCGGCTGCGGGCGTTCGCCGGCTCCGACCCGCCGTATTGCAGCGAGAAGGTGAAGCCGAACATCTCACGGCTGACGCCGAGCGACCAGTCGACCGTCTCCGCCGTCTCGCCCCGGATCGCCGCGTTGTCGAGCCACTGATAGCCGACCCGGGCCCCGAAGACGAGAGAGAGGGGGGCCGTGACGCTGGCCCCGCCCTCCACGTAGGTGGCGTTCCCGACGCCGCGACCCGGACTCGGGACGAGGCTGCCGCCGCCGAACAGGGTCACCGGACCCATCCCGTATCCGATGCCGAGGCGGCCCTGGTAGGCCGCCGCCGACCCGTCCGTCGACCGGAGTTCGAGGGACGGCAGCGCCAGCGCACTGATCCCGACGTCCCACGAAAGATTGCCGACGTTGCCGGTCAGGTTGGCGAGCGGCTGGGCCGCGGTTCCCGGCTCCATCGTCCCGCCGCGGGACCGGATCACGTCGTAGACGGCGGGGACGGCGAACTGCCCGAACTCGAACCGCGAGACGCCGCCGTCGGTGGTCTGGAACCCGGTGCCCGTGCCGAGCCGCAGCGCGGACTCCCCCTGCGCACCGGCCGTCGACGGTGCGACGGTCAATGCGGCGAGGATCGCGGCGACTGCGGGGCCCCGAACGGACACACACCACCCCAGACGAAAGGTTGCGGACCCCGGAGTGATAGAACGAGTCTGCGTTGCGACGCAACGAGCGAGGAGGGTCTTGCCGCATCCGCGAAGACGTCCCGCCGACGGTGTTGCACGGCGGTGGCAGGATGCGTCGGGCGGCGCCGTCAGGCGGTCGCGCGGCCCTCGACATCGGCGATCGATCCGGCGTGCCCGACCCGGTCCAGCGGCATCGACGCCGACGAGCCGTCGCGGACGAGGATCTGCGCCTGGTGCATGGCCTGGCGCCAGAAATCCGCGGCCCGCAGGTTGTTGACGGCCACGTGTTCGACCAGCCGGGCATGGCAGAAGCCGACGGCCCGGTCGCCGAATTCGCCGACCAGTTGCGTGGCGACGGCAAGGATGTCGAGATCGATTTTCATGTTCGGATGAACGTCCGCAGCCGATCTTTGTTCCCGCACCGCACGCCGCGCCGTTCCGACACGTCCATGCAGCTTCTTCTGCACTGCAATGTGACGCAAGTCGGAACTTCCTGCGCGTGCAACATGGAGCTAACGCGATCGTCGCACAGGGGGCCGTCCGCACATCGTGGGCGGATCCGCCCCGGTCAGCGTGGCCCGAACACGAGCCGGTCGCCCCGCAGCGATCCCCGCAGCCGCCCCAGCACCGCCAGCCGGTTCAGGTGGGCCAGGGTCTCGCCGGCGGCGAACGTGGTCTGGTGCGGGTCGAGCGGACGGGGGAACAGCACCCCCATGACCTCACCCACCGTGCGGGGACGGGCGCAGGCGGCCTCGGCCGTGTCGAGCCGTTCGGCGTGATGGGCGGTCAGACGCGCGATCCGCGACGCGATGCCGCGGAACGGAAGCCCGTGGGAGGGCAGCACCAGCGTGCCCGCCGGCAGGGTCGCGAAGGAGCCGAGGCTCTCCACGAAGTCGCCGAGCGGATCGGCGTCCGGCTCCTGCGGCCAGACGCTCACGTTGGGCGTGATCGTCGGCAGGATCTGGTCCGCCGCGATCAGGATGCGGTCCTGCCCGTCGAACAGGCAGACCATCTCGGGTGCGTGGCCGCGGCCGATCATGACCGTCCAGCGGCGCCCGCCGACCGCCAGGGTGTCGCCGCCACGGACCCGGACGAACCGGTCCGGGGGCGGGGAGAGGTTCGGCCGGTAGGGGTTCCCGCGTCCGGCCATCCGGTCGCAGACCTCCGCGGGCAGGTCCAGCCGACGGGCCCACCGCCGGGTCTCGTCGGCGACCTCTGCGTCCCCGGTGCCCCAGATGGTCCGGCACTGGAGGTACTCGGTCCGGGCCATCAGCAGCGGCGCGTCCCATCGGCCGCACAGCCAGCCGGCCGCGCCCATGTGGTCGGGATGGAAGTGGGTCACCAGGACCCGGGTCACCGGCCTGCCCCCGAGCACGGCTCCCGCCAGCGCGTCCCAGGCGGCATGGACCGTCTGTGCGTTCAGCCCCGCGTCGATCGCGAGCCAGCCGTCGTCGTCGGCCAGGAGCCAGAGGTTCACGTGATCGAGCGCGAAGGGCAGCCGCACCCGCGTCCAGAACAGGCCGTCGGCGACGGGGACGGCGGTCCCCTCGGACGGCGGGTCGGCCCAGGGGTGGTGGAGATCGGCGTTCGTGACGGCCATGCGCACCGGTTCGAAAACGGCGCCGAACCCTATCCCAGACGATCGGCGTTGGCGACGGTCCTGCGCCCCGCCTGCCGCAGGGCCACGAGCACCGCGGCGTGCAGGGCGGCTCCGGCCGGATCGGGGCCGGCGGCGACCGGTTCGTCACCGACGACGTCCCATCCCGTGCCCCCCGCCGTGCGGTGGATGGTCCGGAGGGGGCGCGCGTCGTCGTGGCGGAGCCATGCCGGGCCGGACCCCGCGCCCACGACCACCACCGCCACGTCGGGATGAAGGAGGAAGAGGTCGGCCGCGTCCTCGGTCGAGCGGGCGTGCAGCAGTTGCACCGGTCGATGGTTCACGCGCAGGCCGTGCAGGGCGAGGTGGCAGCGGGCGTGGATCGCCGCATCGGCGTCCACGATCAGCACCCGGGCGACCGGTCCGGCGTGGGCGCTGCCGGCCGCGGCGGGTCGCGAGCGTTTGAATGCCATGGTCCGGACCTCCCACCGGCGGGGGGGGTCCGTCGGGGCGCATACATTCTCGCGAAACCGATCCCTCGAACGCAAAGCCCCATGCGCAGCATCCGTCACCGCCCTTGGAAGGTGGCGGGCGGGCGTCCGGTGGTGTCCGCCACCAGACCCCAGCGGTGCGCGAGCAGCGCCGCCCGCGTCCGGTTCGGCACCCCGAGTTTCCGCAGCAGGCTCTTGCAGTGCATCTTGACCGTGGATTCCGTGATGCCGAGCCGATCGGCGATCCGCCGGTTCCCCTCGCCGTCGGCGAGCAGGCTCAGGATGTCCCGCTCCCGCGACGTCAGCCCCTCGACGTTTCCGTTCCGTGGGCCGCCGGCCCCACCCCGGTCGGGCGACGGCAGGACCGGGAGCAGCCGCCGCGGCAGGACCGCCATGTCGAGCGCGAGCAGCGAGAGCGCGGCGACCAGCGCGTCGGCCGACAGGGCCTTGGCGAGCACGGCGTCCGGCGCGAGGTCGCGGGCCTCCCCCTCGCCCACGTCGCCGAGCAGCGCGATGCGCACGCCCGGCACCTGCGCCCGCAGCCGCCGCAGCCCCTCCGCGTCGACCGCCGAGACGTCGGCCAGCACGATGTCCGGCGTCGTCTCGCCCGTCGCCCGGGCGAGCGCGACCTGCACGTCGGGACAGGCCGCCACCACACGGAATCCCGAGGCCGCCGCGAGGCGGCCGAGCGCGTCGCAGAAAAGGCGGTCCTCGTCGATGATCAGGATCGAGTTGTGCAAGTCTTCGCCTCGTCGCGTCAACGGGATCCGCGAAAGGGGTAAGCACCGGATCGTTCGGGCCGGTTCAGAACAAAGTCACTTCGGGGCACGATTGATCCATAGGGGGTGACCGAATTTGGTCACAGTCCATGGTTAACAAACCGTTATCGGAGGGGTGCTCTCCACTGCTATATGTCGATTGATGCATGGCGAGATCGGATCCGATCCGGTGGCGCCGTCCTTCACCCGAACCGAATGGGGGCAAGCGTGACCCTTCCGCAGCGAAACATGATGGCGTCCGGGGCTCCGGAGAGCGCTCCCGCCCGTGCCCCGACGACGCGGTCGCGGACGACGCGCAAGCTGGTGGTGGTGGATCCGCACGCGCTCGTCCGCCGCGGCTTCGCCCTCTCGCTGGGGATGCTGCATCCCGAGGCGCAGATCATCGAGGCGGCCTCGGCCGACGAGGCGGTCGCGCTGGCCGAACACCACGGCGACCTCGGCCTCGTGCTGTTGGACGTGGACAGCGATGCCGGCGTCGAGACGCTGCGCGCGCTGGTCGAGGCCGTCGAGCCCGTCCCCGTCATCGCCGTCTCCGCCTCGGAGGAGCCGGCGCACATCGTCGCCTGCGTGACGGCGGGTGCGCGCGGCTACGTGCTGAAGGCGAGCCCGTCGGACGTCCTGGAGCACGTGGTCTCGCTCGTCCTCGCCGATCCCGGCTATCTGCCGCTCCCGCGGATCGCGATGGCCCGCAGCACCCAGCGGGCACCGGCCGACAACGGGGCGACCGGGGACATCGAACGACAGCTGACCGAGCGCCAGCGCGACGTGTTCCGCCTTCTCCAGCTCGGCTACTCCAACAAGGAGATCGCCCGCGACCTCGGCGTTCTGGAGGGGACGGTGAAGGTCCACGTCCGGGCGATCATGCAGAAGCTCGGGGTGCGGAACCGCACCCAGGTCGCCGTCCTGGCCGTGCGGGGTGCGGCGTCGGTCTGACGGTTCCCGCGGCCCCGCGAGGGGCTGGCCAGCGTCGGCGGGGGCGGCTATAGGACGGACGGCCCGCAACCTCCGGAGCGCTCCGTCCCATGTCCCCGTCCCGGCACGTCGACGTCGCCCGCCTCTGGCGGCGCCACATGGAGATGGCGGCGATCGGCGCGCTGTCGCGCGGCGGGGTGAACCGGCCGGCGCTTTCGCCGCTCGACGCCGACGCCCGCCGTCGCCTCGTCGGCTGGGGGCGTGCCCTCGGGCTGGAGCCGTTCCAGGACACCATGGGCAACCTCTTCCTGCGCCGGGCGGGCGACGAGCCGGGGGCGGCCCCCGTCATGACCGGTTCGCACCTCGACACGCAGCCGACCGGCGGCAAGTTCGACGGCACCTACGGAGTCTTGGCCGGGCTCGAGGCGCTCGAGGCGATGAACGAGGCCGGTCGCCGGACCCGCCGGCCGATCGTCCTCGTCGCTTGGACCAACGAGGAAGGCGCGCGGTTCCAGCCGGGCTGCGCCGGGTCGGCCGCGTTCGCCGGGCACGCGCCGATGGACCGGCTGCTGGCCGCGGTCGACCGCGCGGGCGTCAGCGTCGATACGGCCCTGGCGGACGTGCTGGCGAGCCAGCCGGACCTGCCCGTGCTGCCGCCCGGCTTTCCGGTCCACGCCTATGTCGAGGCGCACATCGAGCAGGGGCCGCGGCTGGAGAACGAAGGGCGCACCGTCGGCGTCGTCACCGGCATCCAGGGCGCGCGCTGGTTCGCGGTCGAGGTCGGTGGGGTCGAGGCGCACGCGGGCACCACGCCGATGGCGGTGCGACGCGACGCCCTCTGGGGGGCGGTCAACATGGTCCGCGCGCTCCGCGAACTGATGCACGACCCCACCGACGTCGTGCGCTTCAACGTCGGCCGGTTCGAGGTGGGACCCGGTTCGCCCAACACGGTGCCCGGGCGAGTCTTCTTCACCATCGACTTCCGCCACCCCGACGCCGCCACCCTCGTCCGGCTCGGCGACGCGGTCGCGGCGGTCTGTCGGCGGGAGGCGGAGGCGTGCGGCGTCACCGTGGCCGTGACGGAGACGTCGAACACCCCACCCGTCGACTTCGACGCGGGCGTGGTGTCGCGGATCGCGGCGGCGGCCGACCGGCTCGGCCTCCCGCGCCTCGACATGCCGTCCGGCGCGGGGCACGACGCGCGGCATCTCGCGGCGCTCTGTCCGACGGGGATGATCTTCGTGCCGTGCGAGAAGGGGATCAGCCACAACGAGGCGGAGAACGCGACGCCGGACCACCTCGCCGCGGGCACGAAGGTGCTCGCCGACGTGCTGGCCGATCTCGCCGACGGCTGACCGCCCGGGGCCGTCAGTCGAACAGCTTGTCGATGTCCGCCTGGCTGATGGTGGCGCCCGCGTTCTCGGGCCCGAAAAGCTCGAGCCCGTCGTCCGTCTTGACCAGCGACTGGGGTAGGGGGAGCGCTTCGAACGCCGCGCGGTCCCACAGGCCCGTCATCGCGTCGATACGCGCCTCCACGAAGTCGAGCACCTGGACGACGCGGTTGATGCGCTGGCCGGTGAGGTCCTGGAAGTTGCACGCCTCGTAGATCGCGGTGATCCGGGCCGCCATCTCGTCGAGGATCTCGGGCATCACGCCCGCGGCGCGCAGCCCGGCGAGCGACTGCTCCAGCCCTTCGGCGTTGCTCATGATCGTGTTGGTCGCCTGCTCGGTCGCCTGGACGACTTCCGTCAGCGCCTGCGAGGCGTGACGGAACCGGTCGTCGGCCGCGAGCGGATGGCGGATCTCGGCCAGTTCGGACTTGATCGCGTCGAGGCGCGTGGCGAGGGCGGCGATCTCCTTGTGCAGCAGGTCGACCGTCCGGTGATCCTTGAGGACGCCGTCCAGCTTCGCCTCGACCGTCGCGACGGCCGCGAGGACCTGCTGCAGGTCCGTCTCCGGTCCCCGGCGGGGCTTCTCCACGGGAAGCGGTTCGACGTTTCCGCGGGTCCGGCGCGCCGCCTGGATTTCCGCCATGAAGGGCCTGCGATTGTCCATGGCTCCGGCCTCCGGTCCCCAATCCCCGACGATGGTAAGGCGGTCGGGTTAACAAATGAAAGCTTGCCGCGCTGGCGCCCGCCGGCGGCCGTGCTATCCAGAGCGCGACCGCCGGACCGGAGCCACCATGCCCGACCCCTCGACCCTTTACGTCATCGCGACGCCCATCGGCAACCTCGAGGATGTCACGCTGCGCGCTTTGCGTGTATTGGGGCGTGTCGGGGCCCTCGCGGTGGAGGACACGCGGGTGACGCCCCGGCTCCTCGACCGCCACGCGATCCCGCGGCCGGCGCATGTGTTCGCCTGCCACGATCACAACGAGGACCGCGCCGTCGCCCGGATCCTGGACCTTCTCGCGCAGGGGATCGAGGTGGGACTCGTGACCGACGCGGGCATGCCCGGCATCTCCGATCCCGGGTTCCGGGCGGTGCGGGCCGCGATCGGGGCCGGCCACCGCGTGGAGGTGGTGCCGGGCGCCTCCGCCGTCACGACGGCGCTGGTCGTGTCGGGACTGCCGGTCGCGAGCTTCACCTTCCTCGGCTTCCCGCCGCGGACCTCGGGCAAGCGGCGCAATCTCCTCGCCCGGGAGGCGGCGGCCGCCCACACCCTCGTCTTCTACGAGAGCCCGCACCGCATCAAGGCGCTCCTCACCGACGCGCTCGCCGTTCTGGGCGACCGGCAGGCCGCCGTCTGCCTCGAACTCACCAAACTGCACGAGCGCGTGCACCGCGGCCATCTGGCCGATCTGGTCACCGATCCCGCGCTCGACGCGCCCAAGGGCGAGGCGACCGTGCTGGTCGCCGGCTCCGGCGCCAAGTTCCGGCGCGGCGACGCGCCGGAGCCGGCGATGGGGGAGGCGGACGAGGACTGAGCGTCCTCGTCGCCCCGCCCGCGGCTATTCCGCCGCCGGCGGGTG
>CANGXM010000163.1 GCA_947457845.1 Rhodospirillales bacterium | reverse complement strand
GTGGCGCAGCCCGCCGTGGACGGGGTGCCCCCCGACCGGCTGGCGGCGCTCACCGCCTCGCCCCGCCTCTACGGCTTCCATGCGACGCTGAAGGCGCCGTTCCGCCTCGGCCCCGGCGTCACGGCGGACGGGCTGCGCGAGGCGCTGGCGGGGTTCGCGGCCGGCCGGCGGTCCTTCGACCTCCGTCTCGGGCTGCGGTCGCTGCACGGCTTCCTCGCGCTGATGGAGGCCGAGCCGTCCGACGACCTGCAAGCACTGGCCGACGCCTGCGTCGTCGAGTTCGACGCGTTCCGCGCGCCCATGCCGGCTGAGGATCGGGATCGGCGGGCGAAGGGGCTCGATCAACACCACCGCGCGCACCTCGACCGCTGGGGCTATCCCTACGTGCTCGACACCTTCCGCTTCCACATGACGCTGTCGGAGCGGCTGTCGGACGGGGACGCGGCATTGCTGCGATGGACCCTTGGCCCGCTCGCAGCGGCCGTCTGCGCCGATCCGATACGGGTCGATGCGGTGACGCTGTTCGTGCAGCCGGGGGAGGGGGCGCCCTTCGTCGTGGACGGGCGTCATCCGTTCGGGGGGTGAGAGCGGGGTGGCCGCTCGACGCGGAGGGCGTCCGGGTGCTATGCACCGTCCGATGGAGACGGGCTTCGCCCAGACGCTGCTCCGCCGCCCCAGCTTCGAAGCGGCCGTCGTCGAGGCGATGGGCGCCACCGCCGCCTTCGCCAGGCACACGCACGACGAGTTCGTGATCTCCGCCAATGTCGGCGGGGCCGAGCGGATCTGGCTCGACGGCCGCAGCCTCGAGGCCGGGCCCGGCGACACCACCGTCTACGAGCCCGGCGCCATGCAGGCGAGCCAAGGCGCGTCCGTCGCCGGCTCCCGGTGGGGTTTCGTGAGCCTCTACGCCGAGCCCGGTTTCGTCGCACGGACGCTCGGTCTGCCGCAGGCGCCCCCGCCCGGCGAACCGGTGCTGCGCGATCGTGGTCTCTTCGGGCAGTTCATGCGTCTGCGACGGATCATCGCCCTCCGCGACGGAACGGACGACGGTCTGGCGGAGGAGACGGTGGTCGCGATCCTCGCCGCGACGGTCGGTGCGGGCGGGTGCCGCCGTCCGGTGCCACGCGGCGACGCGCTGGTCCGGCGCGTGGCGACGCTGCTGACCGACCGACTGGGCGACCATCCGTCGTTGACGCAGATCGCGGCCGAGGTCGGGATCTCGCGTGAGCACCTGGTCCGCCGCTTCTCGGCCGCGTACGGCATGCCGCCGATGCGATGGGCGTTGCAGCGTCGGGTGGCGCGGGCGCGCACACTGCTGCGCGCCGGGACGCCACCGGCCGATGTGGCCGCCGCCCTCGGCTTCACGGATCAGGCCCATCTGACGCGTGTGTTCCGTGACGCGATGGGCACCACGCCCGGTCGATACCGCGCTGGCAACTGACGGCGATGCGGATCAACCGGGTACAAGACGGTGCCGTCGCCCTCCGATAGCAAGGGCCATCCCGTCCCCTCGGAGATCGCCGTGCTGACCCTCTTCTTCGCCGCCTTCCTTTTCGGACTGGCCTTCAACGCCGCACCTGGACCGGTGACGGCGGAAACGTTGCGTCGGGGCCTCAACGGCGGGTTTCGGCCAGCCCTTGCGGTGCAGATCGGATCGCTCGCGGGTGACCTCTCGTGGGCGGTCCTGGGGGTCGCGGGGGCGGCCGCCCTCTTCACCGTACCGATCCTGAGGTTACCGCTGGAACTCGCAGGGGCGGGGTTCCTCCTCTGGCTCGCCTGGGGCGCGTGGAACGACGCCGCCGAACCGAGGGACTTCGTCGCCGCCGACGGCCATGCCGCGAGCCGTGGCGCCGTCGCGGCGGGGGCGGCGATGGCGCTGTCGAACCCGCAGAACGTCTCCTTCTGGGCGGCGATGGTCGCGCCCATGGCCGCGCTGGGCGTGACGGACATGACGACGCCGGAGGCGTTCGTCTTCTTCGGCGGTTTCGCCGCGTCCTCCTTGACGTGGTGCTTCGTGGCCGCGGGCATCGTCGCGTGGTGCCGCTCCGTCCTCACGCCCGCTTTGCACCGGGCATTGAACGTCGGCTGCGCCGCCGCGCTGGGCATCTTCGGCCTGATCGCGATATGGGGGGTGGTACGTGGCCTGCTGGGCCCGTAGCCTCGGACGGGTCCGTGTCCGTCAACCCATGGGGCGCCGCATGTCACCGTCGCTCGTCACGCCGATTCTCCTTCTCTGCGTCTCGAACCTGTTCATGACCGTCGCCTGGTACGGCCACCTGAAGTATCCGGACGCGCCGATGTGGAAGGTGGTGCTCGTGTCCTGGGGCATCGCCTTCGTGGAGTACTGCTTCGCGGTGCCTGCCAACCGCCTCGGCTACGGCACCTTCACGGCGGGGCAGCTGAAGGTGATCCAGGAGGTGATCACGCTTCTGGTCTTCGCCGGCTTCTCGGTCGTCTGGCTCGGCGAGACGCTGAAATGGAACCACGCCGCCGCCTTCGGCTGCCTCGTGGCTGCGGTGGGGTTCATGTTCGCCGACCGTCTGTGACCGGAATGACGCGTCCGGCGGTTCCGCCACGAAAATTCCATGGTTCCGCCGCCGCTTCGCCCCGCGCCGCGCACGCGGGCCCGTTGCGCCCGGCACGGGATTCACCTACCTCTCCGGCGCCCGTCGTCGGTGAGGAGTGGCTGTCATGGCGATGATCGAGGTGGATGCGCTGTCCCGGCGCTTCCGCGACGTGCAGGCGGTCGACGAGGTGAGCTTCTCGGTCGAGCGCGGCGAGGTGGTCGGGTTCCTGGGGCCGAACGGCGCCGGCAAGTCGACCACGATGAAGATGATCACCGGCTTTCTGGAGCCGTCGGGCGGCACGGCGCGGGTGGAGGGCTTCGACGTCCGCAGCCACCGGCGCGCGGTACAGGCCCGCATCGGCTATCTGCCCGAGGGCGCGCCCGCCTACGGCGACATGTCGGTCGGCGCCTTCCTCGAGTTCGTCGGCAGGCTGCGCGGGCTCGACGGCGCGCGGCGCCGCGAGCGGATCGGCGAAATGGTCCACCGCCTGCACCTCGCCGACGTCTACGGCCGGCGGATCGAGACGCTGTCCAAGGGCTTCAAGCGCCGGGTCGGCATCGCCCAGGCGCTGCTCCACGATCCCGACGTGCTGATCCTCGACGAGCCGACGGATGGTCTCGATCCGAACCAGAAGTTCGAGATGCGCGAACTCATCCGCGCCATCGCGGGCGAGAAGGCGATCGTCGTCTCCACCCACATCCTCGAGGAGGTCGAGGCGGTCTGCACCCGGGCGATCATCATCGCCAGGGGCCGGGTTCTGGCCGACGCCACGCCGACCGACCTTCTCTCCCACGCGGGCATCGCGCAGGCGATCGAGGTCACGGTCGCCGCCGACGCGCACGATCGGGCGCGCGACCTGATCGCCCAGGTGGCGCATGTCCGCACCGTGGAGACGATCGGGGCGGTCAACGGCCTCGCGCGGCTGCGCGTCGTCGGCGACGGCGGCCGGCAGATCGTGACCGCGGTGGGCGCGGTGCTGCACGCCCACGACCTGCCCGTCGAGGATCTGCGCATGGAGCGCGGGCGCCTCGACGCGGTGTTCCGCCAGATCACCCAGCGCTGACCGGAGTGCCTTCGATGCGGACCACGCTCGCCGTCTTCCAGCGGGAGTTCGGGGCCTATTTCGCGAGCCCCCTCGCCGCGATCTTCATCGTCATCTTCCTCGTGCTCGTGGGCGCCTTCACCTTCTTCCTCGGCGGCTTCTTCGAGCGCGGGCAGGCGGACCTGCAGACCTTCTTCTCCTTCCACCCCTGGCTCTACCTCGTGCTGGTGCCGGCGCTCGGCATGCGGCTGTGGGCGGAGGAGCGCAAGGCGGGGACGATCGAACTCCTGATGACGCTGCCGGTCCGGACGTGGGAGCTGGTGCTCGGCAAGTTCCTGGCGGGCTGGGCCTTCGCCGGCCTCGTACTGGCGCTGACCTTCCCGATGTGGCTCACCGTCAATCACCTCGGCCGCCCGGACAACGGCGTCATCCTCGCCAGCTACATCGGCAGCTGGCTGATGGCGGGGGTTCTTCTGTCGCTGGCGGCGTGCCTGTCGGCGCTGACCAAGAACCAGGTGATCGCCTTCATCCTCGCCGCCGCGGGCGGGTTCGTTCTGATGCTGGCCGGCATCGACGTGGTGCTGGGCTTCCTGCGCCCCTGGGCGTCGACGGCGGTCGTCGACTTCGTGGCGACGCTCAGCGTGCTGACGCACTTCCAGCAGATCACCCGCGGCGTGATCGAGGCGACGACGCTGGTCTTCTATCTCGGGCTGATCGCGACGTGCCTGTTCGCGAACACCGCCCTGATCGAGCGCGAAAAGGCAAAGTGAGGGGAGGGGGCCGATGACGACCGGATACCGTTTCGACCGCACCACGCTCCTCGGGCCGGCGATCGCGCTCGCCATGGTGCTCTTCCTCGCCGTCTACGCGATGGCGATGGCGCTGGTGGGCGACCGGCGGATCGATCTCACCGAACAGCGTCTCTACACCCTCTCGGAGGGCACGAGGACGACGCTGGCGGGGATCCGCGAGCCAGTGCGCTTTCGCCTTTATCTCTCGGACGCGCTCACCGAGGCCGCGCCCAACCTGCGCGCCTACGCCGACCGGGTGCAGCAGATGCTGCGCACCTACGTCGCGCTGTCGGGCGAGCGCATCCGCCTCGAGGTGATCAACCCCCGGCCCTTCTCGCCCGAGGAGGACCGGGCGGTCGCCTTCGGCCTGCGGGGTGCGGCCGTGAACGCGGCCGGCGACCGGGGTTTCTTCGGCCTCGCGGGCACCAACTCCACCGGCGACCAGCAGGTGATCGAGTTCTTCGCGCCCGAGCGCGAGCCCTTCCTCGAATACGACCTCACCCGCCTCGTCATCGCGCTCGCCAACCCGGGCAAGCCGGTCGTGGCGATGATCGACGGGCTCGGCCTCTCCGGCTCCATGCAGAACCGGTTCCAGGCCCAGCAGGTGATGGACCAGTTCCGCCAGTTCTTCGACGTGCGCCTTCTCGGCGGCGACCTCGCGGAGGTCGGGGCCGAGGTGAAGGTGCTGGTGCTGGTCAACCCGCAGGCCATCTCCGACGCCACCCTCTATGCCATCGACCAGTACGTCCTGCGCGGCGGCCGCACCCTCGTCTTCGTCGACCCGCTGGCCGAGACGCAGGAGGGCATGCGCCCGGGCCAGCCGCCGCCGAACCCGCGCTCCGACCTGCCCCGGCTGTTCCGGGCGTGGGGGGTGACGTTCGACGCGCAGAAGATCGTCGCCGACCGCACCTACGCCATGCAGGTGCAGGCGATGGCCGGGAACCGGCCGGTCGTCGTCAACTACGTTCCGTGGCTCCAGCTCCGCGACGGCGCGCTCTCGACCGCCGACGCCGTCACCGCGCGTATCCCGTCGCTCAACATGACCGCGGCGGGCGCCTTCGCGCTGGCCGAGGGGGCGACGGCGACGCTGGCGCCGCTCGTCTCCTCCTCGGCCGACGCGATGTTCATGGACGCGGCGCGTGTGCAGGACGGCGGCGACCCGCGGGCCCTCGTGCGCGACTTCCAGCCGGCCGGCACGCCCTTCGTGCTGGCGGGGCGCCTGCGGGGCACCGTGGCGACCGCCTTCCCCGACGGCCGCCCCGAGGGCGCGCCGAAGCCGGAGACCGAGGCGCCGCACCTCGCGACTTCGTCCGCGCCGGCCAACGTCATCCTCGTCGGCGACGCCGACATGCTGAACGACCGCAACTGGATCGACGTGCGCCCGATGATGGGCCAGCGGGTGGGCGTGCCCTTCGCGGGCAACGCGGACTTCGCGGTGAACGCGATCGACAACCTCGCGGGCGGCGAGGCGCTGCTGTCGCTGCGCGGCCGCGGCCTGTCGCAGCGGCCGTTCGAGGTGGTGCGCGAACTGGAGGCGGAGGCCGAGGCCCGGTTCCGCCAGACCGAGCAGGAGCTGACCCAGCGCCTTCGCGACGCCGAGGAGCACATGCAGCAGATCGGGCGCGGCCAGCGCCAGGGCACCGACGGCCAGGTGATCCTGACGCCCGAGCAGCAGCAGGAGATCGAGCGGTTCCGCGCCGACATGCTCCAGACCCGGGCCGAGCTGCGCGACGTGCAGCACGCCCTGCGGCAGGACATCGACCAGCTGAAGAACCGGCTGACCCTGATCAACGTCGCCGCGGTTCCGGGGCTCGTCGTGCTGATCGCGATCCTGGCGGCGCTGTTCCGCCCCACCCGCCGCCCGCCCCCGCCGCCGGCGGGCATGGCGGCGGCCTGAGACGACAGGAGACGGACGCCATGAACCCGACCGCCTTCCTCGCCCTCCTCCTCGTCACCGTCGCGGCGGTGGGCGGGGCCGTCTGGACCACCGCCGAGCGGCCCCGTGCCGTCGCCGACGAGCGGGCGGGCGAGCGTCTCTTTCCCGCCGTCACGAGCCGGGCCAACGACATCGCCCGGATCGAAGTGACCGACAAGGGCACGACCGCCGTCGTCGCCCGCGAGGGCGACGGCTGGACGATGCCCGAGAAGGGCGGCTATCCGGTCCGGATCGAGCCGATCCGCGAGCTGGTGGCGGGCGTGGCGCAGCTCACCATCCTCGAGCCGATGACCGCCGACCCGGAGCGCTTCGCCCGCATCGAGGTGCAGGATCCGGCGACCGACCGGGACCCGTCCAAGCGCGTGGTGCTGAAGACACGGGACGGCACGGTGCTGGCCGACCTCGTCGTCGGCCGGTCCAACTGGCAGATGGGGGCGATGGGCGGCACCTACGTCCGCGACCGGGCGACCAACCGCTCGTGGCTCGTCCAGGGCCGCGTCACGCTGCCCTTCGAGGCCAACATCTGGATGGACCGGCAGATCGCCGACGTGCCGGCCGACCGGGCCGCGGCGGTGGTGCTGTCGGGCGGCGACGTGCCGACCCTCACGATGACCCGCGCCGCGGACGGCAAGGCGGTGATCGCCGGGATGGCGGAGGGCCGGGAGATGAAGACGGCGGACGCCGACCGCGTCCTCTCCCTCTTCACGGCGATGAACTTCGACGACGTGAAGGGCGCCCAGGGCCTGTCGGTCGACCCGGCGGGCCGCTCGGCCGAGGTGACGACGACCGACGGCCTCGTCCTGCGGCTGAAGCCGGTGCGGGACGGGGAGGCGACGCTCTGGCGCCTGGAGGCGACCGCGACGGCCGACGCTGCGAAGGCCGAGGCCGACCGGATCAACGCGCTGGGGGGCCGGTTCGTCTACCGCCTGCCGATCTTCAAGGCGGATGTCGTCGGCTTCGGCCCGGAGCAGGTGACCCAGCCGGCGCGGGGGTCGTGACCGCGGCGCACGCAAGGTGCTGGCGTCGTGCCGTCGGAAGAAGAGGCGTCCATGCAGGTCGAGATCGCGTCCGAGCATCAACGGATCGTGGACGAGGCCCTCCGTAGCGGTCGTTACGGGTCGGCCGAAGAGGTGATCGCCGTCGGGCTCCGTCTTCTGGAGGAGCAGGAACGGAAGTTCGCCGACCTCCGCCGGAGCATTCAGGAGGCGCTCGCCGAGGGGGGCGAGGTCACGGACGAGGAATTGGACGAGGCGCTGGCCGCGGCGTCCGAGGAACTCCGCCGCGCGGGCATTCCCGATTGAGACGCACGGTCTTCCTGGTCGCCGCCAGGAGGGACCTCGTCGAGATCAAGAAATACATAGCACGGGAAATCTTCAGCGACTGGGGGCCGGTCATCGAGATCGTCCGCATCGTCGAGGGACACCGCGACCTGCCGGCCGTCGTGAACCCGCGGGACCGATCGCTTCCACCCTCAAAACATGACCACCTGCCGCACCGCCGTGCCGTCCGCCAGCCGGTCGAAGCCGGCGTTGATGTCGGCCAGATCCAGCGTCCCGCTCATCAGCCGGTCGACCGGCAGGCGCCCGCGCTTCATCATCCGCACGTAGCGGGGGATGTCGCGCGACGGCACGCAGCTCCCGATGTAGGAACCCTTCAGGGTCCGTTCCTCAACCACGAGGCTCACCGGCGCGAGCGCCAGCGTCGCGGCGGGGTTGGCGAGGCCGGCGGTCACCGTCGTGCCGCCGCGCCGGGTGATCTTGTAGGCGAGGTCGAGGGCGGGGGCGGAGCCCGCCATCTCGAACGCGGTGTCCACGCCGCCCCTGGTCGCCGCCTTCACCCCATCGACGCAGCCGGGATCGGCCGGGTCGAAGGCGTCGTTGGCCCCCAGCGACAGGGCGAGGTCGCGCTTGGCGGGCAGCGGGTCGAGGGCGAGGATGCGCTCCGCCCCCGCTGCGACGGCGCCCAGCACCGCGGCGAGGCCGACGCCGCCCAGCCCCACGACCGCGACCGTCGTTCCCGGCTTCACCGCGGCCGTGTTCACGACCGCCCCCACCCCCGTCATCACCGCGCAGCCGAACAGGGCGGCGACGGCCGGCGGCACGTCCGGGTCGATCTTCACCAGCGACCGGCGCGAGACGACCGCGTGCGTCGCGAAGGCGGAGACGCCGAGGTGATGGTGGATCGGGGCACCCGCGAACGTCAGGCGCCGGGCCCCGGACAGGAGCGTGCCCTGGCCGTTGGCCGCGACGCCCGGCTCGCACAGCGCCGGCCGCCCCTCCGCGCAGGGGCCGCAGTGGCCGCAGGACGGGACGAACACCATCACCACCCGGTCGCCCTTCGCGAGGTCGCCCACCCCGGGCCCGAGGGCCTCGACGACGCCGGCCGCCTCGTGACCCAGCGCCATGGGCACCGGGCGCGGCCGGTCGCCGTTCATCACCGACAGGTCGGAATGGCAGAGCCCCGCCGCCTCGATCCGCACCAGCACCTCGTCCGGTCCCGGCGGGGCGAGGGCGAGCCGTTCGATCCGGATCGGCCGGCTCCCGGCATAGGGGCGGGGGGCGCCCACCACGTGAAGGACGGCGGCCTCGATCTGCATGGCGGTTTCCTCCGGTGCGATGTCCCGCGTCGCGCCCGTCTGGCGGGATCATGCCCGATGACGTACACAATCGACCGCCTGAGGGTCCACCCCGTCGCCGCCGATGCCCGCCCCCCGACGCGCCGCCGTCGTATTCATCTTCGTCACCGTGCTGCTCGACGTGATGGCGCTGGGGCTGATCCTGCCGGTGCTGCCGCGGCTCGTGATCGAATTCTCCGGCGACGACGCCGTCGTCGCGGCCGAGGTCTACGGCCTGTTCGGGCTCGCGTGGGCGGCGATGCAGTTCCTGTTCTCGCCGCTGCTCGGCGCGCTCTCCGACCGGTTCGGGCGCCGGCTCGTGCTCCTCGTTTCCGTGTTCGGTCTGGGTCTCGACTACGTGCTGATGGCACTGGCCCCGAATCTCGGCTGGCTTCTGGCCGGGCGGATCCTCGCCGGCATCACGGCGGCGAGCTTCTCGACCGCGGCAGCCTACGTCGCCGACGTCACGCGCCCGGAGGACCGTGCCTCGGGCTTCGGGATGCTGGGGGCCGCGTTCGGGCTCGGCTTCGTCCTCGGACCGGCGGTCGGCGGTCTCCTCGGCGGCCTCGACCCCCGGC
>CANGXM010000162.1 GCA_947457845.1 Rhodospirillales bacterium | reverse complement strand
GGTGCGGACGGCGGCGGGGGCCGCCGTCCGGCCGGATCAGAACGTCTCGACCGGCGCGCGGACGACCGGGGCCTCGACCGCGGGCTTGCGCACGGTGTCGATCACCTGGATGTCGCCCGACAGCTGGCCGCCGGCCTCGACCTCGAGTTCGCCATAGCGGATCGAGCCTTGGATGCGGCCACCGGCGCGCAGGCGCAGCCGGCCGCGGACCGTGATCTCGCCCTCGAACCGGCCGGCGATGTCGGCCTCGTCGATCTCCACCGAGCCCTTGAACAGGCCGGTCTCGGCGATCTCGATGGTCCGCCCGTCGCGCAGCCGCGCCTCGACCGTGCCCTCGACGACGAGGACGTCGCAGGCGGTGATTTCGCCCGACAGCGAGATGTCGCGGCCGACGATCAGCTTGCGCACCTCGACCTGCCCGCCCTCGGGGCGCTTGGGCGCGCCCGGGATGTCGACGACGCGGCGCGGGATGTCGGCCTTGAAGGGCGACGGGGCGGCAGGGGAGGGGCCCTTGGGTGTGTTCATGTCGTAACCTCTTTCCGGCAGCGGCGAGCGACCGGGGGCGTCGCCGAGGAGGGGAGCGGGGGGAACCGGCGGAACGGGCGGGGGTGTGACCGGCATCGGAGAGGATGCCGACGCGGCGGTCGGCGGCATCGGCTCGGGCGGTTTCGGCGGCTCGCCGCCACCGGTCGGATTGCGTCGTCTGAACATAGGACCTCCAGCCCCCTGACCACTCCATCCGTCCGCGTCCGCCGGTCGGGTCGGCGTCGGCGGCGCGTTCACGGACCGGTGCGTCGCAGACCGTGGAAGACGTGGACCATGAACACTGTCGCGATCACCGGTGTCAGAAGGTTCACCACGGGCACCGTCAAAAGGAAAGCGATCGTGACCCCGGCCCCAAAAAGTTTCAGCCGGTGCCGTCGCCGGAGCGCCCGAACGGCACCGGGGGCAAGCCGCCGCGACGCCACCAGCTCGACGTATTCCCGCCCCAGAAGGTAGCCGTTGAGGGCGTAGAAGGCCACGAGGTTCATCACCGGCACGACGTAGAGCGGCAGCGCTATTAGGTTGAGGAGGGCCATCAGGCCGAACAGCCTGAGCGCGCCGGCCAGCGCCGCCGCGAGGCCGGTCCGTCCGGGCGCGCCGGCCTCCGGCCAATGGCGTGCCTCGACCGCGTCGGCCACGTCCTCGAGGAAGAAACCGGCGATCCCGGTGAGTGCCGCCGGGAACAGGAACCATGCGGCGACGAGGATGCCGACTCCGCCGAGGACGTCCAGCGTCGTGTCGAGCCAGCCCGTCGCCACGAGGGCGATCTGGGTCATCGCCGCCCAGGTCCCGGCGACCAGTGCCGCCAGCACGACGAGCGCGATCAGGGCGGCGAGCAGCATCGTCCGCCGCACGACCGGCAGGTCGAGGTCCCGGAGCGAGCGGAGGAGGACGAGCGGCATGGCGGCGGACCGGAAGAGGGACGGGCACGGGCCAGATGTGGTGCGCCGGCCGGCGTCCGTCAGGCCGGGCGGCGCTTGCTCCGGCGCGGTCCCCATGCTAACCCGCGCCCACCCCCCCGGACCCCGGAACGCCCCATGACCGAAGCCTCACTCGACGTGGTCGGAATCGGCAACGCCATCGTCGACGTCATCGCCAAGGCGGACGACGCCTTCATCGCCGCCAACGGGCTGGTCAAGGGGGCGATGACGCTCGTCGACATGGACCGGTCGGAGGCGCTCTACGGCCGGATGGGCCCGGGCATCGAGATGTCCGGCGGATCGGCGGGCAACACGATGGCGGGCATCGCCTCGCTGGGCGGGCGCGGCGGGTTCATCGGCAAGGTGCGCGACGACCAGCTGGGCGCCGTGTTCCGCCACGACATGCGGGCGCTGGGCGTGCGGTTCGACACCGTGCCGCTGACCGCCGGCCCGACCACGGCGCGCTGCCTGATCGTGGTGACGCCGGACGCCCAGCGGACGATGAACACCTATCTCGGCGCCTGCGTGGAGCTGGGGCCCGAGGACCTCGACGAGGACATGATCCGGGCGTCGATGGTGACCTACATGGAGGGCTACCTCTTCGACCCGCCGCAGGCGAAGGCGGCGTTCCGCCGGGCCGCCTGGGTCGCCCACGACGCGGGGCGGGAGGTGTCGCTGACGCTGTCCGACAGCTTCTGCGTCGAGCGCCACCGGGGCGACTTCGTCGATCTGGTGGAGAACGACATCGACATTGTGTTCGCCAACCACCACGAGGCGACGGCGCTGTTCGAGACCGGCGACGATCTCGACGCGGCGCTCGACCATTTCCGCCGCCGCTGCAAGGTGGCGGTGGTGACGTTGAGCGAGCGGGGCGCGGTCGTCGTCTCCGGCGACCGGACGGTGCGGGTGCCGGCGGAGCCGATCGAGCGGCTGGTCGACACGACGGGGGCGGGCGACCTGTTCGCCGCCGGCTACCTCTTCGGCCACACGAACGGCCGGGACCTCGCCGACAGCCTGCGCCTCGGCGCGATCGCGGCGGCCGAGGTGATCTCCCACGTCGGCGCGCGTCCGGCGGTGCCGCTGACGGAACTGGTGCGCTCGAAGGGGCTGTAGGCCCCTTCCGCGCCTCACCCCAGCCCGAGCACGTCCCGCATTCCATAGAGCCCCGGCGCCTGGGTCCGCACCCAGGCGGCCGCGCGGACCGCGCCGTGGGCGAAGACGGCGCGGTCGGTCGCCTTGTGGACCAGTTCGATCCGCTCGGCCTCGCCCGCGAAGATCACCGTGTGCTCGCCCACCACGTCGCCGCCCCGCAGCGTGGCGAAGCCGATGTCGCCGGCGACCCGCGCGCCGGTGTGGCCGTCCCGCGACCGGACCGAGCGGGCCGCGAGGTCCACCGCGCGCCCGCGCGCCGCCGCCTCGCCCAGTGCCAGCGCGGTCCCGGACGGCGCGTCGACCTTCCGGCGGTGGTGCATCTCCACGATTTCGATGTCGAACTCGGGCCCCAGCGTGCGGGCCACCTGCTCGACCAGCGCCGACAGGAGCGTGACGCCGAGGCTGGTGTTCGCCGCCTGCACGATCGGGACAGAGCGCGCGGCGTCGGCGATCGCCGCCCGGTCGGCCTCGGACAGGCCCGTGGTGCCGATCACCATCGGCACCTGCGCCTGGGCGGCGAGGCGGGCGTGGGCGACGGTTGCGGCCGGAACGGTGAAGTCGACCACGACGTCCGACACGGCGAAGACCGAAGCGGGATCGGTCGTCAGGGCGACGCCCAGGGGCGGCAGGCCGGCGAGCGTGCCGAGGTCCTGTCCCGCCATGGCACCGTCGCGTTCGGTGCCGCCGACGACGACGGCCCCCTCGGTCCCGGCGAACGCGCGGACGAACATCCGCCCCATCCGCCCGCCGGCCCCCATGATCCCCACCCTCATCGCGACGCTCCGGCCCGATCACTGTCCGTCGAACGTGACGGTTGCGGTATCTGCGCTCAAGGGCCGGGCGTTTTCAACCCATGAAGAATTGTCCTCGCCGTCAACGGAACGGCCGATGCCGTCAGATCGACCGCCGAGGCATCGGCCATCATCGCGAGCGGTGCGTCCTCCGCGGCCTCCCGCTCTCGCCGCGCCTGGATGTCGCGTCTCCAGTCCTCCATCCATGTCGGCGGGGTTTGCGACACGCCCGATCCCGACAGGTACGGCAGTTTTCGCGTGAAATGCTTCAGGAGATACTCCTTGCAGAATGAATGGACCGCCCAGCGTGCCGGGCGCCTGACACGCCCGTCGAGATCGGCTTCGAGCCGTTCGAGTTCGCGCGCGCCTCCATTCTCGTCCGTGTCGATCGCGAGGACGGGATACGGACGATCCCGATCGATCCCCTTGAGGGTGTGCCGGCCCAGATAGATGAAGCGCTCGGCGAGGCTCGGGGCAGTCCCTTCCTCAGAGAGGAACAGGGCGGTCTGGATGTCGATCGGGACGATGCCCGGCGACGCGAACTTGCAGAGGCGAAAGCCGAGATCGATGGCCGGACCCAGATAGTCGGTCTCGGCAGAATGTTCGTCGTCGCCGCTGGCATCCTCATCGTCAGCCTCGGCACGCAACGAGACCCGTGCGTTGAGCCCCGGAAACTCGGCGACCCACATGGTGCCCTTGACGTCCAGGTCCGGGGCGGGCCGTTGTCGGGCGAGGGAGGCCACGGTTTCGACGAACGATTCGGTGATCTGTGAGAAATCGCTGACAGATGAAATGTGAGAAACGAAGATTATTTCGTCGCCTAATATTTTCCAAACCTTTGGGCCGGAATGACCAAGTCCATCAAGAAGAAGGTTAGGTGAGCTCGAAACCTTGCATTGGCGCTAGTATTCATCAAATCTATTCGCGGCGTCCCGGTAGAATTTCAGGGTGATGTCGCGCCATCGACTCGATCCGATGGAATCGAAGGGCTCCCTCATCGATTTCTGCTTGAAGGCTGTCGATCCGACAAGGTCGATGCTTGCAAATAGACGAAGATGGTAGTCCACGCTGTGAAATCCGACGGATGGATGCGGAAAAACGTCAAGGTTTTCCAAGACTGGCAAGTCTGACCGTCATCGCCTTTGGGGTGACGTTGAACACTTCCGCAAGCGTTTGGACATTGCCCTTGTATCTGTCGAATGCTTCGAGAACGGGCGATCTTGGCATGAGAAGCCCCGCTGCGAACCAGTTCGCCTCCCACTCCGCCCGTCGCAGGTCGGGATCGGTCTCCTCCACGTAGCGACGCGCATACATCTTGGGATCGTCGTTGTTTCCTGCCCCGTGATGCGCCTTCTGCACCTCTGGATAGTGTAGCAGGAAATGCGCGAGTTCGTGTGCGATCGTGAACCTGTCACGCTCCGGACTCGTAAAGGTCGGAATGAAGATCTGGAAATCGTCGGGACCGTTCACGAGAACGGATTCCGCGTCCAGGCTGTCGTGAACGAAATCCTTAAACTCGATCGAGCCACCCAGATCCATGACCAAGTCGTTGATTGGGCCACCCGGCACCAGCCCGATCTCCTTCGCGTAGAGTTCGCCGGCCTCTTCGATCGCACGCTTGGCCGCGCGGATCGGAATGGGCGTGTGCCTCGTCATTGCCCTGCCCACGATGGTTCGCGATGAATGCTCCCGACCGCGTTACAATAGGTTGCGCAAGCGAGTCGTGCAAGGCGCTCCTTGGTACGGCTCAGTCCTTCAGATCTTCCCACAACTCCCGCACCTTGGCGAAGAAGCCGCTGGACTGGGGGTTGGTGTCGGCGTCCTCGCCGGCCTTCTCGAACTCGCGCAGAAGGTCCTGCTGGCGCTTGGTCAGATTGACCGGCGTCTCCACCACCGCCTCGACGTACATGTCGCCACGGTTGGGGTTCCGCAGGATGCTCATGCCCTTGCCGCGCATCCGGAACTGGGCGCCCGACTGGGTGCCGGCGGGGATCTGGAGTTTGGCGCGGGTTCCGTCGATCGTCGGCACCTCGATCGTGCCGCCGAGGGCCGCCGTCGTCAGCGGGATGGGCACGCGACACTGCAGGTCGGCGCCCTCGCGCTGGAACATCCGGTGTGGGGTGACCGAGAGGAAGATGTAGAGGTCGCCCGTCGCCGCCCCCCGCATCCCGGCCTCGCCCTCGCCCGCGAGGCGGATGCGCGTCCCGTCCTCGACGCCGGCGGGGATGGGCACCTGCAGCGTCTTCTCCCGGCGGGTCCGGCCGGCGCCGCCGCAGGACTTGCACGGATCCTTGATGACGCGGCCCTGGCCCTGGCAGGTGGGGCAGGTCCGCTGGATCGTGAAGAAGCCCTGGGTCGCGCGCACCTGTCCGGCGCCGCCGCAGGTCCCGCAGGTCTGCGGCTGGCTCGCCCCGGCGGCACCGCTGCCGCTGCACGCCTCGCAGGGGCCGAGCGAGGGCACCCGGATGGTCGCCTGGGAACCCTTGAAGGCCTCCTCGAGCGTGATCTCCAGGTTGTACTTGAGGTCGGCACCGCGACCGCCGCCGCCGCCCTGGCGGCGCTGGCCCATGAAGTCGCCGAACATCTCGTCGAAGATGTCGGCGAAGCCCGACCCGAAATTGAAGTCGAAGCCGCCCGGGCCGGCACCCCCGCCGGGACCGCCGCGGCCGCCTTCGAAGGCGGCGTGGCCGAAGCGGTCGTAGGCCCCCCGCTTCTGGTCGTCCTTCAGGACGTCGTAGGCTTCACTGATGTCCTTGAACTTCTGCTCGGCGTCCTTGTCGCCCGGGTTGCGGTCCGGGTGAAACTGCATCGCCAACTTGCGGTACGCCTTCTTCAGATCGTCCGCAGTGGCCGTCTTCGGAACGCCCAGCAGCGCGTAGTAGTCCTGCTTGGCCATGGGCGAGGCTCGCCGCTCCTCGGGGTCAGGGGTGGACGGGCGAGGTGACGCGACGCGGCCGCGGCGGGGGGATCGCCCCGGCCGCGGCCGCGCCTTTCACCGGCCCGGCGCGATCACGCCGAGCGCTTCTTGTTCTTGTCGTCGTCGACTTCCTCGAAGTCGGCGTCGACCACCCCGTCACGCGCTCCGCCCGCACCACCGGCCCCGCCCGCGGGACCGGCGCCCGGATCGGCGGCGCCCTTGTAGAGGGCCTCGCCCATCTTCATGGACACCTGCGCCAGCGCCTCGGTCCTGGCGCGCAGCGTGGCGAGGTCCTGGCTGTCGAGCACCGCGCGCAGCTCCTGGACGGCCTTCTCCACGGCGGCCTTGTCGGCCGGCGGGATCTTGCCCTCGTTGTCCTTCAGCGTGCGCTCGGTCGAATGGACCAGACCGTCGGCCTGGTTGCGAGCCTCGACCAGCTCCTTGCGCTTCTTGTCGTCGGCCGCGTGCTGCTCGGCCTCCTTCACCATGCGCTGAATGTCGCCCTCGGAGAGGCCGCCCGACGCCTGGATGCGGATCTGCTGCTCCTTGGCGGTGGCCTTGTCCTTCGCCGTGACGCTGACGATGCCGTTCGCGTCGATGTCGAAGGTGACCTCCACCTGCGGAACGCCGCGCGGTGCCGGCGGGATGCCGACGAGGTCGAACTGCCCCAGCAGCTTGTTGTCCGCTGCCATCTCGCGCTCGCCCTGGAAGACGCGGATGGTGACGGCCGTCTGGTTGTCCTCGGCGGTCGAGAAGGTCTGCGACTTGCGCGTCGGGATCGTGGTGTTGCGCTCGATCAGGCGGGTGAACACGCCGCCCAGCGTCTCGATGCCCAGCGACAGCGGGGTCACGTCGAGGAGCAGAACGTCCTTCACCTCGCCCTTCAGCACGCCCGCCTGGATGGCGGCGCCGATGGCGACGACCTCGTCCGGGTTGACGCCGCGGTGCGGGTCGCGGCCGAAGAACTGCTTCACCGTGTCCATGACCTTCGGCATGCGCGTCATGCCGCCGACCAGGATGACCTCGTCGATCTCGCTCGCCTTCAGGCCCGCGTCGCGCAGCGCCGCCTTGCAGGGCTCCACCGTACGCTGGATCAGGTCGTCGACCAGCGCCTCGAGCTTGGCGCGGGTCAGCTTGATGTTCAGGTGCTTCGGGCCGGACGCGTCGGCCGTGATGAACGGCAGGTTCACCTCGGTCTGGACGGCCGACGACAGCTCGATCTTCGCCTTCTCGGCCGCCTCCTTCAGGCGCTGGAGCGCCAGGCGGTCGTTGCGCAGGTCGATGCCGCTCTCCTTGCGGAATTCCTCCGCGAGGTAGTCCATGATCCGGTTGTCGAAGTCCTCGCCGCCGAGGAACGTGTCGCCGTTGGTCGACTTCACCTCGAACACGCCGTCGCCGATCTCCAGGATCGACACGTCGAAGGTGCCGCCGCCGAGGTCGTAGACCGCGATCGTGCCGGTGCCCTTCTTCTCGAGCCCGTAGGCGAGCGCCGCCGCCGTCGGCTCGTTGATGATGCGCAGCACCTCGAGGCCGGCGATGCGGCCGGCGTCCTTGGTCGCCTGGCGCTGGCTGTCGTTGAAGTAGGCCGGGACGGTGATGACGGCTTGGGAGACCTTCTCGCCGAGATAGGCCTCCGCGGTCTCCTTCATCTTCTGGAGGATGAAGGCGCTCACCTGCGAGGGGCTGTACTTCTTGCCCTGCGCCTCGACCCAGGCGTCGCCGTTGTCGCCGCCGATGATCTTGTAGGGAGCGAGGTTCAGATCCTTCTTCACGACCGGGTCGTCGAACCGGCGCCCGATGAGCCGCTTGATCGCGAAGAGCGTGTTCTCGGGGTTCGTGACCGCCTGACGCTTCGCGGACTGGCCGACCAGCCGCTCGCCCGACGGGGCGAAGGCGACCATCGACGGCGTCGTGCGCGCGCCCTCGGCGTTGTCGATGACCTTCCAGGACGACCCTTCCATCACGGCAACGCACGAATTCGTGGTCCCGAGGTCGATTCCGATCACTTTTGCCATTGTCAGCCTCTTTGCTTCGGCAGACGGGGGCGGCCCTCACGCGGAAGCACCGCCGCGGTCCCCACCCGGTGAATGTTGCGGAGGTGAAATAGGCTTTTCCTCGCGAGGGAGATATAGGCGGGGTCCCCCGTGCCTGCAACGGGCGGCCGCGACCTGCCTCTCCGTTCGCGCCCGCGGCGGCCATCGGCCGCATTGGGCCGCCCCGCCCGGCGCCCGGGGATCGGTCCGGGACTCGGCCCAAGATTTTTCCAATCTATTAATATAGGTATCTAAGTATTCGTTTCCCCGATCTTGAGAAAGCCTTCTTGAATTCTTAACGATCTTTCCATATGCATGATGTCGTACACCAAACGCGGCATCCGTACGGGACGGAGCGGCGCATCAGGGCGATCCCGGACCATCGCGACGAGGGACAGCGTCATGACCGACGACCGACGCAATGTGGCAATCGCGATCCGGAGCTGTCTGGTGGAACTGGAACGACGTGCGAACCGGACCGGGCTGGGCGATCTCGCCCACTTCATCGGCCTCGCCGTCCTCGCCGCCGACGATGCGGTCGCGGCGAACGCGATGAACGAGGCGATCGTCCGCGTCCTCAACGGCAACCCCGCCGGCCACTGCTAATGCCTCGCCCGTCGGCGTTCGCCCGGCTTCGGTGCGGCGTCGCCGTCAAGGCCCCGGTCTGGTCGGGTCGAAGCCTGCGGCGCCTCGGCGATCTGAAGTGGTGGCGAGAGATGGTCGTGCACCGGTGCCGGGATACCGAAGCATAGCGCCGACCCGAGGTCACGCAGGTCTCGGAGGGCCGCCGGTCGGTCACGCGGTGTCGTCGCGTTCCGCGATCCGTCGATACGGAACGACTTTCAATCTTGCATGGTCGGGTCGACCGGGCCTTCGGTCTTCAAGGAACTTCCGGTCGCTGGTCATGCCCACGTCTGCCGTCGCGGGTGCAGACCGCTAGAGACGGCGCGCACCCGCGAGGGCGGCGTCGAGCCGTCCCGCGTCGCCGCGCCGGCCCTTCCACAAGGTGACCAGGAGCAGGCCGGCGTCGCGCCGGTTGCGCCCGAACGCGCGACCGAAGAGCCTGCCCGCACGACGACCGGGCGCGGCGCCGATCACGTCGCCGTCCTCCAGGGTCCGCAGGCTCGCACCCCGACCCAGCACCGCGACCAGAAGGGCCCGGCGCAGCGCGGCGCCCGCCGCCTGCACGTCGGCGTCGCGCGTCTCCGCCGCGGCATCGATCCACAGGAACCGCAGAAGCGGTCCGCCCTGCGCGGCCGGGCCGACGGCGGTGAGGGTCCCGTCCTCCTCGATCACGTCCCAGGCCCAGGGCAGATCGACGGCCACGCGCCCCCCGGAGACGGCGATCGCGCGCACCACGGCCCAGTCGCCGGCACCGGCCC
>CANGXM010000161.1 GCA_947457845.1 Rhodospirillales bacterium | reverse complement strand
GTCGCCTCGGCGCCGTCCGCGTCGTCGGCGTGGTTGATCGCGACCGTGGCCCCCTCGGCCGCGAAGCGGACAGCCACGCCGCGGCCGATCCCGCGCGAGGCGCCGGTGACGAGGGCGAAGCGCCCAGCGAGCCGTCCGGTGTTCATGGCGTCAATCCTCCAGCAGGCCCCAGGCGAGGGCGACGGCCGCGGTCCAGGTGAAGCTGCCGCCTCCCAGACCTTCGCCCGTCGTGGGGTCGAAGTATTCCGCGAATCCGCCGCGTCGGATCAAGGAGGCGGTGTCGTCGCGGATCCCCCACGCCGCCTTGGGTTCCGTTTCCGCATCGAACCCCTGCGCGATCATCCAGTTCACGATGGCCCAGACGGGGCCGCGCCAATAGCGCTTCGGCTCGAAACCCGCATGGTTCGGGTCGGTCGAGGGGACCCCGAAGGGCACGACCATCCTCCAGCGCTGGAGCGTCTGCGCCAGGGCCGCGGCGGTGCCTTCGGCGACGCCGGCGTAAAGCGGCAGGAAGCCGGCGCTGGTCGCGACCGGGATCAACTCGCCCGTCGTCAGGTCACGGGGGAGATAGACGCCGTGATCCCAACTCCACAGACCGGCGATCGCGTCCCGCGACAATTCCAGCCGGTCGGCGATCTCCGCCCGCTCGGCCTCGGTCCCGAACCGCCCCGCCAGCGCCAGCAGGTCGCGCTCGGCCCGGTGCAGGATGGCGTTGATCCCCACGTCCGCCACCTTGAACGGCGTCTGCGCCCACATCCGCGCCGGGTCCCAGCCGAGCGCGGCGTAGAGGTCGATGAGCGCGATCACCCGGCGGTAGAAGTCGTCCGTCGGACGCATGTCGGCGCCCACATGGCCCGTGTCCTTGCGCCGGATCGGCGTGGTGGGCGTGGGGGGGACCCGGGCGAAGGGCACGTCCCAGGCCGGGCTGTTGTCCATCCCCGATTCCCAGGGGTGCAGCATGCCGACGAGGCCTGTGCCGCCCGGGTCGCGCGCGGCGGCCCACCAGCGGTGAGAGGCGAGGAGGCGGGGATAGATGGCGGCCGCCCGCGCCTCGGCCCCCGCCCGGTCGGTCGCCACGTCGAGGCAGCGGCGGACGGCGGTCGCCAGCACGGGCGGCTGGGTGATGCCGGACGTCGGGATCGTGTGCGCGGTCCGCCAGACGTCGGGGCCGGGGAAATAGGTGTCGGCGGGCGCGTGGAAGATGATGTGCGGGACCATGCCGTCGTCCCACTGGCCTTCCAGCAGCCGCTCCAGCTCCCGCCACGCCCGCGGCTCGTCGAAGGTGATCCAGCCCATCGCGACGAAGGCCGAATCCCAGTTCCACTGATAGGGATAGAGGCGCGCGGTCGGCACCGTGTAGCCGCCGCGGTCGTTCGCGCGCAGGACGCTCCTCGCCGCCTCGATCGTGACGTTCATGCCCGCATCTCCAGCGCCTGTCCACTCTCCGGGTCCATCCATACCACGCGCTCGGGCCGCGGGCGGAAGCCCACGGGCCGCCCGGCCGGAAGGTCGGCGTCGGCCGGGGCCATCGCCCGCACCGTCACCCCCGCCGCCTCGCCGGTCACCAGCAGATGGGAGCCCATCGGCTCGGTCACCCGCACCATCAGCGGGGCCGCACCGTCGTCGTCGGTGAGGTCGAGGTCCTCGGCCCGCACCCCCATCAGCACCGGCCCGTCGCGCACCGGGGCCTGCACCGCCAGCGGGCCGATCATCGCCCGGCCGCCCGCCGCGACCACGGGGATGAAGTTCATCGGCGGGGTGCCGACGAAGCCGCCAACGAAGCGCGTGCGCGGATGGCGGTAGAGGGCCGCCGGCCTGTCGATCTGCACGATGCGTCCCTTCTCCATCACCGCGATCCGGTCGGCGAGGCCCATCGCCTCGGTCTGGTCGTGGGTGACGTAGAGGGTTGTGGTGCCGGCCTCGCGCAGAACCGCCTTGAGTTCGGCCCGCATCTCGAGCCGCAGCAGCGCGTCGAGGTTCGACAGCGGCTCGTCCATCAGCAGCACCGCGGGTTCGACGGCGAGCGCGCGGGCCACCGCCACCCGCTGCCGCTGGCCGCCGGACAGCTTGGACGGATAGCGGTCGAGGTAGGGCGTCATCTTCAGCAGTTCGGCCGCGCGCCCCACGGCGGCCCGCACCGTGGCCGCGTCGTCGCCGCGCATGCGCAGCCCGAAGCCGATGTTCTCCGCCACCGTCATGTGCGGGAAGACGGCGTAGTTCTGGAACACCATCGCCAGCGCGCGTCGGCGCGGCGGCAGGTCGGAGACGTCCCGCCCGCCGATGCGCACCCGGCCGGAGGTCTGCGTCTCCAGCCCCGCGATGATGCGCAGCAGCGTGGTCTTTCCGCAGCCCGACGGGCCGAGGAGCGCCAGGAACTCCCCGTCCGGCACGTCGAGGCGGACCTCCTCCAGCGCCACGACGGTGCCGAAGGCCTTGACGATGCGGTCGATCTGGATGTCGGCCATGGTCGGATCCCCGTCAGCGGTTGGTGATGCCCCAGAGGGAGAAGAGGTACTTGCGCACCGCGAAGATGAAGACGACCGACGGCACCACGAGCAGCAGCCCGCCGGCGTAACGGAAGTGCGGCGGGCTCTCGGCCAGCACCGCCAGGAGATAGGCGGTCAGCGTCCGTTCCCGCACCGTCAGCAGCGAGGCGGCGAAGACCTCGTTCCAGGAGATGACGAAGGCGAAGATGCAGGTGGCCGCGAGGCCCGGCAGCGCCAGCGGCAGCACGATGCGCAGGAAGGCGCCCGGGCCGCTGCACCCGAAGACCCACGCCGCCTCCTCGTACTCCCGCGGGATGCCCATGAAGAGGCTGGCCGAGACCAGCACCGCGAAGGGCAGGGCGAGCGCCGTGTGGACCAGCGCCACGCCGAGCGGCGTGTCGTAGAGGCCGACGCGGATGAAGGTGACGGTGAGCGGCAGCGCCAGGATCGCCAGCGGGAAGGCGCGGGTCAGCAGCACGAGCAGGCGGTAGGCGTCCTGCCCGCGGAAGGCGAAGCGGGCGAGCGCGTAGCCGGCCGGCGCACCGAGGACGACGGAGAAGACCATCGTCAGGCCCGCGGCGATGACCGAGTTCTTGGCCGCGTTCCAGACCCCCTCGATCTGGAGGAAGGTCAGCATCGCGTCGACCGACGCGCCCGTCGGCAGGAACTCCTTGGGCCAGCGGAAGACGCCGAGGCGCCCGCCGAGCCCGCCCAGCGCGATCAGGTAGATCGGGACCAGCACCCAGGCGCACAGCACCAGGACGCCGGAGACGTAGAGCACGCGTCGCGCGGTCACGGCAGATGCTCCCGCCGCACGCGGATGACGCGCAGCCAGACGATCGTGGAGGCGAGGGAGACCAGCAGCACCACCCCGGCGTAGGCCGCGGCGACGCCCGTGTTCTGGTTCGCGTTCATCCAGGTGTAGGCCTCGCCCACGAGGATCGGGATGTTCCGCCCGCCGAGCGCGTAGGCGACCGCGAACACCTCGAAGGCCAGCACGGTGCGCAGGATGAGCGCGCTCTGGAGGCTGGGCTTGAGGAGGGGCAGCGTCACATGGCGGAACCGCTGCCACGGGCTCGCCCCGAACACCTCGGCGGCTTCCGCGTATTCCTTGGGGATCAGCTGGAGCCCGGCGACGAGGATCACGAAGACCAGCGCCGTCGCCCGCCAGACCTCCGCCACCACCACCGCGAAGAAGAGGGTGAGGGGCGTCTCGTAGGAGAGCCAGCCGGTGGGGCCGGAGATGATGCCCAGATGGAAGAGGACGGTGTTGAAATAGCCGTTGTTCGACAGGATCGCGAGCCAGGCGAGGCCGGCCGCGAGGTCGGAGATGCCGAGCGGGATCGTCCAGATCCAGAGCACGATGTCGCGGCCCGTCGTCATCTTCTGGATCATCACCGCCATGGTGAGCGCCAGCGCGACCTGGAGCGGCACGACGACGATCACCAGCGCGAAGGTGTTGCCCATCGCGGGCCAGAAGTTCAGGTCCGCGGCCATCCGCGCGAAGTTGCCCGTCGACGTCTGCCCGTCGACCGTGAAGGCCATGACGACCGTCTGGGCGAACGGCCACAGGAAGAAGACCGCGAGGAACAGGATCGACGGCGCGATCAGCAGATAGGGCAGGTACGGACTGCGCGCGGGCATGGTCGACGTCTCCCTGGCAGAGCCCTCACCCCGCCCCCGTCCCACGCCGTGGGAGAGGGGACGGGGTCAGGGCCTCCGTGGCCTCAGTTCACCGGGCAGGCGCCCGTCGACGCCGGGTCCGGCGCCCAGCACGGCGCGTTGGTGGCGGTCATGATCGCCCTCAGGTTCTGCGCCTCGGCGTCCAGCACCGCGCGGATCGGCTCGTTGCGGATGACGATGCGGGTGAAGGTGTCGATGAACACCTTGTTGAACTCGCCGCCGCGGGCGCCGAGGCCGATGGGCAGCAGGGAGACGAGCGCGTCCCGGGCCGTCTGGGTCTTGTCCACGCCCTCCGCCGCGAGCTTCACGCCGGGCGCCAGGTCGGCCGGGAGCTGGGCCTTCACCACCGGGAAGAAGCCGAACTCCGCCGCCACGCGCACCTGCGTCGCCGGCCGGGTCATGTACTCGATCAGCGCCTCCGCACCCGCCCGGTTGGGCGCGCCCTTGACGATGCCGAGGCCGGCCACGACCGCCATGTAGCCGCGGCCCTTGGGGCCGGCGGGGGCGGGGAAGGTCACGAACCGGTCGGGGGCGGTGCGGAGCGCCTCGATCACGCGGGCGACGTGGTCGAAGGCGACCCACACCTCCTCGCCCATCAGCGGTTCCTGCATGAAGTTGTAGCTGGTGGAGCTGGGGTTGACCGTGGCCCACAGCGCCTTGAAGTCGGCCCACATCGCCTCGGCCTCGGCCGAGCGGAAGGTGGTGACGAGGCCGCCCGTGTAGGACGGGTAGAGGAAGCCCTGGAAGAAGCGGTTCATCAGCCCGGTCGGCCCGCCGGGGAAGCCGATCAGGCGCCGCCCGGTGCGCTCCTGCAGGTTCCGGCCCCACTGGGCCAACTGCGCATAGGTCAGCGCGTTCACGTCGGCGCCGGCCGGCAGGTGGGCCAGCGCGCGCTTGTCGGCGACCATGATGTAGGTCGCCTGCATCCACGGGATGTAGCGCGGCGCATCCTTGCCGAGCTTGGCGCTCTCCATCAGGGGGGCGGGGATGCCCCGGTCGGCGAGGCGCGCCGCGAGGTCGCCGACCGGCTCGAGCCCGTCGAAGTCCATCAGCGGCAGCAGCTCGCCGTGGGCCGCGCCGACGACGCTCACCGTGCGGCTGCCGCCCTGGAGTTCCGCCTGCATCCGGGTGGTCATCGGCGCCGGCTCGTCGACCACGTAGGTCACCCGGCCGGGCGCGTCGCGCAGGATGATCTGGCGCATCTTCGTCGCTTCCTCGACGGGGCGCAGCTGCGTCGACAGGAACACCGTGTCCTGCGCGATCGCTCCGCCGCCGGCGAGCATCGCCGCACCGCCCAGGAGCGCGGCGGGCAGGAGCCGCCTCAGATTCGTCCGCATGTCCGTTCCTCCTCTTCTGTGTGACGGAGCCTTGTCCCGGCTCCCGTCGGTGGATCCGCCGGTCAGGACCGGTCGGGCGGGGGTCCGACCGAGGCGCGGTCGACCGCCTCGACGGGCCAGATCTCGGACAGGTCGCGCGGGTCGGCGCCGCCGATGCGCGCGATCAGCATCTCGGCCAGCCGCTTGCCGATCCCGCGGATCGACAGCTCCATGGTGGAGAGCGGCGGCTGGGTGAAGGCGGATTGCGACAGGTTGTCGTGGCCGACGACCGACACGTCGCGCCCGACGACGAGGCCCATCGCGGCCGCGGCACCGATGGCGCCGACGGCGATCCGGTCGGTCGCGCACAGGAGGGCCGTCGGGCGGTCGGCGCCGGCGAGGAGCCGGCGCGTCGCCTCGGCCCCGCCGGTCTCGGTCAGGGGGGTCTCGAGGTATCCGTCGCCACCGAGGCCGGCGTCGGCCATGGCCGACGCCCAGCCCCGCCGGCGCAACCGGGCGAAGGTGAAGCCGTCGGGGCCGCCCAGGTGCGCGATGCGGCGATGGCCCAGCGCGATCAGCCGCTCGGTCGCACGCCGGAACGCCGCCTCGCCGTCGCCGTCCACATGGGCGTAGGGGACGTCGAGTTCCGTCCGCCCCATGGCGACGAAGGGGAAGCCCTGGTCGGCGAGCCAGCGGATGCGGGCGTCGTCGACGCGCGTCCGGGCGACGATCAACCCGTCGGTCCGGCGCCCTTCGACGAGCCGGCGGTAGACGGCCATCTCGTCGGCGCCATGACGGGCGGCGAGCACCGTCAGGTCGAGCCCTGCGGCGTCGAACACGCCGCCGCAGACCGCGAGCAGTTCGAGGTAGAGGGGCTCGGCGAACTGGCCCGGATCGCCGGGCACCACCATCGTCACCGTCTCGGTGGCGCCGAGGCGCAGGCGCCGCGCGGCCGTGTTCGGGCGATAGCCGGTGGCGGCCGCGGCAGCCCGCACCCGCTCCCGCGTGGCGGGGGCGACGTCGGTGTAGCCGTCGAGCGCCCGGGATACCGTCGTGATCGACAGTCCGAGCGACGCGGCGAGCTTCCGGAGCCCGCTCATCGAACGATCATGGCCCTCTGAGGCTTTTCCAAAACGTTTTTGTTTCTCCAAAACGTTTCAAATTCGAGCGATCGTGTCAAGCAGGGCGAAAGGTCGAGGACTCTTCCCAATCACCGCCGTCCCGTGGTCGACTGGTCGCCGACGATGAAACCAGGAGGAGCGACGCCCGTGCCAGCCGCCGATTTCGAGATCCTCGACCCGCGGTTCCGGCCGCTGGTGAAGACCAACGCCCATGTCGAGCGCCTGTACACCGGCTGCCGATGGGCCGAAGGGCCGGCGTGGTTCGCCGCCGGCCGCTACCTCGTCTGGTCCGACATCCCCAACGACCGCATCCTGCGCTGGGACGAGTGCACCGGCACGGTCGGCGTCTTCCGCCAGCCGGCCGGCTTCACCAACGGCCACACGGTCGACCGCGAGGGGCGCCTCGTGTCGTGCGAGCACGGGAACCGGCGCGTCACCCGCACGGAGCACGACGGGTCGATCACCGTGCTGGCCGACCACTGGAAGGGAAAGGCGCTCAACAGCCCGAACGACGCCGTCGTGAAGTCCGACGGGTCGGTCTGGTTCTCCGATCCCGCCTACGGCATCGAGAGCGACTACGAGGGGAACAGGGGCGAGATGGCGTACGGCGCCTGCCACCTCTTCCGCATCGACCCGGCGACGGGCGCCTGCGAGGTGGCGGCCGACGACTTCGTCCGCCCCAACGGCCTCGCCTTCTCGCCGGACGAGGGGCGCCTTTACGTCGCCGACACCGGCGCCAGCAACGTCGCCGACGGGCCGCGCCACATCCGCGCGTTCGACGTGGGGGCCGATGGGCGCCTGTCGGGCGGGGGCGTCTTCGCGGTCTGCACGGCCGGGCTCTTCGACGGGTTCCGCTTCGACACCGAGGGGCGGATGTGGACGTCCGCCGGCGACGGGGTCCATTGCTACCACCCGGACGGCACGCTGCTCGGCAAGGTGAAGGTGCCGGAGGTGGTCGCCAACGTCTGCTTCGGCGGGGCGAAGCGCAACCGGCTCTTCATCTGCGGGACGACGTCGCTCTATTCGATCCTGCTGCCGGTCAACGGCGCGGTCCGTCCGTGAGCTTCCCGCCCGGCGGCATCGGCGCGGAGGAGGCCTGGGCCCTCGGCCTGCCGCCGCCGAACGTGGACGAGGCGGCCGTGGGACCCGTCGTCCTGCCGCCGCTCGACGTCGGCCGCGGTCCGGGCGGGCTCCGTGCGGCGCAGGGGCGCTGGCGCGACCTGTTCGCGGACGCGCTCTACGGCCCCGTCCCGCCGCCGCCGGACCGGCTGTCGATCACCCGCGCGCCGGTCGAGGGGGAGGGTTTCGAGCGGATCGCCATCACGCTGGCCTGCGGGCCGCGTACCTTCACGGTCGACGCCGGGCTGTGGCTGCCGCCCGGGCGGACGGGGCCGGTGCCGGTGGTGGCCGGCCTCTCCTTCCTCGGTCCGGCCGGGATCGTGCCCGGCGACGGCTTCCCGCTCGACCCCGCGGCCGTGGTCGGCGGGGTGGCGACCCACGGGCTGGTCGCCGGCCGCCTCGCCGAGCAGATCCGCGGCGTCCATGCCTACCGCTGGCCGGTGGACCTGATCCTGCGGTCAGGCGTCGGGCTGCTGCTGACCGGCTACGGCTCCTGGTGCCCGGACCACCCGGACGCCTGGTTCATCCACGGGGTCAGGCCGCTGATGGGCCTCACGGACGGACCGCGTCGGCCGGGCGCCATATCGCTGTGGGCCTGGGCCGCCTCCCGGCTCGTCGACGTGGCGGAGCGGCTGCCCGAGGTGGACGCGGCCCGCGTGACGCTCGCCGGCCACTCTCGCCTCGCCAAGGCCGTTCTGTGGGCGACGGCGAGCGATCCGCGGCCGGCGGCCGTCCTCGTGAACAACGGCGGCGCCGGCGGTCCCTCGCTCTCGCGCCGCAACCTGGGGGAGACGCTGGTCCACATGGCCGGCCGGTTCCCGCATTGGGGCGCCCGCGACCTGCGCACGACCGCCGCCCGTCCGGAGGACCTGCCCGTCGACCAGCATCATCTCGTCGCCTGCGCCGCCCCGCGCCGGGTCTACGTCGCCTCGGCCTCGGAGAACTGGTGGGCCGATCCGCGCGGCGAGTACGAGGGGCTGCGCGCCGCCGCCCCG
The DNA here is from genome assembly GCA_947457845.1 of Rhodospirillales bacterium. Lineage (GTDB taxonomy): Bacteria > Pseudomonadota > Alphaproteobacteria > Azospirillales > Azospirillaceae > CANGXM01. Next base: position 1,029 of record CANGXM010000161.1, on the reverse strand, counting down.
GCCTGGGGGATCGGGGACCTGCCGCCGGCCCGCGTGGTGATGGTGCCCGGCGCAGCGGTCGACGCGGGCGCCCTGGCGTGGCACCTGCGGCCGGGCGTCCACGAGATGATGCCCTGGGACTGGCGGCGCTGGCTGCCCTTCGTTCTGCGGGCCTGACCCGGCTCCGCCTGAACGCGCGTGTCATCTCGCTGTTGCACGGATGGGGCGGGACGGCGATCCTTATGGTGCAACAGCATTTCGCTTCCGCCCGCGACCATGCCCGGCGCATCGCGGTCATGGATCGTGGGGAGATCGTCCCGGATGGGCCCATCGAGCAGATCGACGACGCGGACGGCCGGTCCCGGATCACGGTCCGAGATGGGGGGCGTGGTGCCCGTGACCCCCTCTCCCCCGGCGCCTCCCCCCGGGGGGGGGAGGGGAGTGGTTTCGGCGACCGATGCCGCCGCGTTCCCTCCCCCCCCCGGGGGGAGGGACAGGGAGAGGGGGTCGCCCGCACCCCGCCTCCTCGTCGCCGGCTCCGCCGAGATCGGCTTCAAGGCCGACGGGCCGGTCACCCGGCTCGCGCACCTCTACCACCACGACCCGCTGCGCGTGCTCTTCCCCACGCCGGCGAAGGGCGATCCGACCACCGCCGTCGTCGCCACCACGTCCGGCGGCATCGTCGGCGGCGACCGGATGGCGGTGACCGCCACGGCCGGCGACGGCGCCCGGGCGTTGGTCACCATGCAGGCGGCGGAGAAGGTCTACCGCTCCGCCGGGCCCGACGCGACGGTCGACGTCCGGCTGTCGGCCGGGGTCGGGGCGTGGCTCGAATGGCTGCCGCAGGAGACGATCCTGTTCGAGGGGGCGCGGCTCCGGCGCACCACGCGGGTCGACCTCGCCGCCGACGCTTGCGCGCTGGCGGGCGAGATGATCGTGCTGGGCCGCATCGCGCGCGGCGAGCGGATGGCGACGGGCCTCGTCCGCGACGCGTGGGAGGTGCGGCGCGAGGGGCGGCTCGTCTGGGCCGACGCGCTGCACGTCGACGGC
>CANGXM010000160.1 GCA_947457845.1 Rhodospirillales bacterium | reverse complement strand
CGACGCCGACGCCGTGCCCTTCGATGCCGCCGCCGCCGACGCGCCCGACGCCGTTGCCCGCCTCCTCGACCGGCACGGGCGGCTCGACGTGCTGGTCTCCAACGCCGCGACGACGGTGCGCAAGCCCGCGCTGGAGCAGACCGACGAGGACTGGGACCGGGTGATCGGCGCCGACCTCACGGCCCAGTTCCGCCTCGCCCGCGCGGCCGGTCGGGCGATGGTCGCGGCCGGCTGGGGCCGCATCCTCTTCACCGCCTCGATCAACGGGATGATCGTGCGGCCGGGCATGGTCGGCTACGCGACCGCCAAGACCGGGCTCTTCGGCCTCGTCCGGGTGATGGCGGTCGAACTCGCCGCGGCGGGGGTGACGGTGAACGCGCTGGCGCCCGGCTATTTCCTGACCGACGGCAACGCGTCGACCCGCGCCGCCGACCCCGCCTTCCACGACCGCATCGCCGGCCGGATCCCGATGGGTCGCTGGGGTCGGCCGGAGGAGCTGGCGGCGGCCGCCCTGTGGCTCGTCTCCCCCGCGGCCTCCTTCACGACCGGGACGGTCGTGACGGTGGACGGCGGGATGACGGTGGCGATCTGAAGGGGGCCGCGATGATCGTCGATCCGCACCGCCTCGAGCGCGGCCTCGCCGCGGTCTTCGCGAACGCCGGCATGGCGGCGGACGACGCCGCCGTCACCGCCCGGCACCTCGTCGAGGCCGATCTGCGGGGCCACCCCTCCCATGGCGTCGGGCTGATGCCGGGCTACGTCGCCGCCATGCGGGCGGGGGAGATGCGGCTCGACGCGCGCCTGACGGTGGTGCGCGACGATGGTCCGCTCGTCCTCCTCGACGCCGGATCCGGCCCGGGCCAGCCGATGGCCCACGCGGCGACCGCGCTTGCCATCGAGCGGGCCGGCCGGCACGGGCTCGCCGCGGTGGGCCTGCGCGACGCCTATCACATCGGCCGGATCGGCCATTGGGCCGAACAGTGCGCGGCCGCCGGTCTCGTCTCGCTCCACGTCGTGAACGTGCCGACCCGCGCCGTGGTCGTGCCCCACGGCGGGGCGGCGGCGCGCCTCGGGACGAACCCCTTCACCGCGGCCTTCCCGCGCCGGGGGGCCGAGCCGATCGTGGTCGACTTCGCCACCAGCCGCTGGGCCATGGGCAAGATGCGCGTGGCCATGGCCAAGGGCGAGACGGTGCCCGACGGCTACCTCCTCGACGCCGACGGCCGGCCGACGGGCGACCCCTCCGTCATGTTCCGCACGCCGCTCGGCGCGCTGCTCCCGTTCGGGGAACACAAGGGATCGGCGCTGGCGCTGGCGGTCGAACTCCTGGCCGGCGCGCTGCTTGGCGGGTTCACCCAGTCGGGCGCGTCGATCGCGTCGGTGACGAACTCGATGCTGACCATCGCCTTCGATCCCGCGGCGCTGGCCGGCGCGGACGCCTACGCCGAGCGGGTGGAGGCGCTGGCCGCCTGGGTCGCGACCGATCCGGGCGTGCTGCTTCCGGGCGACCCCGAGCGCGCGCGCCGGTCGGCGGCGATGGCCGGCGGGCTGTCCGTCGACCCCGCCACCTGGAACGAGATGGCGGCGGCGGCCGCCTCGGTCGGGGTGGCCGATCTCCTCGCGACCAACGGGAGGGACCCATGACCCTGTCACCGGACCTCGTCGCCGCCTATCGGCGGGACGGTTTCGTGGTGGTGCCGGACGTGCTGTCGCCGGCCGAAGTGGCGGATCTCCGCGCCGCCACCGACCGCATCGTCGCGGGGGCCGCAGCGGTGACCGGCAGCGACGCGGTCTACGACCTCGAGCCCTCGCACACCCCTGCCGATCCCCGCGTGCGGCGCATCAAGCTGCCCCACACGGTGGACCCGGTCTACGACCGCCTCGTCCGCCACCCCGGCATCCTGGCCGTGCTCCGGGCGCTGGTGGCGCCCGCCATACGGTTCGACACCTCCAAGCTGAACATGAAGTCGGCCGGCTTCGGCTCGGCCGTCGAATGGCACCAGGACTGGGCGTTCTATCCGCACACCAACGACGATCTCTGCGCGGTCGGCGTGATGATGGACGACTGCGCGCCGGAGAATGGGCCCCTGCTCTGCATCCCCGGCAGCCATCGGGGCCCGGTGCTCGACCACCATCTCGACGGGCATTTCGTCGGCGCCATCGACCCCGCGACCGCGGGCGTCGATTTCTCCACGGCCGTCCCCTGCGTCGGGCGGGCGGGCAGCATCTCGGTCCACCACGTCCGCACGATCCACGGCTCGGCGCTGAACACCTCGGACAAGCCCCGCCGGCTCCTGTTGTTCCAGTACACCGCCGCCGACGCCTGGCCGATCTGCGCCGCCTCCCAGCCGGCCGACTGGGCGGACTGGAAGGGGCGGATCGTCTGCGGCGACGTCGACATGGCGGTGCCGCGGACGTCGGCCGTGCCGGTCCGCCTGCCGCTGCCGCCGCCCAAGCGGTCGGGCTCGATCTACGAGACCCAGCGCGAGATGCGCACCCTGTTCTTCGCCCCGCCCGTTGGCGCGTCCTGAGGGCGGCGGCGATGGCGAACGGCCTCGATCCCGCCCGCCTCGCGGCCTATCGCGAGGCCGGCGTCGTCTTCCCGATCCCCGTCCTCTCCGCGCCCGAGGTGGCGGACCTGCGGGCGAAGTTCGACCGGCTGCTCGCGCGCGAGGGCGGCACCCTCACGCGCGCGGTCAACACGCGCCCGCACCTGATCCTGCCGTGGCTCGACGATCTCATCCGCGACCCGCGGGTGCTCGATCCGGTCGAGAGCGTGCTGGGTCCCGACATCCTGTGCTGGGCGTCCGGCTTCTTCGCCAAGCGGCCGGGCGATCCGGCCTTCGTCTCCTGGCACCAGGACGCGACCTATTGGGGCCTGTCGTCGGACGAGGTGGTGACGGCGTGGATCGCCTTCTCGCCGTCGACGCCGCGGTCGGGATGCATGCGGGTGGTTCCGGGCAGCCACCGGACCCGCCTCGAACACGCCGACACCTTCGACGCGGACAACCTGCTCTCCCGCGGGCAGGAGGTCGCGGCCCGGGTGGACGAGGCGGTGGCGGTCGACGTGGTGCTGGCGCCCGGCGAGATGTCGCTGCACCACGTGCTGATCGTCCACGGGTCGGAGCCCAACCGGGCCGACGACTGGCGGATCGGCTTCACCGCCCGCTACATCCCGACCCGCCTGCGCCAACTCGCCCCCGTCAAGGACACGGCGATGCTGGTGCGCGGCGTCGACCGGTTCGGGCACTTCGAGCCCGAGCCGCGGCCGAAGGCCGATTTCGACCCCGACGCCGTCGCCTTCCACCGCGCGGTGCGCGAACGGCTGGAGGCGATCACCGGGCAGGGCGCCGCCCGGCCGATGCGGACGACCTGAACGCTGGCGGTCATCGCCGCTGGCCGCCCGTCTGGGTCTCGTACATGCGGATGAGCGGGCTGACGTCGGCACCGTTCACCAGCAGCTTGCCGTCGGCCGTCGTCTCCAGCCGATAGGTGCGGCCGCCGCCCTCCTGCTTGCCGACGAGCGCCAGGATCGACAGGGCGGTGACGAGATCGGCCTGCGTCCGCGACGCCTGCTGGCCCTGGCGTGGGCGCAGGGCCTCCACCGCCTGTTCCAGGCCGGTGATGGTGACGGTGGCGGCGCCCTGGCCCTGCGCGGGGCCGGCGAGGCCGAGGGCCAGGGACGCGACGAGGGCCGAACGGACGAGGAGGTGACGCGGGATCATGGGACGCTCCGGCAACGGAAGCGGCCACCCTGATGCGCGATCTTGGAGATTCGAGGGCGGCCCGCGCCGCCCCCATGTCACCGATCGAGGGCGGTCCTCCCCGCCCTCAGCGCACCATGCGGGTGATGCTCTCGATGATCGGCTGCAGGTCGGCGCCGTTGAGGGTGAGCCGGCCGGCGGGATCGACCGCGAACACGTAGCGCCGGGCGGGCTTGCCCCCCGCGTCGCTCGCCGGCTGGCCGAGCGCCTGGATCAGCGCCAGCACCGCCCGGGCGTCGGTCCGCTCGCGCGGGTTCATCATCGGCAGTTCGTCGAGAAGGGGGCCGACGCGCTCCAGCCCGCTGAGCGTCACGCCGAGGGTGGCGGTCGCCATCATGGGCGAGGCGGGGTCGAGCTTGGCGGCACCGTCGGCGGAGAGCCCGAACGCGCTGGTGATCAGCGCCGCCTCCTCGATCCGGAACTCCGTCTCCGCCTGGGTGAGGGCGCCGAGGAGGCCGAGGCCGAGCGCGGGGGCCGCCTGCGTCGGATCCTCGCCCTTGGCCGCGCGCTCGGTCAGCTCCTGCACCGCGTCGCCGATCACGGCGTTCGGGATGCGGTCGAGCGCGAGGCGCAGCGCGATGCGCTCGGGCACGGCCGCCTCCGGGACGGGGATGCCGTCGAACGCGAGGTCCGAGAGGGAGAAGCCGAGTTCGACCCGCGACCAGCCCGAGCGCAGCCCGGTGACGGCGGCGCCGTATGCGAGGCGACCCAGCTCGAGCCCGGTCCCGTCCGGCGCGTAGACCGCCATGTCCGCCATCTCGACCGTCGCCTCGATCCCGTCGGCGACGTCCCGCAGGCGCGGGATCAGCGGCAGGAGGCGACCCGCATCGGCCTCGCCCCGCTCGGCGGCGCGGGCGAAGGCGGCGAAACCGACGTTGAGCGCCTCGACCGCGGCGCGGTCGACCCCCTTGCTGCGCCCGCGGGCGGCGACGCGGCCGATCCCGACGTAGGCGTCGGACTGCGTGTCGGTGAACTCGACCCCTTCGATCGTGAACTGGCTCTCGTCGTCGCGGCGTCCGTCGGCGAGCGTCGTGCCGCGCTCCTCGAAGGCGATGCGGGAGACGGTGAGCGATTTCGTGTCGTCGCCGGTGATGGCGAGGCCGATGTCGTTCGCCTCGGTCGCGCTCGAGGCCGCACGCCCGTCCCGCATCGAATAGACGACGCGCGAGGTGCCGTTGCCGATCCGCAGTTCCGCCAGCGTCTTGCCGGAGGCCAGTTCGCGGGCGGGGACGAGGCCCGGCAGCGGCGACGTCAGCTCGACCGTCTCGTCCGGCCCGGGCCGCCCGATCGCCTCCATCACCCCCAGGTCGAGCGACGCCTCGCCCATCATGTTCAGGCGCGTGCGGGGCATCCGGACCCGGTAGGACATGCCCGCAATCTCCACCGAGACAGTCCCGTCGCGGGCGAAGACGAAGCCCTCGGGCATCAGCTGGTCGAGGCGCTCCCACTCCGCGTCGATGATCGCCTTCAGGCGGGCGGCCCCCTCCGGCGTGGGGCGGACCGGCTGCGCCACGGCGGTACCGGCGACGGCGACCAGCGCGGCGAAAAGGGCGGGGGCGATGGGGAGACGGCGGATCATGTCGGTTCCGTGCGCTGGCGTCGATGTGGCGACGAAGGACCATACGCCGACCGATCGATCGGGGCCACCATCGGGAGGGGGTGCCGCGGACCCTTGCAACGGCCCCCGCCAGCGCCGATCCTCCTTGCATGACGCAGCGCGAAGCCCCGTCTTCCCGGGTCGTCGCGGTCCTCGGGCCGACCAACACCGGGAAGACACACCTGGCGATCGAGCGGATGCTCGCGCACAGGACCGGCATGATCGGCTTCCCGCTGCGGCTCCTGGCGCGGGAGAACTACGACCGCATCGCACGGGCCAAGGGGCCGAAGACGGTGGCGCTGGTGACGGGCGAGGAGAAGATCGTCCCGCCCGAGGCGCGATGGTTCGTCTGCACGGTCGAATCGATGCCGCTGGACCGCACCGTCGCCTTCCTTGCGGTCGACGAGATCCAGCTCTGCGCCGACCCGGAGCGCGGGCACATCTTCACCGACCGGCTGCTGCACGCCCGCGGCTACGAGGAGACGGTGTTCCTCGGCTCGGACACCATCCGCCCGCTGATCCAGCGCCTCGTCCCGGGGACGGAGTTTGTCGGCCGCCCGCGGATGAGCCAGCTGACCTACGCCGGGCACCGCAAGATCACCCGCCTGCCGCCGCGATCGGCCGTGGTCGCCTTCTCCGCCGCCGACGTCTACGGCATGGCCGAGACGATCCGCCGCCAGCGGGGCGGGACCGCGGTGGTGCTCGGCGCGCTCAGCCCGCGCACCCGCAATGCCCAGGTGGCGCTCTACCAGTCGGGCGAGGTCGACTACCTCGTCGCGACCGACGCCATCGGCATGGGCCTGAACATGGACGTGGACCACGTCGCCTTCGCGCGGCTGACCAAGTTCGACGGCCAGACCCCGCGGCGGCTGCGCCCGACCGAGGTGGCGCAGATCGCGGGCCGCGCGGGCCGCCACATGGCCAACGGCACCTTCGGCACGACGGACGAGCTGGGCGAACTCGACCCCGAACTGGTCATGGCGGTGGAGACGCACACCTTCGACACGCTGAAGGCGATCTCCTGGCGCAACGCCGACCTGGACTGGCGCTCGCCGGTCCACCTTCTGCGCGCGCTCGAACGCCGCCCGCCGCGGCCGGAGTTGATCCGCGGGCGCGACGCGGACGACCATCTGGCGCTCGTGGCGCTGGCGGCCGATCCCGCCGTGCGCGACGCGGCCGAGGGGCGCGACGCGGTGCGCCTCCTCTGGGACGTCTGCCAGATCCCCGACTTCCGCAAGATGATGTCGGACGCGCACACGCGCCTCCTGTCGCAGGTGTTCCACCACCTCGCCCGCGCCGGTCGCCTTCCGGTCGACTGGGTGGCCGAACAGGTGGAGCGCCTCGACCGGACGGAAGGCGACATCGACGCGCTGGTCACCCGCATCGCCCACGTCCGCACCTGGACCTACGTGTCGTTCCGGCCCCAGTGGCTGGACGATCCGGCCCACTGGCAGGAGCGGACGCGGGCGATCGAGGACCGGCTGTCCGACGCGCTGCACGAACGGCTGACCCAGCGGTTCGTGGACAAGCGCTCGGCCGTGCTCGCGCGCTCGCTCAAGGGCGGCGGGGATCTTCTGGGGGCCGTCCGCGCGGACGGGGAGGTATTGGTGGAAGGACATCCGGTCGGCCGGCTCGACGGCTTCCGTTTCGCGCTCGAGACGGGCATGACGCCCGAGGACGCGCGCCAGGCCATGGCCGCCGCCCGGCGTGCGCTGAAGGACGAGATCGCGCGTCGGATCCGGGCGGTGGAGACGGCGGAGGACGGGGACCTCGCGCTCCGCCCCGACGGGACGGTCGCCTGGAAGGAGGCCGTGGTCGCCCGCCTCGTGCCCGGCCCGGGTCCGCTCGCGCCCGGCTTCGCGGGGTTCCACGAGGACCTTCTGGAGCCGGCCGAGCGCGAACGGATCCACCGGCGCCTGAAGCGACGCACGGAGGCGGAGATCGCGGCCGTTCTGGCGCCGCTCCTGAAGGTGCGGGAGGCCGACCTCTCCGGCCCCGCCCGCGGCCTCGCCTTCCAGCTGGTCGAGGCGCTGGGGGCGCTGCCGCGCCCGCCGCTCGACGCGCTCATCGACGGGCTGCGCCGGCACGACCGGCTGGTGCTGGGCGGGCTCGGCGTGGTGCTGGGGTCGAGCTACGTGCACCTGCCGGCGCTGCTGAAGCCGCGCGCCACGGCGCTGAAGGCGCTGCTGTGGTCGGTGTGGAAGGGGCTCCCCCTGCCCCCGCCGGTGCCGCCGGCGGGCCGGGTGTCGGTTCCGGCGGACGCCGAGGCGCCCGGGGCCTTCTGGGAGGCGATCGGCTTTCCGCGCACGGGGCCCCGCGCCATCCGCATCGACATCCGCGAGCGGTTCGAGCGCCGCCTGCACGCCGAGCACAAGGGCGGCACGCTTCAGGCGACGCCGGCGCTGGCCGCCTCGATCGGCGCCACGCCCGACGATTTGCCGGACGTGATGGAGGCGCTGGGCTGGAAGCCCGTGATCGCCGGGGACGGGGAGACGATCGTCTGGCGCCGCAAGGGCAAGAAGGGCCCGAAGCCCCCCCGCCCGCCGCCGCCCGACGGGCCCTTCGCGGGTCTCCGGGCGCTGGAGGGGGCGAAGTGACCGAAACGCGCCAGCGCCTCGACAAGTGGCTCTGGCACGCGCGGTTCGTGAAGACCCGAAGCCGCGCCCAGGCATTCTGCGAGGAGACGCGCATCCGCGTGGGCGGGACGGTAGTGGAGAAGCCGAGCCACGCGGTGAAGCCGGGCGACGTGCTCACCTTCACGCTCGGCCGCCACGTCCGCGCGATCCGCGTGCTGGCCCTGGCTGAACGGCGGGGGCCGGCGGCGGAGGCGCGCGCGCTCTACGAGGACCTGGCGCCGCCCTCGCCGGAGACGGCGATCCCGAAGGCGCCGGTGGGGTTGGTGCGGTTGGGGGAGGGGTGACGGGGGGCGGGATGTGCTATGCTCGTCCTCATGCCCTCGCGTCAGGAGGTCCCGTGCGCCATCCCCGCATCTCGTGCGACCCCAAGGTGATGACCGGCAAGCCGGTCATCCGCGGCACCCGCGTTCCCGTCGAGACGATCCTGCGCCACCTCGGCGCCGGCGACGCCCTCGCGACGATCCTCGCAGACTTCCCCGACCTGACGGCGGATGACGTCCGCGCGGCGCAGGCGTATGCGGCGGACTACATCGCCGACGAACGGATCGTCGCGGCGGAGTGACGCCGGGTGACCGTTCGAGCAGAGGCATTCCTCGCCGACGTCTGCGTTCCGGCGACGGTGGCTCTGCGCCTCCGGGAGAGCGGACACGACATCAGGGTCCTCGTCGGGCCGGAACGTCGGCTGAGCGACGACGACATCCTGGCGCTCGCCCTGGACGAGGACAGGATCGTCCTCACGGCGGACAAGGACTTCGGTGAACTGACCGTCCGTTTCGGAAAACCGTCGATCGGGATCGTGCTGCTGCTGATCGGCTCGCTTCCGGCGAGCGAGCGGGGGGACCGCGTCGCGGCGGCGCTGTCGTCCGTCGCGGGGTCCCTGCGGGGCCGTCTGGTCACCGTGCTTCCCGATCGCGTCAAGGTGCGCCCCTTGCAGGCGCATGAGTGAGCAGGATGGCGCCGCAGCGGTCGCCTGATTGCAGGAGTTCGGTGACGTCGTGTTCTGTGACAGCACCTCTGATGGTAGCGGTTACGGTGGTTCCCACCATGGTTCCAAACCGCATACTGTTACCGCATTGCGAAAATGCAACTCGGGAGACGTAGGTGCCAATTCCTGATTACCAGTCGCTCATGCTTCCCATCTTGCAGATTGCGGCCAAAGGCGAGGCCTCTGTGCCGCTTGCGGAAGCTGAAATCGCGGCAATGTTTTCCCTCTCGGAGGAAGAGCGCGAGCGAATACTTCCGAGTGGGAAGCAAAGGGTTCTTCATAACCGGCTTCATTGGGCCAAGTTCTACCTAACAAAGGCAGGGTATCTGGAATCGCCTAGGCGTGGGCGTTTCTTCGCGAGTGCTGCAGGGGTAGCGCTGCTCGCCCACCCGCCCACGAAGCTGGATAACCAATTTCTACTGTCCGTACCGGCGTTCCGAGAATTTTACCGTGCTGGCCAGACTGAGGAGATCGTCGGCCAGACGGTGCAGGGGGTCACCCCCGACGCCACGCCCGAGGAAGTTATCGACACGGCATTTAATGCTACGCAGGTTGCCCTCCGAACGGAACTTCTGGACCGTATCCTCCAGAATGGACCGGCGTTCTTTGAGGGGGTGATCGTCGAGCTTCTAGCCCGGATCATGCACGATCGGCCTGAAGTTCCCGCTTCGGCGTGGTGATTGTTCTCCGTTGGGTTGTGAGGACGCGGTTCGCCCTTCCGCCGCGTCGCGGGTTTCCAGATGGGGGGCTTGCGGTTGGCGGGACGG
>CANGXM010000159.1 GCA_947457845.1 Rhodospirillales bacterium | reverse complement strand
CGCCCCATCGCGGCGGTCGCGGCGGGGTCGTCGCGCAGCCGCGCGACCGCCGCGGCCCAGCCCTCCGCGTCGCCCGGTTCCACGTGAAGGCCGATGCCCTCCGCCTCCACGTCCACCGCCTGCCCGTTCACCCGGGTCATGATCACCGCGCGGCCGAAGGCCATGGCGTCGAGCAGACTGGTCAGCCCGCAGGTGTTGGCGGGGGCCCGCGCCCGCGCCGGATCGACCGGGATCGCGACCGCGAGGCACGCCCGGTAGAGGGGGGCGAGGTCGGGCCAGGGGACCGCGGTGCCTTCGACCGCGATCCAGGGCGGGAGGCGCTCGCCCCGCGGGTCGTCCACGCTGCTCCAGCCGATCGCGCGCAGCGGCACGCCGGTCGCCCGGTGGCCGGCGATCATCGTCGGGAAGTCGCGGAAGGTCTTGCCGACGGACAGCACGAACGCGCCCGCGCCGGAGGCCGGGTCCGGCGGGGTCCAGTCCGCCGCCCGCAGGTCCATGCCCCAGTCGATCACCGACAGCCGGTCGAGCGGCAGGCCGAAGTCCGCGTGGATCGCCCGCCGCACCCCGTCGGAGAAGACGAGGAGCCGGTCGTAGCCGGCCAGCACCGTGCGGACGAAGGCGCGGGACTTCAGCCCCGGCGCGTAGGATCGATGCAGGACGCCGACCAGCGGCACGTCGAACAGGCCAAGCCGGCGCAGCGCCGCCAGTCCGAGCGCGCTGTTCTGGTGGCCGCTGTAGACGAGATCGAGCGACCGCCGGTTCCGCAGGACGAGCCGCTGCTGCACCGAATCGCCCAGAAGGCCGACATGGCCGACGAAGGTGCGTCGCGTGTCGTCGTCGGCGTAGGGCAGGATCTCCACCGCGTAGCCCAGCCGACGCAGGTGCGGGACGCCCCACAGATGGTGGGAGGGATAGCGGTCCGGCGCCTCGCGCCACTGCCGCTCGTGCCGGAGCGTGTCGTAGTTGTTCATGAAGGCGATGCGCATCGATTGACTCCCCGGCCGGTCGACGGGACCGACGGTGCCCCCCCCGACCCGGCGTCGCCAGCGGTCGTCCGGAATTCCACCATCGACCGGGGACGGTGCGTCCGGCGGACCCCGGCGTCGCGGTGTTACGCCCTTCGATCGGGGGGGGTGCGTCCGGTCATCCCCCGACCGCGGCCGATCCCGCGGGCGCCCGGCGGCGCCATCCTGCGGCCCGTTCCCGACGGAGGGGCCATGCGCCTGGATTTCGACACCGCCGCCGCCCCCGACCGCCCGGAGGCCGACGTCTGCGTCGTCGGCGCCGGAGCGGCCGGCATCGCGCTCGCGCTGGAACTCGAGGACAGCGGCCTGTCCGTCCTGCTGCTGGAGAGCGGCGGGACGGCGCCGGACCCCGCGCTGGCCGACCTCGACGGCTGCGAGATCGACGGCCTCGCCTTCCCCGGCGCGCGGGCCGGCCGGGCCCGGGTCTTCGGCGGCGCCACCACCCTCTGGGCCGGGCAGGCGCTGCCGCTGGACCCGATCGACTTCGAGCGCCGGCCCTGGGTTCCGCACAGCGGCTGGCCGATCCCCCACGGGGAGGTGGCGCGCCACTACGCCCGGGCCGAACGCTACCTCGGCCTGACGGGCCAACTCTACAACGGGGCGGGCTGGACCCATCTCGGCCTGGTGCCGCCGGCCCTCGACCCCGGTCTCCTGTGGCCGCAGATGTCCTGGCTCGCGAAGCGGCGCGACTTCAACGCCGCCTTCCGGCGCCGGGTGGAGGCGTCGCGCACGATCCGCCTCCTCGTCCGCGCGACCGCCGCCGCGATCCGCGAGCCGGCGGGGCCCGGCGACCCCTACCGCGTCGAGATCCTGTCGCCGCGCGGCCGCCGGGGGACGGTCGCCGCGCGGTTCGTGGTCGTCGCCTGCGGCGGCATCGAGAGCGCGCGCCTCCTCCTCGCCTCCGACCGGCCGGACCGCCCGTCGCTGGGAAACGAACGGGACCTCGTCGGTCGGTTCCTGATGGACCATCCGACCGCCCGTTGCGCCGAGATCCTGTCGCCCGACTTCGACCGTCTCGCACATCTCTTCCGCCCGGTCTACCGCCGGCGGGGCCGCCTGTTCCCCAAGGTGGCCCTCGCCCCGCCCGCGCAGATGGCGCGCGAGGTGCTGAACGCGACCGCCGAACTCGTGTTCGTTCCGCCCGACGGGTCCGTCTTCGCCTCGGTCCGCGACTTCTACGCGGCACTACGGGAGGGGCGCGGCGACGCCGTCCTGCCGCAGGGGCGGGCGATGCTGCGGCACGCGCCCGACCTCGCGCGCATCGCGTTCCACCGCCTCGTCCGCCGCCGCCTTCCCGCCGCCCGCGGGTCCCGCATCTTCGTGTGGGCCCACGTCGAGCAGGCGCCCGATCCCGAGAGCCGGATCACGCTGTCCGACGCGCGCGACGCGCTGGGCCAGCGCCGCGCCCGCATCGGCTGGCGACTCGGCGAACGGGACCGGCGGACCTTCGAGGTCTTCGCCGAGACGGTGGGAGCGGAGTTCCGGCGCCTCGGCCTCGGCACGGCGATGCCGGCGCCCTGGCTGCGGGAGGCGGGGTGGCGGGCGGAGGTGGCCGACTTCTACCACCACATCGGCACGCTCCGGATGGCCGACGACCCGCGCGACGGCGTGGTGGACCGCGATCTCCGGGTGTTCGGCCAGCGCGGGCTCTACGTCGCCTCCAGCGCGGTCTTTCCGACGGGCGGCGCCTCGAACCCCACGCTCACCATCCTCGCGCTGGCGATCCGCCTCGCCGACCGGCTGAAGCGGCTGGCCGCGGCGACGCCGGACGCGATCCTCCGCCCGGCCCCCGCAGACCCCTCGCCCGCCCGCGCCGGGGGCGAGGGGGCGTTCGCGGAGACGATCCTCCGTTCCCTCTCCCACGGGGGCGGGTGAGGGGCGGGGCGGGGGTCGATCCGCGCCCCCTCAGGCCGCGCCCCCTCAGGCCGCGCCGTTGAAGTCGTCCAGCAGCGTCGCGATCCGGCCGGGGTCCGACTGGTCCATGATCACCCGCGCCCGCCGCTCGGCCGCCTGCACGTCCATGCCGCGCAGCCGCTGCTTCACCGCGGCGAGGCGGGTCGGCGCCATGGACAGGTCGCGCACGCCGAGCCCCAGCAGCAGCGCCGTGTGGCGCGGATCGCCCGCCATTTCCCCGCACACGCTGACCGGGATGCGCGCGCGGAACGCCGCCTCGCAGGTGAACTGGATGAGGCGGAGGACGGCGGGGTGCAGCGGATCGTAGAGGGCCGCCACCTGCTCGTCCGACCGGTCGATCGCCAGCGTGTACTGGGTGAGGTCGTTGGTGCCGATGGCGAAGAAGTCGCTGACCCGGGCCAGCGCGTCGGCCGCGAGCGCCGCGCCGGGCACCTCGATCATCACGCCGAGCTGCGGGATGTCGGGCGGCACGTCGACGCCGCGCCGGCGCAGCCGGCGGACGACGCCGGTCAGCATCTGCCGCACCTGGGTCACCTCGTGCCCGGTGCAGATCATCGGCAGCAGGATGCGCAGCGGCCCGTGCGCGGCCGCCCGCACCATCCCGGCCAGCTGGGTCTCCAGCAACCGCGGTTCGCGCAGGGACAGGCGGATGGCGCGCAGGCCGAGCGCGGGGTTCGCGGGCTCGGGGTAGCGCCCCTCGAGCGCCACGGCCAGCTTCTCGCCGCCCACGTCGAGCGTGCGCGCGGTCACCGTCCGGCCCGCCATCCCCACCACGATGTCGCGCAGCGTGCGGTACTGCTCCTCCTCGTCCGGCAGGTCCTCGCGGTTCATGAACATGAACTCGGTGCGCAGCAGGCCCACGCCCTGCGCCCCGTTCTCGACCGCCGCCACCACCTCGCGCGGGAGTTCGAGGTTCGCCTGGAGGTTCACCACCACGCCGTCGCGGCTGACGGCGGGCAGGCGGGCGAGCCGGCGCAGCGCCGTCCGCTCGCGCTCGATCGCGGCCTGCCGCTCGACATAGGTGGAGAGCGTCGAGGGCGTGGGGTTGACGATGACGAGACCGCCGATGCCGTCCACCACGACCGGGGCGCCGGTCTGCACCCCTTGCAGCAGCCCCGCCGTGCCGAGGACCGCCGGCAGGCCGAGCGACCGGGCGAGGATCGCCGTGTGCCCCTGCGCGCCGCCGAGCACCGACGCGAAGCCCGCGATCCGACGCGGATCGAGCAGCGCCGTGTCGGCGGGGGTCAGTTCCTCCGCCAGGATGACCGTGCCCTCGGGCAGGTCCGAGAAGGCGCGGTAGGGATTCTTCAGCAGGTTGCGGATGAGCCGCGTCCCGACCTCGCGCACGTCGCTGACGCGGGCGGCGAGATAGGGATCGTCCATCGCCTGGAACGTCTGTGCGATCGAGGCGATCTCGGCCTGGACCGCGGCCTCGGCGTTGATCCGGTCGGCGGCGATGCGCCGGTCGACGCCGCGGATGAGGCGGCTGTCGGTGACCATGGCGAGGTGGGCGTCGAGCAGGAAGCCGACGTCCTCGGCCGCCGCCTCGGGCAGGGTCCCGGCCTTGCCCTTGAGCTTGCGGATCTGCCGGCGGGCCTTCGCCACCGCCTCGGCGAAGCGGGCCCGCTCCGCCTCGACGTCGGCCTCGGTGACGGCGTATTCGGGAACCGGCGTGGCGCCGGTCTCCACCACGTGCGCGGGCCCGATGGCGATGCCGGCGGAGACGGCGAAGCCCTTGAGGATCCGTTCGGTCGGCGGCTTGTCAGTCTTCATCGAACTTGCGCCGCACGAGGTCGGCGAGCGCGTCGATCGCCGCCTGGGCCTGCGGTCCGGTCGCCGTCAACCGCAGGGGCGTCCCCGGCCCCGCGGCCAGCATCATCAGGCCCATGATCGACTGGCCGTTCACCACCGCGTCGCCCTTGCGGACCTCGACCTCCGCGTCGAAGGTCGCCGCCAGCTTCACGAACTTGGCCGCGGCCCGGGCGTGCAGCCCGCGCTGGTTGGTGATCGTGACGGCGGCCTCAACGTCCATGGGATCAGCCGTCCAGCAGCGCCGAGGCGACGGCGATGTACTTCTTGCCGGCCTCGCGCGCGGCGATCACCGCCTCGGCCAGCGGCTCCGTCCGGCGCACGCTCGCCAGCTTGATCAGCATGGGGAGGTTGACCCCCGCGATTACCTCGACCGCATCCTTCTTCATCACGCTGATGGCAAGGTTCGAGGGCGTGCCGCCGAACATGTCGGTCAGCAGCACGACCCCCTGGCCGCCGTTCACCGCGTCGACCGCCGCCAGGATCTCGGCCCGGCGCGCTTCCATGTCGTCCTCGGGACCGATGCAGATGGTTCGGACGGCCTCCTGCGGGCCGACCACGTGCTCCAGCGCGAGGCGGAACTCCTCCGCCAGGCGACCGTGCGTGACGAGGACCATCCCGATCATGTCTCGAACCCCATTCCCCGTCCCGATCCGCTCAGCCCGGCCGCACGCCGTGGCGTTCGAGGTCGCGGTGCGCGACCCCCACGTCGATGCCCGTCGCCCGCAACCACGCGCCGAGCCTCTCCGTCGTGTAGACCGACCGGTGCCGACCGCCGGTGCAGCCGACGGCGATCGTCAGATAGCTCTTGCCCTCCTGCGCGTAGCGCGGGAGGAGCGGGCCGATCAGCGCGGTCAGCCGTGTCCAGAACCCCTCGAAGTCCGGATCGGCCGCGACGTAGTCGGCGACCGGCGCGTCCCGTCCCGTCATGGGCCGCAGGACGGGATCGTAATGGGGATTGCGCAGGAACCGGACGTCGAACACGAGGTCCGCCTCGCGGGGCAGCCCGAGCTTGAAGGAGAAGGACTGGACGAAAACGGAGAGGCCCCGCGCCGCGCCCAGCCGGAAATGCCCCTGCACGATGCGCCGGAAATCGGGCATCGCGAGGTCGGACGTGTCGATGGTGACGTCGGCGTGGTCGCGCAGCGGGCCGAGGATCGCCCGCTCGTGCGCGATGCCGTCGACGACGGGCCGGTCCACCGCCAGCGGGTGGCGGCGCCGCGTCTCCGTGAAGCGGCGCTGGAGCACCTCGTCCGTCGCGTCCAGCACCAGGAGGCGCACCTCCCGGTCGGGGACACGGCGCAGCGCGTCGAGCACGCCGACCAGCGCATCGGCGGTGAACGTCCGGTTCCGGCTGTCGACCACGACGGCGAGGGGGCGGCCGCTGCCCGCCGTCTGCTCGACCAGGGCGCCGACGAGGCCGAGCGGCAGGTTGTCGACCGCCTCGTAGCCGAGGTCCTCCATCACCTTCGCCGCGGTCGAGAGCCCGGCGCCCGACATGCCGGTGACGAGGACGACGCGCTGGGACCCTTCGATGGACATCGCGGGCGCCTTTCTGTTCAGGCGGGCAGGGTGGTGGGGTGGCGCACCGGCGCCCCGGCCAGAAGGAGCCGCAGCGCGGCCGCCGCCCCGGCGTGGGTCGCGCAGAGCCGGACGCGCGGCAGGCTGGCGCCCAGGATCCCGACCCCGTCGGGCTCCGGCATGCGCTCCAACCCGTCGGGCGGCACGAGGTCGCAGACGAGCGCGACCGGTGCGGCGGGAACGTGGGGAACCTCGATCAGGCCCACCCCGCGCACCTCCAGCAGACCGGCGATCTCCGGCGCCGGGCGGGCGACGACCCGGTCGCCCTCCCGGTCGAGGAGGGTGCGGTCGTCGGCCACGAGGACGGCCCCGCCGTCGATCAGGCGCAGCGCCAGATCGGACTTGCCGGCGCCCGAGGGTCCCCGGAGGAGCACGGCGCGACCGCCGACGGCGACGCAGGTGGCATGCACGTTCAGCATCGGGCCGGGAGGGTGTGCCGCGCCGGAAGGACTGTCAATGGCGGGGCGTGCGGCGGGGCGGGCGGCGGGGCGTGCGGCGGCACCGTCATCGGCCCTGCGCGGGGCGCGCCGCGGTCGCCGTCCGGTTGCCCTCGGCGGGCGGCTGCCCGTTCGCCTGGCCGCCGCCGTCGCGGTACCGCTCGATGAGGCCGGCGTCGATCACGCGGACGGTGCAGTTCGACGTGTCCTGCAGGTCGATCAGGAAGGCGTTGCCCGGCTGCGCCACGCGCGCGCTGTCCTTCAGGTTGCGGCCGTCGGCGAAGGCGAGCCCCATCCAGCCGTCGCGCATCGAGGCCCGCATGAGCCCGTCGGACCGCTGGCCGAACAGCCCCCGGCGGCACAGGCGCGACAGTTCGTCGTCGTACTTCACGCCGTTCTTGTCGAGTTCCGTCCGCTTCCACGGGAGGCGGTACGCGACCATGCCCAGCGGCGGCTGCGGTCGCGACAGCTGCTCGTCCGGCGTGCGGGTGCCCGTGATCGGGTCGCGCGGCGACAGGTGGTTCGGGTTCGTCCGCGACATGAACTGCGCGGCGGCGGGCGTCGCCGTCCCAACGGCGGCGACGGCCGCGAGGACGGCGAGGACGACGGGCGTCTGGCTGCGGGTCGACATGCGCATGGAGGCATCCTATCACGTTCGGCATGCGCTTGCTGCACCTGCGTGCCGCATGCTAAACGCGCATCTCACAGCCGTCCGGGGGATGCCGACATGCCGGGACCGTTCCGCACCGCCGCCGTCCTGCTGCTGGCGCTGGCCGCCGCGGCCTGCGCGCCGACCCGGCCGCCGCCGCCGCTCGCCGACATCGACGTGACGCGCTTCCGTCCGGTCGCCCTCGACGTGGCGTCGGTGACGTTCGACAACCGCTACGTGTCGTCGCTCGCGAGCCCCTTCGTGGAGCACTTCGCCCCGACCACGCCGGTCAACGCGGTGCGCCAATGGGCCGAACAGCGCCTGCGCGCCACCGGCACCCGCGGCACGGCCCGCGTCATCGTGACCGACGGGCGGATCACCGAGCAGTCCCTGCCCCGCACCCAGGGCATCACCGGCATCGTCAGCCGTGACCAGACCGAACGCTACGACGGCCGGATCGAGATCACGATCGAGGCGGAGCGCGACGGGGCGAGCGGGACGTTCAGCGCCGCCGTCGAGCGCAGCCGCACGATCGCCGAGGGGGCGACGCTGGGCGACCGCGAGGCGTTGCTGAACGCGCTGGTCCGCCAGCTCGTCGACGACCTCGACGCGCGGGCGGAGGAGAGCTTCCGCGGCCCGCTCGGCGCCTTCGTCCGCCGCTGAGGGGAAGAATCGGCCGGCCGGGACGTTCGTCCCTGCCGGAGCCTGCCCACCCCGCCGGCCGACCCCTGTCCGGTCGCCCGGTCCGCCGCACACACCGGACCCGCCCGCCGATGCGCATCCCCGTCGTCCTCGCCGTGCTGGCCGCGGCTGCGATCCTGAACGCGGCGGGCTGGTGGTGGCCGAACCGGCCGGTCGAGATCCCGCCGCCCCCCGGCGGCAAGATCCAGTCGGTCTCCTTCGCGCCCTTCCGCGACGGGCAGAGCCCCCTGACCCGCGTCTATCCCTCGCGCGCCGAGATCGAGGAGGACCTGCGCCTGCTCTCCCGGCAGGTCGAGGGCATCCGCACCTACACCAGCCGCGAGGGGCTGGAGGTGGTGCCGGAGATCGCCCGCGGCCTCGGCATGACGGTGACGGCGGGCGCGTGGATCGGTCCGCTGCGCCCGAACAACGAGGCCGAGGTCGAACAGCTGATCCGCACGGCCAACGAGAACCGGGACGTGATCTCCCGGGTGATCGTCGGGAACGAGGTGCTGCTGCGCAAGGACACCGACCTGCCGACCCTCGTCTCCCACATCCGGCGGGTGAAGGGTGCCGTGTCCCAGCCGGTCGGCTATGCGGACGTCTGGGAGAACTTCGTCCGCTTCCCCGAGATCGTGGGCGAGGTCGACTATCTCGTGATCCACATCCTTCCCTACTGGGAGGACCTGCCCGGCGGCCTCGCGCACATGGAGGACCACGTCCGCTGGGCCTACCGGCAGATCCGCGACCGCTGGCCGGACAAGCCGGTGATGATCGGCGAGACGGGCTGGCCGACCGCCGGCCGAAGCCGCGGCCCCTCGGTCCCCGGCCTCGTCAACAAGGCGACCTTCGTCTCGCGCTTCGTGTCGCTCGCCCGCTCGGAGGGGTTCGACTACAACATCATCGAGGCCTTCGACCAGCGCTGGAAGGAGCGGCTGGAGGGCACCATGGGTGCCAAATGGGGCCTCCTGTCCTCCGACCGCGCCTACAAGTTCGACCTCGCCGGACCCGTCTCCGAGGATCCGCGCTGGCCGCGCCACGCGGCCGTGGCGGCGGTGGGCGGGGCGGCGCTCGCGCTCGTCGGCCTCGCGGGGCTCGGCGCCGGCGCCATGGGCATCACCGGTCTCGTGATCCTCGTCGCGGCGGCGCAGCTTCTGGCGAGCGCGCTGGTCGCCTCCGGCCTCGTCGCCGCGCGGGAGAACTTCGTCCCCTATCAGATCGCCGAGGCGTGGACGGTCTGGGCGCTCCAGATCCTCGTCGCCGCGGCGGCGGTCCGCGCGATCGCGCGCCGGCTGGCGGGGCCGCCGCCCCGTCTCTCCACGCTCCTGCGCGGCCCGCTCGATCCCGGCCTCCCCGGGTGGGAGGCCGCGCTCCTGCGCGCAGGGTCGACCGCGCTCCTGCTGCTGGCGCTGTGGGGCCTCTTCTGCTCGGTCATGCTGGTCGTCGACGGCCGCTACCGGAACTTCCAGCTTCCCGACCTGCTGGTCCCGACCATCGCGGCGCTGGCGCTGGGTGCGGTCCGCCGGCGGCAGCGGCCGGCCGACGCGCCCTGGTGGGCCGCGTTCGGGCACGGCCACCTCTTCGCGCCGAGCGTGCCGGTGCCAACGGGCGTGCCCCTGGGGCTCGGCGCCGCCGTCCGTTCGGCACCGCTGATCGCCCTCGTCGCGGTCGGGGCGCCGCTCGCGGCGGCGGGCGTGGCGTTGCGGGAGGTG
>CANGXM010000158.1 GCA_947457845.1 Rhodospirillales bacterium | reverse complement strand
GACGGACACCCGCGCACCGGATCCGGCGGCCGACGGGACCACCGGGGCCCCGTCCGTCTCCAACGCGCGGCCGACGCCCCGCAGCCGGCGGACCGCGGCGGCCGCCCGGAGCACGCCGGTCCACCCCCCGAAGACCATGTCGAAGGGCATCATGGCCTTCGCGACGAGCATCGACGTCGCGATCATGCCGGCGAGCGAGAGCTGCTGGTCCATGACGAGGATCGCGCCGATCCCCGTCACGCCGATCTGGATCAGCGTGCGCACCCAGCGGGTCAGCGCCCCCAGCAGGCCGCCGCGGTCGGCCGCATCGCTGAGGTGCGCGTTGCCCGCCTGGGTCGCCGCGATCCATCGGTCGAGCATCCCGTCCACCGCGCGCATGGCGCGCCCGGCCCCGGGATCGGCCGCGAGCGCCGATGCGATCCGGTCGGCCGGCTGCACCGCCTCGCGCGCGGCGTCGGCCTGGCGCTCGGTCAGATGGTGCGAGACGACGCCGAGCACGACGACGGCCAGGGCCCCGAAGGCGGCGAGCGCGAAGATCTGCGGATGGATCCACCAGATCACGACGCCGTAGACCGGCGCCCACGGCAGGTCGAGGAGCCCCGCCATGGTCGGCCGCGACAGGAACCCCCGCGCCTCGGACAGGTCCGCCGCCCGCTGCGCCTGACCGGCGGCGAACGCCTCGCGCTGGAGGGGGCGGCGGAGCGCCAGTTCCAGCCGGTTGGCCGCCCGCTGGAGGATGCGGCTCCGGACGATCTCCAGAAGCGTCGCGAGGGTGAGCGCCAGCACCGTCACGCCGGTGAGGAAGGCGAGCGTCTCGAGGCTGTGGCCCGGGATCGCCCGGCCGAGGACCTGCAGCGAATAGAGCGGCACCGCAAGCATGAGGAGATTGGCCGTCGCCGAGAAGGCGAAGGCCGCGACCAGCAGGCCGCCGAGCCGTGTCGGGCGCGGCGGCGCCGTGGAGGCGGCGTCCGGCAGAGAAACCGTCGTCATGGGCCCATCCGTCCTGTCGATGGCCCATGGGGAGGGTGCGCGCGTTAACGCGCCTTTACCGGTGCGGGGCGGTCACCCCGTTGTCACGACCGGCGCACGCGCCCGCCACCCGTCTCCACGCGCAGCAAGATCAGCCCGCTGGCGATGACGATGGCGGCGCCGACGAACAGCGACGCGGTGGGACGGTCGCCGAAGACGAGGAAGCCGAACAGCACGGCCCAGATCATCGCCGTGTACTCGAACGGCGCGATCAGCGAGGCGGGCGTGGTGCGGAACGCCTCGGTGAAAAGAATGGTCATGCCCCCGCCGAGGAGGCCCGTGACGACCAGCACGAGGAGATCCTGCCATCCGGGTGTCCGCCAGCCGAAGATGCCGGCCAGCGTCGGATCCTCCGGCGAGAACGGAAGCAGCAGCGCCGCCGCGCCCATGATTGCCACGCTCGTCGCGAACGCCATCGCCGATGTCGTTTCGTCGCGGCCGATCCGCCGGATCAGGACCGCGCCCAGCGCGTAGAGGAACGCGCCGACGAGGGCCATGATCGGGCCGAGCAGGAACACGGTCTCGTCCGAGGATCCCGGCCGGATCATCACCAGCACGCCGGCGAAGCCGACGACGATGGCGATCCATCGCGCGGGGCCCACCCGCTCGCCCAGCAAGGGAGCGGACAGGATGGCGATCCAAAGCGGCGCCGTGAAGCCGATCGCATAGGCATCGGCGAGCGGCATGTAGCGGAAGGCGACGAAGAAGGTTCCGGCGGCGCAGGCCTGCACCAGCCCGCGCAGAAGGCACGCGATCGGCCGGCGCGGGCGCAGCGCGGCCCAGCCCCCGCCGTTCGCCCAGACCATCACGAGGATGGGGACGACGCCCACGACGCTGCGGAAGAACAGGATCTGTCCCGTCGGATAGCCCGCCGACAGCAGCTTGATCAGCACGTCCATGAGCGCGCCGGCGAAGATGGCGCCGAGATAGACGGCGATGCCGCGGACGAGCGCGGCTCCGGACGGTGCTGCGAGGGAGGTCATCCGCGGCACCTTGGACGAGCCGCGGGCACCCGGTCCAAGGGCTTTACAGCAGACCTGCCATCCGGCGAATGTTGCGGTCGAACGTTCCCGACCGGGGACGACGACGGGTCCCAAGACCCGCGCGATCGCGGAGGAGACCACGATGCACGGCCTGATGATGGACCAGCCCCTCCTGATCTCGTCCATCCTCCGGCATGCCGAGCTGTACCATTCCGACGGGGAAATCGTGTCGCGGACGGTCGAGGGGCCGATCCACCGCGACACCTACGGCGGCCTCGCCCGGCGGGCGCGCCAGCTCGCCAACGCGCTCACCGGCCTCGGCGTGGGCATGGGCGACCGGGTGGCGACCATCGCCTGGAACGGCTACCGGCACCTGGAGGCCTACTACGCGATCTCCGGCATCGGCGCGGTCTGCCACACCATCAACCCCCGCCTCTTCCCCCAGCAGATCGCCTACATCGTCAACCACGCCGAGGACCGCTACGTCCTCCTCGACCTGACGTTCCTGCCGCTGATGGAGGCGCTGGCCGATCATCTGAAGGGTGTGCGCGGCTTCGTCGTGATGGCGGACCGGGCCTCGATCCCCGACACGAAGCTGCGGGACGTCATCGCCTACGAGGACCTGATCAATTCCCACTCCGACCGTCTGGAATGGCCCGAGTTCGACGAGCGGACCGCGTCGTCGCTCTGCTACACCTCGGGCACGACGGGCAACCCCAAGGGCGTTCTCTATTCGCACCGCTCGACCGTCATCCATTCGCTGTCGTCGGTGCAGCCCGACGTGATGAACCTGTCGGCGCGGGACGCGGTGCTGCCGGTGGTGCCGATGTTCCACGTCAACGCCTGGGGCCTGCCCTACTCGGTCCCGCTCGTCGGCTCGAAGCTGGTGTTCCCGGGTCCGAAGATGGACGGCGCGTCGGTCTACGAGCTTCTGGAGACCGAGAAGGTGACCTTCTCCGCCGGCGTGCCGACGGTCTGGCTCGGCCTCCTCAACCACGTGGCCTCGGTCGGCGGGCGGTTCACGACGCTGAACCGCACGGTGATCGGCGGGTCTGCGGCGCCGCCCGCGATGATCGACACCTTCCGCGACACCTATGGCGTCGACGTGCTGCACGCCTGGGGCATGACGGAGATGAGCCCGCTCGGCACCGTCAACACGCTGAAGCAGAAGCACCTCGACCTACCCGCCGAGGCCCGGAACCGGGTGCGGCTCAGCCAGGGCCGGGTCATCTATGGCGTCCAGGCACGCATCACCGACGACGACAATCGCGAACTGCCACGCGACGGCATGGCGTTCGGCCACCTTCAGGTGCGCGGCCCGTGGATCGCGTCGGAGTACTTCAAGGACGGGAAGACCCCCGCCTTCGGGGAGGACGGCTGGTTCGACACCGGCGACGTCGCGACGCTGGACGCCGACGGCTTCATGCAGATCACCGACCGGTCGAAGGACGTGATCAAGTCCGGCGGCGAGTGGATCAGCTCCATCGACCTCGAGAACATCTGCATGGCGCATCCTGCCGTCGCCGAGGCGGCGGCCATCGGCGTCCAGCATCCCAAGTGGGACGAGCGACCCCTCCTCGTCGTCGTCCGCAAGGCGGGAAGCACCGCGACGCGGGAGGAGATCCTCGCCTTCTTCGAGGGCAAGGTCGCGAAATGGTGGATGCCCGACGACGTGGTGTTCACCGACGAACTGCCGCACACGGCGACGGGCAAGCTGCTGAAGACGAAGATCCGCGAGACCTACAGGGACCACCGGCTGCCGACGGCATGAGGGCCCGGGGACGGGCCCTCACATCCCCATCGCCGATCGCACCGCGCGCGTCACCGCCGCCGGCGCCTCGATGTGGGGGGCATGGCCGATGGCGGGCACGCGCGTGACGACGACGTTCGTCGGGAGCCCGTCCGCCGCCTCGACGGGCACGATCCGGTCGGCCTCGCCCCAGACCAGCCGCACCGGCATCGGCAGGCCGCCGAGCCGGTCGCGATAGGTGACCTTCGGCGTCCCGTCGCGCCGGAACAGCGCGTCGGCGATGGTCCGCAGCGCCTCGGTCACGCCGGGCGTCCGCTTGTAGGCGGTCACCAGATCCTCGATCTGCCGGCTGATGATCTTGGGATCGGCGAACACCTGGGCGAGGAGCGGGCGCACCTGCTCCGGCCGGTCGAGCGCGATGAAGGCCTCGACGAAGGCCACGTTCGCGTGGCTGCCGAGCGTCGCCGGGGCCAGCAGCGTCAGCGAGCGGATCCGGTCCGGGCGCGCCAGCGCCGCGGCGATGCACACGCCGCCGCCCATCGAGTGCCCGACGAGGTGGGCCGACGCCAGCCCCAGCGCGTCCATGAAGCCGAGCACGACCTCGGCGAAGAAGGCGGGATCGCCGGGCCCGACGTCCTTGGAGGAGGCGCCGTGCCCGGGCAGGTCGATGGCATGGGTGGTGGCGACGGACGCCAGCTGTGGCTGGACCAGCAACCAGCCGAGATGGTCGCCACCGAAGCCGTGAACCATCACGACCGGCTCCGGCCCGGCGCCGGTGACCGACCAGGCGACGGTGCGGCCGAGCACCTCGACCGTCCGCAGGGGCGCACCCGAAAAGTCGGTCACGTCGCACCGCCTTCCGGATCGACCGGACGGGGCCGGCGGTCGGGGCCGATGGCGACGTAGGTGAACAGCCCCTCGGTCACCTTCACCGTCTCCGCCCCGAAGCCGCGGCGGGCCCAGGTGTCGATCTTGACGCGGATCGAGGTGCGGCCGACGCGGACGACGGTGGCGTAGAGGCTCACCTCGTCGCCGATCAGGACCGGGCGGTGGAACGTCATCGCCTCGATCCCGACCGTCGCGACCGGGCCCGCCGCGCGCCGTGCCGCGACCACGCCGCCGGCGACGTCCATCTGGGAGAGCACCCAGCCGCCGAAGATGTCGCCGTTGATGTTGACGTCCTTCGGCGCGGCGAAGGTGCGCAACGTGGGCGCGACACCCTCGCCCGGAAAGCGTTCGGAGATGTCGTCGGTCATGGCGGCTCCGTATGGATGGTCGGCACGCTAGCGCAGATTGACGGGGACGGCCACGGGGGCCTATATTGATAGGAACATTTCACGAACATCGACATCGCCATGACCGGGAACCCAAGATCTAGTGGCGCCAAGCGACCGCAGCCTCCACCGCTTGCAAGCTCCGGTGGCCGTGGGCATAGTGCGCGCATGTCCGACCTCTTCCAGAACGCCGTCCGGAAGGACGAGAGCTACTCCGCAGAACACATCGAGGTGCTGGAGGGGCTGGAACCCGTCCGCCGACGCCCCGGCATGTACATCGGCGGAACGGACGACCGGGCGCTCCACCATCTGGCGGCTGAGATCCTCGACAACGCGATGGACGAGGCGGTGGCGGGGCATGCCACCCGCATCGACCTGGAACTCGGCACCGGCGACGTTCTCACGGTGCGGGACAACGGCCGCGGCATCCCGATCGACGAACATCCGAAGTATCCCGGCAAGTCCGCCCTCGAAGTCATTCTGACGACGCTGCATTCGGGCGGGAAGTTCGGCGGCAAGGCCTATGCGACGTCCGGCGGCCTGCACGGCGTCGGCCTCTCGGTCGTCAACGCCCTGTCCGACCGCCTGGTGGTCGAGGTGGCGCGGGACCGGCGGCTCTGGGTTCAGGAGTACGCCTGCGGCGCCCCCCGGACCCCGTTGCAGGAGATCGGGCCGGTCCACAACCGCCGCGGCACGACCATCCGCTTCCACCCCGACCCGGAGATCTTCGGCGAGGCGGCGGGGTTCGAGGCGGGCCGGCTCTACCGGCTGGCGCGGTCGAAGGCCTATCTCTACCGCGGGGTCGAGATCCGGTGGGCCTGCGACCCGGGCGTGACCCGCGCGCCCGACGTGCCGGAGAGCGCCACCCTGCACTTCCCGGGCGGCCTTGGCGATTTCCTCGCCGCCGCGCTGGAGGACCGCAAGACCCTGACACCCGCCCCCTTCGCCGGCGAGGCGGAGTTCCCCGACGGGGCCGGCCGGGTCGAGTGGGCGGTCGCGTGGCCCGAGGACGACGAGGGCTTCTCCCATTCGTACTGCAACACCATCCCGACGCCCCAGGGCGGCACGCACGAGGCGGGCCTCCGCGGCGCGCTGACCCGCGCGCTCAAGGCCTACGGCGAACTCGTCGGCAACCGCCGCGCGGCGCTGGTCACCGCGGACGACGTGTTCGGCGAGGCGGCCGCCCTGCTGTCGGTCTTCATCCGCGAGCCGCAGTTCCAGGGCCAGACGAAGGAGCGGCTCACCTCGGCCGAGGCGCAGCGCCTCGTCGACGCCGCGGTGAAGGACCGGTTCGACCATTGGCTGTCAGCCGATCCGCAGATGGCCTCGTCGCTCCTCGAACGGCTCATCGAGAAGGCGGAGGAGCGCCTGCGCCGCAAGTCGCAGAAGGAGACCGCGCGCAAGACCGCGACGCGCCGTCTGCGGCTTCCGGGAAAGCTCGCGGATTGCGCCCGATCGACGCCGGAAGGGACCGAGATCTTCCTGGTGGAGGGCGATTCGGCCGGCGGATCGGCGAAGCAGGCCCGCAACCGCGAGACCCAGGCCATCCTGCCGCTGCGGGGCAAGATCCTCAACGTGGCGAGCGCCACGGTCGAGAAGATGCGCGCGAACCAGGAGCTGGCGGACCTCATCCAGGCGCTCGGCTGCGGCTCGGGGCGGGACTTCGACGTGGATCGGCTGCGCTACGAGCGCGTCGTGATCATGACCGACGCCGACGTGGACGGCGCGCACATCGCCTCGCTCCTGATGACGTTCTTCTACCGGGAGATGCCGGCCCTGATCCAGAGAGGCCGCCTTTTCCTCGCCATGCCGCCGCTCTACCGCCTCCAGGGCGGGGGCAAGACGATCTATGCCCGCGACGACGCGGACAAGGACCGGCTGATGCGGACCACCTTCGCCAACCGCAAGGTGGAGATCAGCCGCTTCAAGGGCTTGGGCGAGATGCCTCCGCCACAGCTCAAGGAAACGACGATGGATCCGGGCAAGCGGACGATGCTGCGCGTCGTCCTCCCCGATCCCGGCGAGCCCGAGGCGCTGGAGACCCGGTCGCTGGTCGAGAAGCTCATGGGGCGGAAGCCCGAGATGCGCTTCCGCTTCATCCAGGAGAACGCCCGCTTCGCCCGCGAGGCCATCGACGTCTGAACCCGGACGTCGCGGATCCTTCGACCTTCGGGGGAATTCCGCCGGCCGCCCCGGTGAGGTAGATTGCTGCCATGACGTTCCGCCATGCCGCCGCCCTCGTCGCCCTGTCCGCGCTGACCGCCTGTGCCCCGGGCGGCGTGCGCGTCACCCACCCCGAGCTTCGCTCGCAGTACTCCCGGACCGAGATGCTCTACGCCTTCCACGGGCGGGACGCCGAGGTGGTGGTGAACGGGTCGCCCTTCCCGGGCGCCACGTCGGCCGGGGCGGCGACGACCGCGGTGATGAACCGGGTGCCGGTCGGCCCCCGCACCAACTTCACGACGGCGCCCGGCGAATCGGTCCGGCGACCCTATCGCGTCGTCCTCGCATACGCGCCGGCCGTCGCCGTGACGGGCGAAGGCCTGTGCGCGCGGCCGGACCTGCCGACCCGCCCCCGCACGGGCGAAGGCACGGCGCTCCAGGGCGCCCTCTGCCACGGGCCGAACCTGCTGAGCGGCGCCTACGCGACCGCGGGTCCGGTGGACGGTCCCGACGATCCGCGCTTCCAGGAGCTGGTCGCCCGGCTGACGTTCGCGCTCTTCCCGATCGAGAACCCCCAGCACAGCTGCGCGCCGAACATCATCCGGAATTGCTGAGCCACGCGCGCAGCAGGGCGGAGACGGCCGCCGGCCGTTCCAGGCTGGACAGGTGGCCGCAGTCCCCGATCGGGACGAACCGGGCGCCCGCGATGCCCGCGGCGATCTCCGCCGACAGGGCGGGCGGCGTCAACGCGTCCTGCATGCCGACCGCGACGAGGGCGGGCACGCGCACCGCGGCGAGGCCGGGCCGGCTGTCCGGGCGGTTCATGATCGCGCGCTGCTGCCGCTCGAACGCCGCCCGCCCGACCCGTTCGGCCATCTCGGTCACGGTCCGGACGAGGTCCGCGTCGTCGAGGCGGTCGGTGTGGATCAGGGTCGGCAGGAGGCGGGGCGTCACGCCGCGGAAGCGGCCGCTCCGGCCGAGTTCGACCAGAAGCCGGCGGCGGCGGGTCTGTTCCGGCGTGTCCGGCCGCGCGCTCGTGCCGAAGAGGGCGACACGCGTCACCCGCTCCGGCGCCCGCCGCAGGATCTCGAAGGCCACGTAACCGCCCATCGAAAGGGCGGCGAGCGCGAAGCGCGCGGGCGCGCCGTCGAGAACGGCGGCGGCCAGGGCGCCGACGTCGTCGTGGCGGGCCGTGTCGGCCACCGTCGAGTCGGCGACGTCGGCCAACGCCTCGATCTGCGGCGTCCAGAGGGCCGCGTCGCAAAGTAGTCCCGGCAGGAGCACGAGGGCCGTTCGCTGTTTCACTTCTTGATGCTCCTGCCTCTTCTTCGGGCGCCACGGACGCGACGCCTTCGCGCATTGCTGCCGCCGCCGCATGACATTTGACAAGTGGGGGGCGGTCCCCAATGTAAGGGTCGCGTCGGCGACGGCCGACAGACATGATCCATGGGCATTGCCACTGATGACGTTCGCCGAACTGGGGCTCAGCGCCGATCTTCTTCGCGCCGTCGAGGACGCGGGTTACGTCACTCCCACCCCCATCCAGGCGCAGGCGATCCCGACGGTGCTGATGGGCCGCGACGTGCTGGGTTGCGCCCAGACCGGCACGGGCAAGACGGCCGGGTTCACCCTGCCGATGATCGAGATCCTGGCGAACGGCCGCGCCAAGGCACGGATGCCCCGGTCGCTGATCCTCGAGCCGACGCGCGAACTGGCCGCGCAGGTCTCGGAGAACTTCGAGACGTACGGCAAGTATCACAAGCTCAACATGGCGCTGCTGATCGGCGGCGAGAGCTTCACCGACCAGGTGAAGAAGCTTGACCGCGGCGTCGACGTGCTGATCGCCACGCCGGGCCGGATGATCGACCTGTTCGAGCGGGGCTCGATCCTGCTGAGCGACATCAAGGTGCTGGTGATCGACGAGGCGGACCGGATGCTCGACATGGGGTTCATCCCCGACATCGAGCGCATCGTGAGCCTCCTGCCCAAGATCCGGCAAACGCTGATGTTCTCGGCGACGATGCCGGCTGAGATCCGGCGCCTCGCCGACCAGTTCCTGATGAACCCGAAGGAGATCTCGGTCGCCCCGCCCGCCTCGCCGGCGACGACCGTGACCCAGGCGCTGTGCATCGTCGACGAGGTCGACAAGCGCAAGGCGCTGCGGCACCTCATCAAGACGGAGGAGGTGAAGAACGCCTTCATCTTCTGCAACCGTAAGCGGGACGTCGGCATCCTCTTCAAGTCGCTGGAACGGCACGGCTTCAACTGCGGGGCGCTGCACGGCGACCTGCCGCAGCACATCCGGACCGCGACGCTCGACGCCTTCCGCAACGACCAGCTCTCGCTGCTGGTCTGTTCCGACGTCGCCGCGCGCGGCCTCGACATCGGCGGCGTCAGCCACGTGTTCAACTTCGACGTCCCCTTCAGCGCGGAGGACTACGTCCACCGCATCGGCCGCACGGGCCGGGCCGGCCGCAGCGGGCGTGCCTTCACCATCGCGACGCCGGACGACGGCAAGCTCGTCGCCGCGATCGAGGCGCTGATCGGGCGTGAGGTTCCGCGGATCATGGTCGACGGTCTCGACAACCTGCAGCTGGCCGAGGGCGATGGGCGGCGGGGCCGGGGCGGCCGTGGCGGTGGGGCCGACCGGCGCGGCAAGGGGCGCGGCGAG
>CANGXM010000157.1 GCA_947457845.1 Rhodospirillales bacterium | reverse complement strand
CGTCGGACGCGAACGCGCGCCAGCCGGGGCACCGCCCCTCGATCGCCCGGCACCAGGCGGCCGGATCGTCGCCCTCCAGATGGACGACGACCGCGGGCTCGGCGGTCACGCCGCCCCGCGCGCGGCGAACAGCGAGCGGACGAGGCCCCACGCCGCCCCCACCAGGTCCCGCGTCACCCGGTCGGCCTCGGCGGGCGCCCCGGCGCGGATGGCGGCGACGATGCGCCGGTTGGCGTCCGACGCGATGGCGAGGAGTTCCGGCTTCTCCGAATAGGCCCAGTGGCGATAGCGCAGCGCCGGCTTGTCGACCTGGGCGAGGAGACGCTGGAGGACCGGGTTGCCGCAATGGCGGTGCAACCGGTCGGTGAGCGCCACGTTCGCCTCGTAGCAGCCCTCGATGTCGGTGCGGGCGTAGGCCGCCGCCATGCGGTCGCAGAAGACGGCGAGGTCGTCCGCGATGGCGGTCCGGTCGGGCGAGGCCGCGACGCCGGCCGACGCCAGCGCCTCCAGCGGCACGCGGCACGCGAACACCTGGTCGAGGTCGTCGACCGTCATCGGGGCCACGCGCACGCCGAACCGCGGGCGGCGCACGGCAAGGCCGCTCGTCTCCAGGTGCCGCAGCGCTTCGCGCAGCGGCGACCGGCTGATGCCGTAGCGGGCGCAGAGATCCTCCTCCACCAGCCGGACGCCGGGGGCGAGCGCGCGGGTGATGACCAGCCGCTCGAGAACGGGGAGGACCTCCATCGCCAGCGGCGGCCGCGGCGCGAGTTCCGTCGTCGTGTCCATCAGAACCTTTGGATCTTCAACCCCACGAGCCGTTCGGTCGCCACCACCACGATCAGCGTCATCAGGATGCTGAGCGAGGAGACGGCGGCCGCCTCCGGCGTGAAGTTGAAGCGCAGGTAATCGAACAACTGCAAGGGCAGCGTGGCCGACCCGATGTCCTTCAGCAGGAACGAGATCGCGAAGGTGTCGAAGGAGATGATGAAGGCGAAGAGCGCGCCGTTGATCACGCCCGGCTTGATCAGCGGCAGCGTGATCCGCCGGAACACGGTCCAGGGTCCGGCACCCAGCGAGCGCGCCGCCCGCTCCCAGTCGGGGTTGAAGCCGGAGAGCGAGGCCGCGACGTTCAGGAACACGAAGGGCAGGCAGATCAGCACGTGGCCGACGACCAGCGCGATCATGTGCTTCGTGCCGAGGCCCGTCCGGTAGAAGAAGAACAGGAGCGCGATCGCCGTCAGCACCTCGGGCAGGAGGAGCGGCAGCAGCACGAGGAGGCGCACGCCCTCCCGCCAGCGCCCGGCGTGGCGGACGTAGAAGATGGCGGCCGGCGTCGCGATCAGGACCGCGATCGTCGTCGCGATCGTCGCCACGATCAGCGACGTCTTGATGGCCCGCATGAACACGTCGTTGTTCAGGAACGCGACGTACCAGCGCAGCGACAGGCCCTGCGGCGGGAAGGTGAGGAAGTTGCCGGCGTTCAGCGACGCCCCGATGACGACGACGATCGGCGCCATCAGGAACGCGCAGACGAAGGCGCAGTAGGCGATCAGGAGCGCGCGGACCCCGGGCATCGGCCCCTCCCCTATCGCCACTTCGGGCGCGTGAGCGCCGCGAAGAGGACGACCACGAGCCCGCCGGACACGGCGAGGATGAGCGCCAGCGCCGAGCCGAAGGGCCAGCGGAAGGCGTCGATGAGCGTATCCACCACCAGCACCGTCATCGTCTTCACCCGCATGCCGCCGATCAGCATCGGCGTGACGTAGGCCGACAGCGCCAGCACGAAGACGAGAATGCAGCCCGACTGCACGCCGGGCATGGAGAGGGGCAGGATCACCCGGCGGAACACGGTCGTCCGGCTGGCGCCCAGCGACCGGGCCGCCTGCGACAGCGCGGGGTCGATGCCCTGCAGCGTGCCCATGATCGGCAGGATCATGAAGGGCAGGAAGACGTGGGCCAGCGCGATGACGATCCCCGTCTCGTTGTACATCAGCGGCAGGGGGAAATCGATCCAGCCCCAGTCGCGCAGCGTCCGGTTGATCACACCGTTGTTGCCGAGAAGGATCGTCCAGCCATAGGAGCGGACGACGATGCCGACCAGCAGTGGCGAGAGCACGATGGCGTAGAGCAGCGCCCGCATCCGCCCGCCCGCCTGCACGATGGCCCAGGCGACGGGATAGCCCAGCACGAGGCAGATGGCGGTCGTCACGAGGCCGAGGCCGATCGTGTTCGCCAGCATCTCGATGTAGAGCGGTTCGGCGAAGAACCGCGTGTAGCCGTCGAGCGACCAGCCCTCGCCGTAGGGCGCCCCCTGCGCCGGGGCGCGGAAGCTCATCAGCACGATGTTGACGTAGGGGATCGCGAGGAAGGCGGTGACGAGCACGCCGGCCGGGGCGATCAGCAGGAGGGTGCGGGAGGGCGTCAGCGCAGGGCCCCCCTCTCCCTGTCCCTCCCCCCGGGGGGGGGAGGGGACGCGGCTTCAACTCTTCTCCCCTCCCCCCCCCGGGGGGAGGGGGCGGGGGAGAGGGGGTGGCGCAGCGATGCGCCCCCCAACACCCCCCCCCCACCGGCCAGAGCCGGCGCCGGTCGAACCCCAGCGCCACCTTAGCCCCGATGCCGAACCGCTCGGTCGCGGGCGCGTGGACCGCGATCTCGGTCCCGTCGCTCATCGCGATCCGGTAGTCGACGTAGCTGCCGCGGAAGGCGGCGCTCGCCACCGTGCCGCGCGGCGCGCCGTCGGCCGCCGGGGCGTCGGCGGCCATCAGGTGGATGTCCTCGGGCCTTGCCAGCACCGTGAGCGGACCCGCCGGCGGCGGCAGGTCCGCCGCCAGCGCCACCGGGCCGAAGCCGGTCACCAGCCACGGGCCGCCGATCCCCCCGTCGACCCGGCCGGTCAGGAAGTTCGAGCGGCCGACGAAGTTCGCGACCGTCCGGCTCGCCGGGTGCTGGTAGATCGTCTCGGGCGCGCCGACCTGGGCGATGCACCCCTCGAACATCACCACGACCCGGTCGGACATGGTCATCGCCTCGGCCTGGTCGTGGGTGACGAACAGGGTGGTGATGCCGACCTTGCGCTGGAGGTCGCGGATGAAGTCGCACATCTCGATGCGCAGCTTGGCGTCGAGGTTCGCGAGCGGCTCGTCGAGAAGCAGGATGCTGGGCCGGATGACCAGCGCGCGGGCGAGCGCCACGCGCTGCTGCTGCCCGCCCGACAGTTCGCGCGGATAGCGCGCCTCGAACCCGGTCAGGCGGACGAGTTCCAGCACCTCGGCGATGCGGCGCGCCTGCTCGTCCTTGGGCGTCCTGCGCATCTCCAGCCCGAACGCGAGGTTGCCCGCCACCGTGAGGTGGGGGAACAGCGCGTAGGACTGGAAGACCATGCCGATGTCGCGCCGCTCCGCCGGGAGCTTCGACACGTCGCGCCCGTCGAAGAGGATGCGGCCCTCGTCGGCGGTCTCGAACCCGGCGATGCACTTGAGCGTCGTCGTCTTGCCGCAGCCGGACGGGCCCAGCAGCGAGACGAACGACCCGCTCTCGACCTCGAGCGCGATGCCGTCGACCGCCGCCGCCCGCCCGTAGCGCTTGACGAGGCCCTGGAGGGAGACGTGGGTCATGGGCGCCGGACGGTCGGCACGGCGACCCCCTCTCCCCCGGACCCTCCCCCCAGGGAGGAGAGGGGAGAAGAGTTCACGCCGCGTCCCCTCTCCCCCCCGGGGAGAGGGACAGGGAGAGGGGATCGCCGCTGCGCAATCGCCAACCTCACTTCCCGACCACCGCGTTCCACTGCTTGGTCAGTTCCTCGTTGTTCTTGTTCACCCAGGCCCAGTCGAAGGCAACGAACTGCTTCATCATGTCGGCGCCGGCGACCGGCACGTCCTTCTTCAGCGCGTCCGGCACGCTCACCTTGCTGTTCACCGGCGAGACGAAGAACTCCTTCATCAGCAGGAGCTGCGCCTCCGGGCTCAGGATGAAGTCGATGTACTGGTAGGCGAGGTCGCGGGCCGGCGCGTTCTTCGTCACGCTGAAGGTCTGGTCCCACAGCATCATGCCCTCCTCCGGCACGATGCAGTCGACCGGCAGGCCCTGGTTGCGCAGGCGCGCGATCTCGCCGAAGTCGTAGGGCGCGATCACGATCTCGCCCGACGCCATCATCGTCGACATGTTGAAGTCGGTCTGGAGCACCTTGCCCAGCTCGGCCAGCTTCCGGAAGCCGACGTCGATGTCGTAGATGTCCTTGCCGTACATCTTGCTGGTCAACTGGACCATCATCTTGCCGGCCGAATTCACGATGTTGTAGAGGCCGGTGCGGCCCTTGAACTCGGGGTTGGTCCACAGGTCCTTCCAGCCCTTGGGCGGACGGCGCACGAGATCGGTGCGGTAGCCGAGGCCGATGGGCGAGATCATGCCGACGGCGGCGGCCCCGTCGCCCGTCTTCGCGATCGGGAAGAGGTCGGCGTAGTTCGGCACCTTGGCGAGGTCGAGGCGCTCGAAATAGCCCTCCTCGCGCAGCACCTGCGCGAACACCTCGTTCATCATGATCATGCTGTAGGGCGGCGTGGCGTTCAGCCCGGCCGCGCGCATGTTGGCCGTGTAGGTGCGCCCGAAGCCCACGTCGAGCTTCACCTGCGCGCTCGACGCCTTCTGGAAGGCGGGCACCACCGCCTCGCGCCAGAACTTCTCCCATACGCCGCCGTAGACGGTGACGACCAGTTCGCGCGTCGCCTGGGCGAAGGCGGGCATCTGGAGGATGGAGGTGCCGGCGATGCCGGCCATGGCGGTGAGGACGTTGCGGCGGGTCGGTTCGAACATGTCTCGTCTCCGGGGGCGGGTTGGTGTCGACGGAAGGTCCCTGGCGGGGGGGCGGCTCAGACCGCCTTCTGCTGCTGGCGATAGGCGTAGTTCTTGTCGAGGCGCTCCATCACGTAGTCGCCGTAACGCACCGGCGGGTGCTTCGGCGCCTCGCCGGCCGCGAGGAGTTGCGGCGGGCATTCCACGATCGTGTCGAGCGAGGGATCGAAGAAGAAGGGTTGGGAATAGCGCTCCCGGCCCGACAGGTTGCGCACACGATGGGGGGTGGAGGCGAAGCGGCCGTTCGACCAGCGCTGGAGGATGTCGGCCACGTTCATCACGAAGGTGCCGGGGATCGGCGGGGCGGGGATCCACTCGCCGGCCTTGTTCCGCACCTCCAGCCCGCCGACGTCGTCCTGCGCCAGGAGGGTCACGAAGCCGTAGTCGGTGTGGGGAGCGGAGCCGTAGAGGTCCGGCTCGTCCTTCTGCTGGGGATAGTGGAGGAGCCGGAGCCAGAGGACCGGATCCTCGAAATGCTTGAGGAACGTGTCCCCGGGCAGGTCGAGCGCCTCGGCCAGCGCCACCGCGACCCGGCGGCCGAGCCCGGTCATCGCCGCCATGTAGGCGAGCGCCACGTCGCGGATCTCCGGCATCTCGTCCGGCCACTGGTTCGGCCCGGCCAGCGGGTCGCCGCGCAGCATCCGCGGGTCGTCGGGCGCCAGATCGTGCATCACCATGAGCGACTCGCTCTGGTTCGGCTTGGTCACCGTGGCGACGGAGGAGGTGACGATGGTGGACGTGCTGAAGGGCATGTAGCCGCGGTGGGCGGCGTTCTGCCGGATGCGGAGCTTCGCCTCCATGGGGAGCGCGTGGAAGCGGCGCGACATCGCCCGCATCGCCTCCACCAGCGCATCCGGGACGCCGTGTCCGGCCAGATAGGCGAAGCCGATGGTCTCCAGCACCCGGCCGAGTTCCGCGACCGTCCGCGACCGGGCGGCCGGGTCGGCCCCCTCGGCGAGGGCGGAGACGTCGATCACCGGGATCGTGGAGAACTCGCCTCGGGACATCGCCCTAACCCCTCGGATTTCTGTATACGAAAAAGGGTCGCACCGATGCTAGGGTCGGTCAATCCGGAAACCGCACCGCTGCGAAGGTCGTGGCACCATGGCCGAACGCCTGATCATCGACACCGACCCCGGGCAGGACGACGCCTTCGCGATCCTCCTCGCCCTCGCCCTGCCGGACGTGGAGGTGCTGGGCCTCACGACGGTCGCCGGCAACGTGCCCGTCGCGCAGACCGCCGACAACGCGCGGCGCATCGTCGAGCTGGCCGGGCGGGCCGCGGTGGAGGTCCGTGCCGGGTCCGACCGGCCCATCCTGCGCCCCGCCAGGCCCGCGCACGAGGTCCACGGGGCGACCGGCATCGACGGCTGGGACTGGGCGCCCGCCAAGGCACCGCCGATGGCGGAGCACGCGGTGGACTGGATGGTCCGCACGCTCTTGGCCGAGCCGGCGGGCACGGTCACGGTCGCCACGCTGGGGCCGATGACGAACCTCGCGCTGGCGCTGCGCCGCGCGCCGGAGATCGCGGGCCGCATCCGCCGCGTCGTCTTCATGGGCGGCGGCTTCTTCGAGGGGGGCAACATGACCCCCGCGGCCGAGTACAACATCCTCGTCGATCCCGAGGCGGCGGCCATCGTGCTGGGGGCGGGCATGGACGTGACGGGCGTCCCGCTGGACTGCACCCACTCGGCCCCCGCCCCCGTGGACTGGTCGGCCGACCTGGAGGCGATCGGGACCGAGGTGGGCCGTGCCTGCGCCGGGATGATGCGGTTCTTCGAGCGGTACGGGAACAGGAAGTACGGCACCGCCTCGCGCCCGCTGCACGACGCGGTGGCGATCGGCGCGCTGGCCTGGCCGGACCTGTTCCAGGGGCGCAGGTGCCCGGTCGCGATCGAGTGCGCGGGCACGCTCACCGCCGGCATGACGGTCGTCGACTGGTGGCGCCAGACCGGAAAGCCGGACAATTGCCTGTGGCTGAACCGCTGCGACGGGCCCGCCTTCTACGCGCGGATGGCGGACGCGCTCGCGCGTCTGTAGCAGCCCGAATCCATCG
This sequence comes from Rhodospirillales bacterium, assembly GCA_947457845.1. Lineage (GTDB taxonomy): Bacteria > Pseudomonadota > Alphaproteobacteria > Azospirillales > Azospirillaceae > CANGXM01. The sequence continues at coordinate 2,994 of CANGXM010000157.1, read as the reverse complement.
GGCTGACAACGCCGGATCCCGCGCTACTTTGTCCCCATGACCTTCCTGCACGACCGCACCGCGGACGCGCTCGTCCTCGTCGATCTCCAGGCCCGCCTGCTGCCCGCCATCATGCGGGGCAAGGCGGTCGTCCGGCGTGCGCGCCTGCTGGTCAGGGCGGCGAAGGCGCTGGGCGTCCCCGTCGTGCTCACGGAGCAGACGCCCGGCAAGCTCGGCGCCACGGTTCCGCCGCTGGCGGACGCGACGGACCGCGTGGTGGTCAAGACGCGGTTCGACGCCTCGCGCGAGCCCGCGCTGGCCGATGCGCTGGAGGAACGGACGCGGGCGGTCGTCGCCGGGGCGGAGGCCCATGTCTGCGTGCTGCAGACCTGCCTCGGCCTCCTGGCGCGCGGCCATGCGGTCACCGTCGTCGCCGACGCGGTCGGCTCCCGCCGGGCGGAGGACAAGGCCGCGGCGCTCGCGCGCCTCGCCGCCGCCGGGGTGACCGTGGCGACCAGCGAGATGATCGTCTTCGAATGGCTGGAGACGGCGGACGACCAGGCGTTCCGCGAACTCCTGCCGATGATCCGGGACACCGACTGACCGGCGCCCTCACCCCCGGCGACGGCGGGTGATCTCCCGGTCGAAGGCGTCGGCGAAGCGCTGGACGTCGCGCGGGCCGAAGGGCGCCGGTCCGCCGGTGACGACGCCCGCCCCGCGCAGGTCCTCCATGAAGTTGCGGATCGACAGCCGCTCCCCCACCGAGGCCTCGGTGTGGACGCTCCCGCGCGGGTCGATCGCGCAGACGCCCTTCTTCACCAGCCGGGCGGCCAGCGGGATGTCCTGCGTCACGCAGATGTCGCCCGGCTCCGCCCGTTCGGCGATCAGGTCGTCGGCGGCATCGGGGCCCTGCACCACCGTCTCGCAGCGCAGCCAAGGCGACAGCGAGATTCGGACATACTTGTCGGCGACGAAGACGGTCTCGATGCGCCGCTTGTCGGCGGTGCGTTCGATCAGCGTCCGGACCCCGCCGGGAATCGCGTCGGCGTCCACCCAGATGCGCATCGCCGTCACGCCAGCGCCGCCTCGGTGCGCGAGCCGCCCCGCTCCCGGTCGAATGCTGAGAGACCGGTCGCCTTGAGCCCGGCGACGAGGGCGACGCCCTCCTCCGCCGCGACGGGCTCCAGCGGCGGCCGGACCCACGACCATTGCGGATGGCCGGAAAGCGCGGCCAGCGCCGCCTTCACCCGCGGCACGAAGGGGCCGGCCGCGACGACGGCGATCAGGGCGTCGATCTTCGCCAGATCCTCGGGCCGTGCCATGTCGCCCATGTCGCAGACCCGGCGGATCAGCTGCGGGGCGAGGTTGGCGATGCCGCAGATCGTCCCCGCGGCGCCGTGGCCGACGGCCGGCGCCACGTGGTTCTCCGCCCCCACCAGGACCGAGAGGTCGGGGAAGGCGCGGATCAGGCCCAGGGTGTGGTCGAGGTCCCCGCTGCTGTCCTTGATTCCCACGACGATCTCCGGATAGGCGGCGGCGAGGCGGCCGATCACGGCGTGCGGCATCGCGACGGCCGACGTCTGCGGGATGTGGTAGAGGACGAGCCGCATCCGCTCGTCGCCCAGCCGGTCGATCGTGCGGGCGAAGGCGGCGAACACCCCGTCCGGCCCGACGCCCTTGAAGAAGAAGGGCGGGAGCATCATCAGCCGGACCACCCCGCGGGCGAGCGCGTGGCGGGACAGCGCCTCGACGTCGGCGAGCGCGGTGCAGCCCACGGACGCGATCACCCGGTCGGGCGGGACGCCGGCGGCGAGCACCGCCTCCAGCCCCGCCGCCCGCTCGGCGACCGAGAAGGCGGGCCCCTCGCCGGTGGTGCCGAACAGCGCCACGCCGTCGCAGCCGCGCAGCAGGAGTTCGGCCGCGAACCGGCCCAGCATCGGGGCGTCGAGCCCGCCGCCCGCGGTCAGCGGCGTGGGGATCGCCGCCCAGGTTCCCATGATCCGCTGCCGCGCCATGCCCATACCTCCGTCGAGGGGGGTAGCGTACCATGGCGGGCAAGGGGATTGGGACCCCTCACCGCCTCACGCCGTCCACCCGCTCGCCACCGCCTCCACCCGCCGTTCCTCCCGCCGCAGCTCGTCGATCCGCGCCAGCGCCGCCCGGCGGCGGTCCTCCAGGAAGGCGAGGTGGCGGTCCTTCGCGGTCTCGGCCGCCCGGCGGTCCGGAAAGCGGCGGCCGAGGTAGCTGCGCCGCCGCAGCCCGGCCCAGCGGACGCGGGCGACCGTGTCCGTGAACAGCCGCTCGCGCAGGTCCGCCGCCGTCGCCTCGAGGTCGGTGATCTCCCGCGCGATCTCGGTCAGGCGGCGCTTCGCCTCGCGGATCCGGGCCTGCCGCTCCATTTGCATCCGGTTGCGGGCGACGTGCCAGTCGGCCCCGGTGGCGTAGAGCAGCGATTCGCGGCCGGTCTTGCGGGCCGCCGAGCGCACCGCCCAGCGATAGATGGCGTCCATCTGGTCCTGGTCGTGGACCAGAGGGTGGCCCTCGCGGTCGGGGTGGGTCGTCGCCTCGTCCATGAGCGCGCCCATCAGCGCGCGCAGGCCCTGGTGGCAGATGCGCTCGAGGTCGAGTTCGTCCTGCAGCCGGCGGATGTGCTCCGCCGCCTGCGGAGCCTCCGGGTCCGCGGCGAAGTCCGCGGCGGGTTCGGGGTCGGCGGGCACCATGTCGGACACGCTACCCCTTACGGATCCGCGGGGGTCGTGACCTCCCGGGGGCCCGGCCTCAGCCCCGCCCCTGGCCGGTCGGCAGCGGGACGTAGAGGGTGTTCCCCTCCCGCTCGACGAGGACCAGCACGTTTGCGCGCCGCGCCTCCCGGGCCTCGCGGACGGCCGTCACCACGTCGCCGGGGTCGTCGACCGCGACGGCGCCGACGCGACGGATCACGTCGCCCGGGCGCAGCCCCCGTTCCGCCGCCGGGCTGCCCGGCGCCACCTCCACGATCACCGCCCCTTCGCCCGT
>CANGXM010000156.1 GCA_947457845.1 Rhodospirillales bacterium | reverse complement strand
GCGGGTGCGCGGCGGCCCGGGCGGGCGGCATCATTGCGCCGTCGCCGTGGCCGGCGGCCGCCTCGCGGCGCCGGTGGGCGTCCTCGAGCCCGCTGAGCTGGCGGGCGATGTAGCCGGCCGGGCGGGTGAAGCCCGCGAGCATCTGGTAGAAGGCGGGCACGACGAACATCGTGAACGCCGTCGCGAACAGCGTCCCGCCCATGATGACCCAGCCGATCGACGACCGCGTCTCCGCACCGGCACCGGTCGCGAAGGCGAGCGGCCAGGCGCCGATGGCGGTTGCGATCGAGGTCATCAGGATCGGGCGCAGACGGACCACCGAGGCGTCGAGGATGGCGTCGTGGACCGACTTGCCGAACTCCTCGCGGAGCTGGTTCGCGAACTCCACGATCAGGATGCCGTTCTTCGCCACGATCCCGATCAGCATGATGATGCCGATCTGGCTGTAGATGTTCATGCTCCCGCCGGTCCACCAGATCGTCAGCAGCGCACCGGTGACCGCGAGAGGCACCGTCAGCATCACGATCAGCGGGTGGATCCAGCTCTCGAACTGCGCCGCCAGCACCATGAAGACCACCAGCAGCGAGATGCCGAAGATGATCACGAGGCTGTTCGAGCTCTCCTTGAACTCGCGGCTCTCGCCACGCCAGCGCAGGCGCGCCTCCGGCGGCAGATCGCTCCCGACCACCTGTTCGACGTAGGCGACCGCCTCGCCGATCGTGTAGCCGGGCGCGATATTGGCCGTGTAGTTGATCGACCGGAGCCGGTCGGAGCGCGGAAGCTCCGCCGCACCGGCCACGTCCGACAGCCGGACCACGGTGGAGAGCGGCACGAGCTGTCGGGTCGTCTGGCTACGGATGAAGATGTTGGAGAGATCGCGTGGCGAGGAGCGGTCCTCCGCCCGGGCCTGCAGGATCACGTTGAACTCGCTGCCCCGGTCCTGGAACGTCGTGACGTTCCGGGCGCCGAGCATCGTCTCCAGCGTCCGGCCGATGTCCTCGATCGAGACGCCGAGGTCCGCCGCCCGGGGGCGGTCGATGTCGACGAACAGCTGCGGCTTGGTCTCGTCGTAGTTCACGCGGAGATTCTGGATGCCCGGGTTCTGCGCGAGGCGCGGCAGCAGGACGTTGCGCCATGCCGCCAGCTCCTCGTAGGTGGAGCCGCCGATGACGAAGGAGAGCGGCTGGTTGCCGCCGGCGCCCGGAAGGCCCGAGGGGTTGGAGGCGAAGGCCACGACTCCGGGCACGGTCTGAAGACGGGGGAACAGCTCCCGCACCATCTCCTGCTGCTTCTTCGTCCGCTGGTCCCAGGGGGCGAGGCGGGTGAAGATGAACGCCTGCCGCACGTCGCCGGGGCGGCCCCAGGCAGGCGCGATGTTCGTCGTAATGCGCTCGATCAGCCCCTGGCGCACGTACGGCATGAGGAGTTCCTCGATCCGTACGACGTTGGTGCGGGTGTACTCCAGCGACGCCCCCTCCGGCCCCTGCACGATGATCGTGAAGCCGCCGCGGTCCTCGACGGGCACGAACTCCCGCGGGAGCTGCTGGAAGAGGATCACGGCCAGCCCCACCAGACCGGCCGCGAAGGCCCCCACCACGAGCGGTGCCGCCAGCGCGCCGCGCAGGAGGAAGCGGTAGCCGGCGTTCAGCCCGGTGAAGAACGGCTCGGTCATCCGCTCGAGCAGGCTGTGCCCGGAGACGGGCTTCAGCAGCTTGGAACAGAGCATCGGCGTGAGCGTGAGCGCGACGATCCCCGAGAACATGACCGAGGCGGCGACCGTGATGCCGAACTCCCGGAACAGGCGGCCGATGGCGCCCGGCATGAAGGAGAGGGGCACGAACACGGCCGCGAGCACCAGCGTCGTCGCAACGACCGCGAAGCCGATCTGCCGCGCGCCGTAGAGCGAGGCGAGGAGCGGCGGCTCCCCCTCCTCGATGCGGCGGTGGATGTTCTCCAGCACCACGATCGCGTCGTCGACCACGAGGCCGACGGCGAGCACGAAGGCCAAGAGCGTGAGGACGTTGATGGTGTAGCCCAGCGACGCGAGGACGATGAAGGTCCCGATCAGCGAAACGGGAATGGCGACCGCGGGGATGATGGTCGCGCGGATCGAGCGCAGGAACACGAAGATGACGCCGATCACCAGGACCAGCGCGATCATGATCGCGTGCTCCACCTCGTAGATCGCGCGTTCGATGAAGACGGAGCTGTCGTTCGAGATGTCGGCTTCCATCCCGGGCGGGAGGGAGGACTTCATCAGCTCCATCTCGCGCTTCACGCCGTCCGCTGTCTCCAGCGTATTCGCCGTCGACTGGCGGAAGACGAGGAGCCCGATCGCCTGCCGCCCGTTGTTGCGCAGTTCGCCGCGTGTATCCTCGGGCGCCACCTCGACCGAAGCGACCTCGGCGAGGCGCACGGGATAGCCGTTCTGGACCGTGAGCACGATGCGGCCGAACTGGTCGGCGGTGCTCAGCGAGGTATCGGTGCGGACCGTGAACTCACGCTGCTGGCTCTCGAGCCGGCCGGCGGGAAGCTCGATGTTCTGGCGGCGAAGCGCCGATTCGACGTCCTGGACCGTGAGGTCGCGGGCCGCGAGTTCACGCCGGTCGAGCCAGATGCGCATCGCGAACTTGCGCTCGCCGCCGATGCGGACGTTGGCCACGCCGTTCACCGCCGACAGTCGGTCGATGATGAAGCGGCGCGCGTAGTCGGTCATCTCCAGCTGCGTCATCCGCTCGCTGGTCAGCGCGAGGATGAGGATCGGCCGCGCGTCGGCCTCCACCTTCGACAGGGTCGGGGTGTCGGCCTCGTTCGGCAGGCGGGAGAGCACACGGCTGACCCGGTCGCGCACGTCGTTCACCGCGGCGTCGAAGTCGCGGTCGATGTTGAACTCGATCTGGACCGAGGACGACCCGTCGCGGCTGGTCGCCGTGAGCGACCGGATGCCTTCGATGCCGGTCACGCCCTCTTCGATGATCGTGGTGACCTTGCTCTCGACCACCTGGGCCGAAGCACCCCGGTAGGTCGTGCTGATCGAGACGATCGGCGGGTCGGCCAGCGGAAACTCGCGCACCGAGAGGCGCTGGAAGGCGAACAGGCCGAACACGACGAGAAGCGTGCAGACGACCGTCGCGAAGACGGGCCGCTTGATGGAGACGTCGGAGATGACCATGGCCCCGTCCTCGCGTCCGTTCGGTTCAGCTGGTCGGTCCGTCGGCCGCGCGGACCGGCGATCCGTCGCGGATGCGCTGCACGCCGCCCACGACGACCGTCGCGCCCGGCTGAAGGCCCTGCACCACCTCGACCTCGCCGGGGATGCGGGTCCCCAGCTTCACCTCGGTCTTCACGGCACGCCCGTTCGCCACGACGAACACGAACTGGCGCGTGCCCTCGGGCACGAGCGCCTCCTCGGGGATGAGGAGGGCCTGTTCGCGCCGGCCGATCGTCAGCTGCACGGTCATGAACATGCCGGGCTTCAGCAGGTCGTCCTTGTTCGGGATGTCGGCGCGCACCTCGACGGAGCGGGTCGCCGGGTCGATGCGGGTGTCGACGACGGCCACCTTGCCCTGGAAGCTGCGGCCCTGATAGGCGCTCGACTGGGCGCCGACGTTCGATCCGACCTGGACCGCCGACAGCGCCGTCTCCGGCACGTTGAAGCGGAGCTTCATGATGCTGGTGTCGTCCAGCGTGGTGATCTGGCCGGTCGCCAGCGCGTTCGCGGTGACGAGCGCGCCCGGGCTGACGCGGCGGATGCCGACGCGGCCGTTGAACGGTGCGACGATCTGCAGGTCCTTCAGCTTCGCCTCGACCATGCGCACGCGGGCCTCGGCGGCGCGAAGCAGCTGTTCCTGCTCCTCGACGCGGGCGGCGGGGGCGGCGCGCTGCTCCAGAAGGGCACGGGAGCGGGCGAGGGTCTGGCGGGCCTGATCGCGGGTCGCGCGGGCCTGTTCCACCTCGGCCATCGTCTCGCGGTCGTCGAGCTGGACGAGGAGCTGGCCGGCCCTCACCTCCTGCCCGTCGTTGAAGTGCAGCTCCTTGACGATGCCGGTGACCTTCGACGTGAGCGTGACGCTCTCGTTCGCCAGCGTCGTGCCAACCGCCTCGATGACTTCCTCGACCGGCCCGACGCGGGCCTGCCGGACGACGACCTGGGTGGGGCGCGGCCCCTGCTGCGCCTGCGCCGGCTGCGGACCCGCGTTCGCCGACGGTGCGGACCAGAGCGACATGAGCGGCTCGCGGTACGTCCACGCGCCAAAACCGGCCCCGGCGATCACGACGATCACCGCAAGCTGACTGACCACCCGCATCGTCCGAACCTCCGTGCCCGCCTGTCCATCGATCCTGTACGGACCGGCCCGCGATTCCCTGCGCGGCCGGCCGGGACGCCCCCGACGATTTCCTCGGCTCCCATTCCGGGTTCTTCGGGCCCGGACCGGGGCAACGGCTGCGCGCGGGGGCGGCGGCGATGCCCGTCGGAAATGTATACGACCGAAGCGCCAGGGGAAACCCCCTGCGCCCCGCGGTGCCATGACCGGACATCCGGTGGTACACATAGCGTGCCCGCATGGGGCGGCAATGGCTCGGCGGCCGTCAGGGCCGGAGCCGCAAGGAGACCGCACGATGGACTTCAGCTATTCCGAACGCACCCGCCAGCACCAGGCGCGCCTGACGGCCTTCATGGAGGCCCACGTCTATCCGGCCGAGGCCCGGTTCTGGGCGGAGGTCGCCGAGGGCGACCGCTGGCAGCCGACCCGCGTCATGGAGGAGCTGAAGGCGAAGGCGCACGCCGACGGCCTGTGGAACCTCTTCCTGCCCGAGAGCGACCTGGGCGCGGGGCTCACGAACGCGGAGTACGCGCCGCTGTGCGAGATCATGGGCCGGTCGCCGATCGCGCCCGAGGTCTTCAACTGCTCCGCGCCGGACACCGGCAACATGGAGGTGCTCGTCCGATACGGGACGCCCGAGCACAAGGAGCGCTGGCTGAAGCCGCTCCTGGCCGGAGAGATCCGCTCCGCCTTCGCGATGACCGAACCCGACGTGGCCTCCTCGGACGCGACGAACATCCAGTCCTCCATCGTCCGCGACGGCGATCACTATGTCGTGAACGGGCGGAAGTGGTGGACGTCGGGCATCGGTGACCCGCGCTGCCGGATCATCATCTTCATGGGGAAGAGCGATCCGCGGAACCCGGACCGCTATCGCCAGCAATCGATGATCCTCGTTCCGACCGACGCGCCCGGCGTGACGGTGAAGCGGATGCTCCCCCTGTTCGGCTACGACGACGCGCCGCACGGGCACGGGGAGGTGGTGTTCGAGAACGTCCGCGTGCCGGCGTCGAACATCCTCTTGGGCGAGGGGCGGGGGTTCGAGATCGCGCAGGGCCGCCTCGGTCCCGGCCGCATCCACCATTGCATGCGCCTGATCGGCCTCGCCGAGCGGGCGCTGGAGGCCATGTGCCGGCGGGTGAAGTCGCGCACCGCCTTCGGCCAGCCCATCGCGGAGTTCACCACGACGCTGGAACGGATCGCGGAGGCCCGGATCAAGATCGAGCAGGCCCGCCTCCTCACCCTCAAGGCCGCCTACATGATGGACACGGTCGGCAACAAGGCGGCGCGCATGGAGATCGCGATGATCAAGGTCGCCGCGCCGAACATGGCGTGCGAGGTCATCGACTGGGCGATCCAGGCGCACGGGGCGGGCGGCATCTCGGACGACTTCGGCCTCGGCTACGCCTATGCCTGGGCGCGGGCGTTGCGCCTCGCGGACGGGCCGGACGAGGTGCACCGCAACCAGATCGGCCGGCTGGAACTGCGCCGGCACGACTGATCGGTCACGGTCGGCCCTACGCCCCGCCGTCGATCCGCCACCCCGCCTGTCCGCGTGGGGCCGACGATCGGCGGGGCGATCCCTCAGGCGCGCACGGCCCGCGCGCCACAGCAGCCCTGGCGCGCGAAATGGAGGTGCGCCTCCCGGACCCGATCGTCGGCGAACAGGGCGGTCAGGTGGTCGGCGACGTCCCGCCCCTCCAGCACCTCCGCCGTCACCATCAGGCCGGCGGCGTCGTAGGCCCGCACCGAAAGGAGCCGGCGGCCGATCATGTCCGGCACCGCGCCCGGTTCGGGATCCGCCATGATCGCCGCCTCGCGCACGAAGATCGGCCCCGAGGCGCGATAGGGGGAGGCCGCCACGAGGTGCGCCCAGGGCAGCAGATAGACCGTCTCGCCCACCGCCGCGTCCTCGAGGGAGACCCGGCAGGGCGTTCCCGGGCATTCGTCCACGGTGATGCGGCGGATGTCGCGCCCGGCCAGCGCCGGATCGGACAGGGCGGCGAGATGGGCGAAGGGTTCGCGCGGAAGGGCGAGAATGCGGAAGGTCATTCGAGGTCTCCCCGGTTGCGTGGTCGGGGAGAGGATGCGTGGTGCCGACGGGGACCGCCGCCCGGTTCTTGCGGGCGAACCGGACGATCAGTCCAGAAGGTCGGCCCGCCGTTTCAGCCGTTCGATGTCCGTCGCGTGGCGATCGAGGCGGACGCCCTCCATGGCGAGCCGCTCCGCGTCGAGAACCTGCCGCCTCTGGACCTGGCCGAGGACCTCGTCGATGTGGGCGAGCCGCGTCGTGTGCTCGCGCAGGACGCTCTCGATCACGCCGATCCGCGTGTCGATGCGCCGGAGGAAGGTCAGCATCAGGTTTTCGGGGCCATCCGTCATGCAAGCGTCCCCCTCATCGAGACGATGACCGTAGCGCAACCGGAGATCGTTGCCAACGGTCCGCCCCGCCCGTTCCCGATCACCGCCCCAGGATGCCGCCCAGGATGCCGCGCGCGATCTGGCGGCCGATCTGGCTGCCGACCGAGCGCATGGCGCTTTTCGCCATCACCTCCACGATGCCTTCGCGGCGCCCGCCGCGCGGGCCGGTGGAGCCCATCATCGCGTCCATGATGCCGCCGCGCGGCCGCGGCGCGGAGGCGGGGACGCTTGCGCCGCCGCCCACGGTCTGCGCCGGATCGGCCGGGGCGGTTCCCCAGGGGTTCGACCACGACCGGCCGGTGCCGAGCGTCCCCGCCGCGGCCGCCTCGTCCGTCCGGCGCGCCGCGGTCCCGCGCAGGATCTCGTAGGCGCTCTCCCGGTCGACGCGCTGTTCGTAGACGCCGGCGCGGGGGCTCGACGCGACCACCTGCGCCCGTTCCTCCGGCGTGATCGGCCCCAGTCGCGTCACCGGCGGGGCGATGAGCGCGCGTTCGACCGGGACCGGGATGCCCTTGGAGTCGAGCAGCGAGACGAGGGCCTCGCCCACCGCCAGTTCGGTGATGGCGGTGGCGACGTCGAGCCCGGGAGAGGCGCGGAAGGTCTCTGCCGCCGCCCGCACCGCCTTCTGGTCGCGCGGCGTGAAGGCGCGCAGGGCGTGCTGGACGCGGTTGCCGAGCTGGCCAAGGACCGCGTCCGGAATGTCCAGCGGGCTCTGGGTCACGAAATAGACCCCCACGCCCTTGGAGCGGATCAGGCGCACCACCTGCTCCACCTTGCCGACCAGCGCCTTGGGCGCGTCGTCGAACAGCAGGTGCGCCTCGTCGAAGAAGAAGACGAGCTTTGGCTTGTCGAGGTCGCCCGCCTCCGGCAGCTGCTCGAACAGCTCGGACAAGAGCCAAAGCAGGAACGTGGCGTAGAGCTTGGGCGAGCGCATCAGCCGTTCGCCCGCCAGCACGTTGATGGCACCCCGACCCTCGGGATCGGTCAGCATCAGATCGTCGAGCGCCAGCGCGGGCTCGCCGAAGAAGAGGTCGCCCCCCTGGGTCTCGATCGCGAGCAGGGCCCGCTGGATCGCGCCGATCGACTGGGCCGAGACGTTGCCGTACTCGGTCGTGAGCGCCTTCGCGTTCTCCGCCACGAACGTCAGCATCGCCCGCAGGTCCTTGAGGTCGAGGAGCAGCATCCCCTCGTCGTCCGCGACCGTGAACACGAGGTTCAGCACCCCGGCCTGCGTCTCGTTCAGGTCGAGGAGGCGGGCCAGCAGCAGGGGCCCCATCTCCGACACGGTGGTGCGGACGGGGTGGCCCTGTTCCCCGAAGACGTCCCAGAAGACGACCGGCGCCTCGCGGTGCTGGAGGGGGGGCAGGCCGAGCTGTGCCGCGCGCTGGGCCAGCCGGGCGTTCGGTTCGCCCGGCATGGCGAGGCCGGCGAGGTCCCCCTTCACGTCGGCGACGAACACCGGCACGCCCGCGTCGGAGAAGCCCTCGGCCATGACGCGCAGGGTGACCGTCTTGCCCGTGCCGGTGGCCCCGGCGATCAGCCCGTGACGGTTCGCCAGCGCGGGAAGCAGGTGGAGGTCGCGCCGTCCCTTGCCGACCAGGATGCCGTTCTCGCCCATTCGTCCCTCCGTCGCCGCAGCGAAACAGAGGTGGGGCAGCGGGCCGCCCCGTGCAACCGATTGTTGGGCGGCGGCCTCTTTCGGTCAGGCCGGTTCTGTCGGGCTTTGCGTCGTCCGCGCGAACGGCGTAACCTGATCATGACGGCGCCGTCGGTCGCGGCGTCGGGCGGCCCCGCCGCGAATCCCCGGGGTGGGGTCTCCGACTGGTCGCGGCAACGCGGACCCGGGCCCTGCCCGATGCGCCTTGCCTCCTCCCGCGATCGGCACGGTGTCCGTACGACGGCCACCCGGCCGTCCGTGTGCGCAACAGCGACAGGAGGACCCCAATGTCGGTCGAAGATCGGCTGCATTCACTCCAGAACAGGCACGCGTCCGTGGAGGCGGAGCTCAAGCAGGAGACCCGCCGGCCCCTGCCCGATCCCTCCTCCATCACCCGACTGAAGCGCGAGAAGCTCAAGCTCAAGGACGAGATGGTCCGTCTCGTCGAACACTGACGCCGAGGACCGGCACGAAACGGAACGGGGCGCCGGCCGGCAGGCGGGCGCCCCGTCTCACGTCCGGTCGACGGTCTACTGGGCGGTCCAGCCGCCGTCCATCGGAAGCGCCGTCCCGGTCATCTGCGCCGCCGCGTCGGTGCAGAGGAAGACCGCGAGGCCGCCCAGCTGCTCCGGGGTCACGAACTGCTTGGACGGCATCTTCTCCGACAGGAGCTCGACCGCCGCATCCTCCTTCGACAGGCCCTTGCGCTCCGCCAGCGCGTCGACCTGCTTCTGCACCAGCGGCGTCAGCACCCAGCCCGGGCAGATCGCATTGGCCGTGACCCCGGTCCCCGCCGTGTCGAGGGCGGTCACCTTCGTCAGCCCCAGCACGCCGTGCTTGGCCGCCACGTAGGCGGCCTTCTCCTTGCTGGCGACCATGCCGTGGGCCGACGCGATGTTGATGATCCGCCCCCACCTGCGGCCCAGCATCTGCGGCAGCACGGCCTTCGACAGATAGAAGACCGACGACAGGTTGGTCGCGACGACCGCGTTCCACTTCTCCGTGGGGAACGCGTGGACGGGTGCCGTGAACTGGATGCCGGCGTTGTTGACCAGGATGTCCACCTTGCCGAACGCCTGGGTTGCCGTCGCGACCATGCCCGCGCAGTCGTCCTCCTTGGAGACATCGGCGCCGACGAACTCCACCTTCGCGCCCGACAGGGCACGGACATCGGCCTTGATCGTCTCGATGTCGTCCTGCGGGCCGAAGCCGTTCAGCAGGATGTCCGCCCCCTCCTTGGCGAAGGCCCTCGCGATCCCGAGTCCGATCCCGCTGGTCGACCCGGTGACGATCGCCGATTTCCCCTTGAGCAACATGCGCCGAATTCCCCCGTTCGGTGGAGCGATGGGCGACTGTCGCCGATTTCTCGGACCACGCCAAGCCGTGCGACCCTCAACGGATTAGACCGCGAAGGATGTCGCGGATCACGTCCGGGGGAGGTGCCGGTTCGGCGGCCGGCGGCGGCGCGGTCGTGCCGGGAGCGGCGGGCGCCTCGGGGCCGGCCGGTGGGTCGGGG
>CANGXM010000155.1 GCA_947457845.1 Rhodospirillales bacterium | reverse complement strand
GCCCCGCCGGGGACGAGGCCGAGGTGGCGGCCGTGGTCGCGGGTCAGCAGCGCCACGATCGCCGCCGCCTCCCCGTGCGGGCGGGCCGAGAGGACCAGCGCGTCGTCCGACCATTCCATCCGCACCTCCCCGGGCGGCGGGGATCAGCCGCGCCGCACCGTCGCCAGACCGAACAGCACGAACCCGAGGAACAGGGCCGCCAGCATCATCGGGAACCCGTGCGGCATCCAGACGTCGAGCGCCGCCCCGCCGGCCACCGGCCCGGCGATGCCGCCGATCATGTAGGCCGCCACGAAGATCACGTTGCCCGCCGCAAGCTGTTCGGGCGGAAAGCGCTGGCCGAGCACGGTGAGACCCAGCGTGTAGAACCCCATCACCCCGCATCCGGCCATGAACAGGAGCGGCCACATCATCAACGGCTGGCCGAGCACGAAGGGCAGCAGGGCGGGGCCGGCGAAGGCCACCGCGCCGCACGCCACCAACAGCCGCTCGCGGTCGAACCGGTCGGCCAGCCAGCCGATCGGGAACTGCATCAGGAGCCCGCCGATCGAGAACACCGAGAGCATCGCGACCGCCCCGCCGGACCCGAGCCCGACGTTCACCGCCCAGAGCGGGAACAGCGAGAAGGCCCCCACCTCCGCGAAGCCGCCGACGAAGGAGGCGAGTAACGCGATGGGCGCGAGGCGCCACAGCTGGCCGAGATGGGCGGCACCGACCGTCTCCTGGCCGTCAAGAGACGGGGCGAGGCGACGGGCGAGGAGGAGGGGCACGGCGCCGGCGGCGAGGATCAGGGCGGAGAGCACGAAGGGGGTCGCCCCCTCGGTCCCGGTCAGCCGCAGCAGCTGGGGTCCCAGCGCGATGCCGCCGCTCCAGAGCATGGCATAGACCGCGACCATGCGGCCGCGGGTGCGCTCGGTCGCGATGCGGTTGATCCAGGTCTCGCTGACGATCCAGGCGAGCGCGATGCCGAGGCCCTGGCCGAAGCGGAGGACGAACCAGAGGACGATGGAATCGAGGACCGGGAAAAGCGCGAGGAAGGCCGCCGAGACGAGGATGCCGCCGACCATCGCACGGATCGCCCCGAACCGGGCGGCGACCGCGGGGATGTGCCGGCCGAGAAGGACGATGGCGATCGCCGGCATCGCGGCGTTGGCGCCGTTGACGGTGGCGCTCCAGCCCCGCTGCTCGAGTGCCAGCGCGATCAGCGGGGTGGACAGGCCGATCGAGAACCCCGCCGCCAGCGCCGCGAGGACGACGGCGACGAGGCTGCGCCAGGGATCGGGATGCGCCGCGGCGGGCGGCTCGGGCGTGGGCCGTTCCAGCACCGTCACGCGGATCCCCTCACGCGTCGAACTCCAGGCCCCAGGGGCGGTAGTGGTCGGGGTCGTCCTGCCAGCCCTCGCGCACCTTCACGAAGAGATGGAGATGGACGCGGCGCTCCATCATCCGCTCCATTTCCTCCCGCGCCTTCTGGCCGATCGACTTGATGCGCGCCCCGCCCTTTCCGAGCACGATGGCCTTCTGGCTGTCGCGCTCGATGGTGATGGCCTGCGCGATCCGGACCGATCCGTCGCGGAACTCCTCCCACGTCTCGGTCTCGACCGTGGTGGCGTAGGGGAGTTCGTCGTGCAGCTGGTTGAAGACCTGCTCGCGGGTGATCTCGGCCGCGATCAGGCGCATCGGCATGTCGGAGAGCTGGTCCTCCTCGAAGTGCCACGGCCCCTCGGGGATGCGGTCGGCGAGCGCCCGGCGCAGGTCGTCGAGCCCGCTCCCCTTCACCGCCGAGAGCATGAAGGTCGCCTCGAAGGGGAAGCGCGCGTTCAGCGCCTGCGCGAGGCCGAGGAGACGGTCGCGGCGGATCAGGTCGATCTTGGTCAGCGCGAGCATGGCGCCGCGGCCGGTGGCGGCGAGGCGCTCCAGCACGCCGGTCGTGTCCCGGTCGATCTTTTCGCGCGTCGCGTCGAACAGAACGACCACGAGGTCGGCGTCGAGCGCCCCCTCCCAGGCGGCGGAGACCATCGCGCGGTCGAGCCGCTTGCGCGGCGCGAAGATTCCCGGCGTGTCGATGAAGACGATCTGCGCCGGGCCCTCGGTGACGATGCCGAGCACGCGCGAGCGCGTCGTCTGCACCTTGGGGCTGACGATCGAGATCTTCGCGCCGACCAGCGCGTTCATCAGCGTCGACTTGCCGGCGTTCGGCGCGCCCACGAGGGCGACGAACCCGCACTTCGTGGCGGGCTGCGGCGCTTCGTCCGTCATCGTCTTCCCTCCGGCAGGCGGTCGAGCAGGGCCTGCGCCGCCGCCTTCTCCGCCTCCTGCTTGGACCGTCCGGTGGCGACGGCGGGATCGACCCCGCCGACCGTCACCCGGACCGTGAACACCGGCGCGTGGTCGGGACCCTGCCGGTCCACCGTCTCGTAGACGGGGGCCCGGCGGCGCCGTCCCTGCGCCCATTCCTGAAGGCGCGTCTTCGCGTCCTGAGGCGGGGCGGACTGGCCGATCTCGTCGGCCCAGAGCCGACGCACGACCCGCCGGGCCGCGTCGAGGCCCCCATCGAGGAACACCACCGCGATCACCGCCTCCAGCGCGTCGGCCAGCATCGCCGGCTGCGCCCGGGCGGCGACGTCGCCCACCCCGGTGACGGCGACGATGTGGTCGCCCAGCCCGATGCGCTCGGCGATCCGCACGACGGCGTCCCGGGCGACCAGGGCGGACTGCCGCCGCGCGATGTCGCCCTCCCGCTCGTCGGGATGCGTCTCCAGCAGCCACTCCGCGATGACGAGGCCGAGCACGCGGTCGCCCAGGAACTCCAGCCGTTCGTAGGCGCGGCCGATGGTGCGCGACGCGGCCCCGAGGCCCGCCATGCTCGGATGGGTCAAGGCCTCGACGAGGCGGTCGGGCCGATCGAAGACGTGCCCGAGGGCGGCGGCGAGGTCGCCCGTCGGGCGGGGATCAGGTGATCCCATTGAACATCCGGCCGATGCGCAGCGTGAAGGGCCATTTCCACACCTCCCAGAAGCGGGTGCCCTCGTCGAGGGAGAACCACAGGAAGTCGGCCCGGCCGACGAGGTTCTCCGCCGGGACGAAGCGCACGCGCGGGTCGCGGCTGTCCTGGGAGTTGTCGCGGTTGTCGCCCATCATGAAGTAGCGGCCCACCGGAACGACGAAGACCGGCGTGTTGTCGAAGGGCTCGTTGTCGGACACCTCGACGATGCGGTGCTGGCGCCCGCCCGGCAGCGTCTCGACGTACTCGAGGTAGCGGATCGGGCGGAACCCGCTCTCGGCGTTGACGAGTTCGCCGACGCGCTCGCGCCGCACAGCCTCCCCGTTGATCTGGAGGATGCCGCCCACGACCTGGATGCGGTCGCCGGGCAGGCCGATGATCCGCTTGATGTAGTCGGTCGAATTGTCCTCCGGGGTCTTGAAGACGGCCACGTCGCCGCGCTGCGGCTCCGACCCCAGGATCCGCCCGTCGAACAGCGGCAGGTGGAACATGAAGGAGTGCCTGCTGTAGCCGTAGGAGAACTTCGAGACGAACAGATAGTCCCCGACCAGCAGCGTCGGGACCATCGAGCCGGAGGGGATGTTGAACGGTTCGTAGGCGAATGTCCGCACGCCGAGCGCGATGAGCACGGCGTAGAGGACGGTGCGCAACGTCTCGCCGATCCCGCCGGACTTGTCCTTCTTCATGGTCTTGCTGGGTCCTGCGTACGAGGTCGACGACGATCGGTTATCGGAGGGCATCAGGACGCCTCCGGAACGGGCACGGCCGAGATGACCACGACCGCCTCGGCGATCGGGAACTCGTCCGTCAGGGTCAGATGGATATGGGCGCGCATGCCCGGCGGCGTGAGGCTGTCCAGACGCGACCGGGCGCCGCCGGTCAGCGACAGGGTCGGCTGGCCGGACGGAAGGTTGACCACGCCCATGTCGCGCCAGAAGACGCCCCGGCGCAGCCCGGTGCCCAGCGCCTTGGCGCAGGCCTCCTTGGCGGCGAAGCGCTTGGCGTAGGTGGCGGCGCGACCGGGCTTGCGCTCTGCCCGCGCCTGTTCGGCCGGCGTGAAGATCCGCTCGACGAACCGGTCGCCGAACCGCTCGAGCGTGCGCTCGATCCGTCGGATGTCGATGAGGTCGTTGCCGATGCCGATGATCATCTGGAGCGCCCCGTGGCGGACGGGCGCCGTCATAGCACTCGCCGCCGCGCCCGTCATCGCCCGCGGGCGCGGTCGACCGAATTGATGACCGGCGAGGCCCGCAGGGCGGCGATGATGTTGGTGAGATGCTTCACGTCCTTCACGTCGATGTCGAGCAGCATCTCGAAGAAGTCGGCCGAGCGGTGGGTGATCTTCAGGTTCGAGATGTTCCCGCCGTTCTTTCCGATGATGGTGGAGAGCGAGCCGAGGCTGCCCGGTTCGTTCGCGATGACGACGGAGATGCGGCCGACGTGGTTGTCCGGCGTCTCCTGCCCCGCCTCCCAGGAGAGGTCGATCCAGCGCTCGGGCGTATCGTTGAAACTCTCCAGCGTCTCGCAGTCGATCGTGTGGATCGTGACGCCCTTGCCCGTCGTGATGATGCCGACGATGCGGTCGCCGGGAAGCGGGTGGCAGCAGCCGGCGTAGTGCACCGCCATGCCCGGGATCAGGCCCCGGATGGGGACGCCGCTCTCCTTGCGGCCCTTCCCCTTCGCCCGGGGGGCGAGCGGGACGACCTTGAGCTCGTTGGCCGGCGTGGGCGGCGGGCGGTGCCCGGGGAAGACCGCGTGGAATACCTCGCGCGGGGAGAAGGTGACCGCCCCCACCGCCGCCAGCACGTCCTCGGCCGACTGGCTCTGGAATGACCGGGCGACGCCATCCAGCGCCTTCTCGGCGAAGTCGTAGCCCTCCTGCCGCCAGACCTTCTCCAGCATCGCACGACCCAGGTTCACGTACTGGGCCCGCTGCTGGGTGCGGACGAAGCGGCGGATGCGCGCCCGCGCCTTGCCGGTGGCGACGAACCGTTCCCATTCCGGCGACGGCGTCTGCGCCTTGGAGGTGACGATCTCGACCTGGTCGCCGTTCTGCAGCTGCGAGCGCAGCGGCATCATGCGGCCGTTGATCTTCGCCCCGACCGTCGTGTCGCCGACCTGGCTGTGGACGGCATAGGCGAAGTCGACCGGCGTGGCGCCACGCGGCAGGGCGATCAGGTCGCCCTTCGGCGTGAAGCAGAAGACCTGGTCCTGGTAGAGTTCGAGCTTGGTGTGCTCGAGGAACTCCTCCGGCCGCTGCGCGTGCTCGAGGATGTCGAGCAGTTCGCGCAGCCAGCGGAACTGGCGCCCGTCCGGCGCCCGCGGGGCCCCCTGCTTGTAGGACCAGTGGGCGGCGACGCCGAGTTCCGCGACCTCGTGCATGTCGGGGGTGCGGATCTGGATCTCGATCCGCTGTCGTTCGGGCCCGATGACGCCGGTGTGGAGCGAGCGGTAGCCGTTCGGCTTGGGCGTCGAGATGTAGTCCTTGAACCGGCCGGGGACGACCGGATAGCGGCTGTGGAACAGACCCAGCGCCTGATAGCACTGGCCGATGTCGCCGACGACGACCCGGAAGGCCATGATGTCCGAGAGCTGCTCGAACGCCACGTCCTTGCGCTGCATCTTGTTCCAGATCGAGTAGGGCGACTTCTCCCGGCCCGTGATGTGGACGTCGGGCAGTCCGCCCTCCTCCAGAACCCGGCGCAGCTCCACGATCACCCGGTCGACGATGCTGCCGCCCTCGCGCCGCAGATAGCCGAGGCGGGAGAGGATCGAATCCCGCGCGTCCGGATGGAGTTCGCCGAAGGCCAGGTCCTCCAGCTCGTCCTTCATCCGGTGGGTGCCGACGCGCTCGGCCAGCGGCGCGTAGATCTCCAGCGTCTCGCGCGCGATGCGCCGGCGCTTTTCCGGATTCTTCAGGAAGTGCAGCGTGCGCATGTTGTGAAGCCGGTCGGCCAGCTTCACCAGCAGCACGCGGATGTCGTCGGACATCGCCAGCACCAGCTTGCGGAAGTTCTCCGCCTGCTTGGCCTGGTCGTTCTGGAACTCGATGCGCGAGAGCTTGGTCACCCCGTCGACGAGGCGCGCCACCTCGGGGCCGAACAGCCGCTCGATCTCGGTGAGCGGCGTGCCCGTGTCCTCGACGACGTCGTGGAGCAGCGCCGTCACGATCGACGCGCCGTCCAGCTTCATGCCGGTGAGGATGCCGGCGACCTCGATGGGATGGGCGAAGTAGGGGTCGCCGGAGGCGCGGGTCTGGGTGCCGTGCGCCTTCATCGCGAAGACGTAGGCGCGGTTGAGCAGGTCTTCGTCGACCGCGGGATCGTAGGCCCGAACCCGCTCCACCAGCTCGTACTGCCGGATCATCGCCGGCCCCGCGCGCCCGTTCCCGGTGCCCCCGACACCAGCGCCGTCAGGCGACGTCGCCCTCTTCGACGACGTCCGGCGCGATCTCGTCCTCGACCTCGGCCCCGGTGACATCCACCTCGCCGAAGCCCTCGGCCTCCTCCTCGGCGGCCGTGACCCAACCGGCCTCGCCGGCCATGATCTCGGCGATGCCCTCGTCCTCCTCGGGCACGTCCACCTCGACCGCGCGCTGGTGGCCCTTGATCAGGCTGTTGCGCAGGCCGGGGATCGACACCGTGTCGTCCGCGATCTCGCGCAGCGCGACGACGGGGTTCTTGTCGTTGTCGCGTTCGATGGTGATCTGCCCGCCGGAAGCGATCTCCCGCGCGCGCTGCGCGGCCATCATGACGAGTTCGAACCGGTTGGGGATCTTGACGACGCAGTCTTCGACCGTGACGCGGGCCATCGAGGGGCGACTCCGATGAAGGTGAGGGCCTCGATAGTATTGGATCGCCCTGCCCGGTTGCAAGGCCGCGCACGCCACCCGTGCGTCCCGGTATCGTCGGATGTCACGGAACCGCCGGCCGTCACGGGCCGAAGGCGCGCCAACCGCTCGCGACCCGCGAGGCGACCGTGAGCCAGCACAGCGCCCCGAACCCCCAGGCGAGCCAGGGAAATGCGTCGGGGACGAGGCAGATGGCCACGAACAGGGCGATGGTCTCGGTGCCCTCTGTCAGCCCGCCGAGATAGTAGAGCGACTTCGCGCCCCGGATCTCGGTCGTGATGCCCCGCTTCGCCGCGAAGACCGCGAAGGCGAGGAAGCTGGCGCCCGTGCCGATGAAGGAGACCAGGAGGAAGGCGGCCGGCAACGCCGCCTCCGGCCGGCCAAGCGCGAAGGCGAAGACGAAGCCACCGTAGAACAGGAAATCACAGACGATGTCGAGGAAGCCGCCGCGGTCGGTCGTCAGCGTCCGCCGGGCGACGGACCCGTCCAGCCCGTCGGCGAGCCGGTTGAGCGCGAGGAGCCCCAGGGCGAGGCCGTCGGCACGCAGGGCGATGGCGACGCAGGCCGCGAGGCCGATGACGGCCCCCGTCAGCGTGACCGCGTCGGCGGAGATCCCGGCCCTGACCACGGCGGCGGCCACGCGATCCAGCAACGGATCGACGCGTCGGCGGACGGCGGCGTCGAGCACCTCGGGCGCGCTCAGCGTGCTTCGGGGACGTCGGACGCCCGCATCGGAAGGGCGATGCCGCCGGTCCCGTCCGCGGGGCCCGGACCCGGTCCGTCGGCGGCGGACGCCGCCACCGTCGCCTCGTGGAGGCTGGCGAGGTTCCGGTGGCGGACCCAGGCGACAGGCAGGGACAGGATGTAGAGCATGCCCACGATCGCCAGCGTCTGCCACGGCGCGCTGGCCAGCGAGACGGCGACCACGCCGACCGCCAGCAGCACCGGGGCCACCATCACCGGGGCCACCTTGAGACCCTTGAGGGAAAAGGTGGGCAGCCGGCTGATCATCAGCCCGCCGACCATGGCGATCCACAGGGCGGCGAGGGCCGGATGGTCGGTCCAGCCCGGACCGGCGGCGAGGCTCGCCATCACCGGGACCAGCGCGAGGCCGGCACCGGCCGGAGCCGGCACGCCGGTGAAGAAGGTCCTGGCGTAGGAGGGGACTTCGAGATCGAGGGCGCTGTTGAAGCGGGCGAGGCGAAGCGCGGTGCAGACCGCGAACAGCAGGCTCGCCGCCCATCCGACCGAGCCGAGCGCATGGGTCGACCAGAGATAGACGACGAGCGCCGGCGCGATGCCGAAGCTGATCACGTCGGACAGGCTGTCGAGTTCGGCGCCGAACCGGCTCTGGGCGTTCAGCAGGCGGGCCATCGTGCCGTCGAGCCCGTCCAGCACGCCCGCGACGACGATCGAGACCACGGCCGGCGCCCACTCGCCGTTGATGGCGAAGCGGATGGCCGTGAGCCCGGCGCAGAGCGCCGCGACCGTCAGGACGTTCGGCAACAGGCGGTTCAGCGAGAGGGCCCGCGGCCGGGTGCCCGGCGTGCGGACCCGTCGCAAGCGGCGGCGCGGCAGGATCGGCCGGTCCATCACCGGACCGCGCCCTCCCGGGCGGGCTCGGTGCCGTTCAGGTCGGCGAGGACCGTCTCGCCGCCGATGGTCCGCTGGCCGACGACCACGAGGGGCGCCACCCCGTCGGGCAGGTAGAGGTCCGCACGGCTGCCGAAGCGGATCATGCCGTAGCGCTCGCCCGCCTTGTGGGCCCGGCCCTCGGTCGTCCAGCAGAGGATACGGCGCGCGACAAGCCCGGCGATCTGCACGAAGGCGATGGCCCGCCCGTCCGGCAGGCGCAGCAGGGCCGCGAGCCGCTCGTTGTCCTCGCTCGCCTTGTCGAGCGCGGCGTTGACGAAGGTGCCCGGCCGGTAGGCCAGCCGTTCGATCACGCCGTCGGCGGGGATGCGGTTGATGTGCACGTCGAAGACGCTGAGGAAGATGCTGATGCGCGTCAGCGGCCGGTCGCCGAGCCCCATCTCGGGCGGCGGGACGGCGGGCATGACGAGGATCACCTCGCCGTCGGCCGGGCTCACGATCAGGCCGGGCCGCGTCGGGGTCACGCGATCGGGATCGCGGAAGAACCAGACGCACCACGCGGTGAGGAGGAGGCCGACCACGCCGAGGGCCGGCGCGAACAGGGCGAGGACGGCGCTGACCACCGCGAAGATCGCGACGAAGGGCCATCCCTCCCGGTGGATCCGCGGAACGAAGCTGAGGAAGAAGCGCATCGGGTTCCTGGCTCGACGGACGCCCCGCCGGCGTCAGTTCTGCCGGGTCGGGAGCGTGAAGATCTGGCCCGGATAGATCCGGTTCGGGTCGCGGATCTGATCCTGATTGGCCTGATAGATCATCGTATATAGGACACCGCGGCCGTAGGCGCGACGGGCGAGGCGCCAAAGGTTGTTCCCGGGCTGCACGATGACCGATCCCGGCGGCAGGTCGGCGGGCGGCGGCGACACCTGGAGCGGGATTTCCGCCCGCGCCGTCACGCGCCCCTCCGCGCCCAGCTGGTCGACCCGCAGGCGATAGGTCCCCGGCTCCACCTGCCGGTCCGGCACGGCCTGCCAGCGCCCGTCCGCGGTGGCACGGACCCGGCCGACCGGCGCGTCGTCCAGATAGAGCTGCAGATCGCCGTCGGGCGCGGCGCGGCCGCTGAGGGCGACGTTGCCCGCCCGGTCGTAGTCGACCACGTCGACGCTGACCGCCCCCGGCGGGATGCGGCGGACGTCGGTCGTGGCCGGGGGCGGCGCCACCGTCGGGGCCTGGAGGACGGTCGAGGCCGCGTCGCCCGACCGCGGGACGGCGACGGCCAGCGCCGAGGCGGCGGCCGGGGCGGTGGCGGGACGGCCGGCGATGTCGCGGTTCGCCTCCGGCACGACGACGAAGAGGTTGCTGGCCGCCGGCACCGACCGTCCGTCCGGGTTGACGGCGGAGAGCGTGAACTCCCGCCGGCCCGAGTCCTGGGTGCGGGGGCGCTATCTCGTCGAGGTTCTGGGCCATTGCGCAGAATGCCACACGCCGCGGACCTGGCTCGGCGG
>CANGXM010000154.1 GCA_947457845.1 Rhodospirillales bacterium | reverse complement strand
GGCCGTCCGGGGACGAGGACGTCGCGCACGAAGCCGGCGTCCACGCGGTCGGCACCCCGGCCGTGGGCGGCCTCCATCACCGTCGCCGCCATGCCGATGGCGGCCCCGGGCCGTCCCTGCGCAGCCTCGGCCACGGCGCCGATCGCTCCGGGTGTGAAGGGATGACCGTCGACCTCTCCCACCACCGACAGGCGATGACGGATGAGGTCGTCGATCTGGTCCTGCGGTAGGGCGGGAACGGTGCAGACGGCGGCGACGGCATCCAGCGGGCCCCCGACGACGGTCGCCAGCCCGTCGGCCAGGGACGGCAGACCGCCGAGCACGACCTGCATGTAGTTGCCGCGCTCGGTGCGGCTGGCGGACAGGTCGACCAGCTCTGCGAGGATGGCGGGACGCAGCCGGTGGGCGTCGTCGACCACGAGGAGGCCGGTGCCGCTCTCGTCGAGCCGGCGCTCCAGCGCGTCGACGAGTTCGTCGAGCCCGGATGCGTCGCCGACGTCGGTGCCGGCACCGCTGCGCACCAGCGCCTCGACGTCCATCCCCGGGTCGGCCACGACCGCGAGGAGGACGCAGTCGGTTTCGCTCCAGTGGTTGATCAGCCGCTGGAGCAGGGTCGTCTTCCCGGCGCCGGGCGGGCCGAGAAGGAGCGTGACCGGCCGCCGCCCGACGGTGGCGAGCACCATCGTCTCGAACGTCGTCTCGAGGACGGGGACGGGGCAATAGAACCGGGTCGTCGGCCCCGGAGCGAACGGCGGGTCGGCATGCACGAGCGTTCGGGCCGTCATGGTCGGGCGCGGTCGGGTGTGGTGCGTCGGGAGCCCGGAAGTCTAGTCGCCCGGCGCGCGTCGGCGGTCGGCGATAAGGGGGAAGGCGCGCGCTCGGATGGCGAGCAAAAAAAAGGCCGCGGCGAACCGCGGCCTGAGTTTAGGGAGGAAACGCCCAAGAAGGGCATACAGCAATCGCTTGCTGCACTGCGGAATATCGTCGAGCGATCCCGGGAATTCAAGCGATGATTTTCCAAGGAATCCCGAACCCGTGGCGTGTGGCGAAACTGCCGCAGTGCAGCGAGACCGGGTCACCGTGCCGGCGTCGGCGGATCCAACGGCTGCGAAGCGTCCGACGCCGGCGGTCGCGGACGGGTCTGGCTGGTCGTGGCAGTGCACCGGGTGAACGGCGGGAAATCGACCGGCGACGATCAACATGCCCGTCGCCCCGGCATCCCGCGAGCCCACCTTCCTCGATCCGCATCGGCGCTCGACCTAAGGTCATATGCTATTCGTCTTTCTGTAAACCCAAAGAGAAAAAATAAGCATCCGAACGGGAGTGACGGATCGAGAGAAATGCACGGATGCAACAGTCGGGATCAATGAAGCGGCTGCCACTGAGGCTGGCTTGTCACGCCTGATCAAAATGTCTATTCAGCAATCCATATCCGCCAACCTGAACTGGACGAAACCATGAGCCGAGTACAGCAGGCGTTGTGGGCCGGAGCCGCGGGGATCGCGCTGGTCTGCATCGCGGGGGGTGCCGTCGCCCAGGATCCAGGGCGCGGCGAGTTCGTGAGGGACCGGGCGCGACCGGAGATCGATCCGCTCGGCGTCCGGCTCGGGTCCTTCCTGCTGTACCCGGCGCTCTCGACCGGCCTCGTCTACAACGACAACGTCTTCGCGACGCAGAACAACACGAAGAGCGACTTCATCGCGACCGTGGTGCCCCGGTTCGACCTGCGCTCGAACTTCGGTCGCCACGAGCTGCGGCTCACCGCCGAAGCCGAGGCGGGCCGCTACTTCGACAACACGTCGGAGAACTACGTCGACTACAACCTCGCCGGCACCGGGCGGCTGGACGTGGGGACGGAAGGGGCCTTCACCGGTGGCTTCGGCCACCGGCGGGCGCACGAGGGCCGCGGCGATCCCGACAGCCAGGTGAACGTCAACGACCGGGACGAGCCGATCCTCTACACCGTGACGGGCGGCAACGCCGGGTACCGACAGGGGTTCGGCCGCTTCAACGCCTCCATCCGCTTCGGCGCAGATTTTCTGGACTTCCAGGACGTCGAGCGGCGCAACGCCACGACCGTCGCCCAGGACTTCCGGAATCGCTGGATCTACCAGACGCAGGCACGGCTCGGTTACGAGATCCTGCCGGGCTACGAGGCGTTCCTGCGCGGGACCCATACCGCGATCGCCTACGACCGGCGCGATCCGGCCGGGTTCCAGCGCGATTCGGACGGCTTCGAGGCCGTGGTCGGCGCCCGGCTCGACATAACCGGCCTGATCGTGGGCGAAGTGTTCGCCGGCTATCTGGAGCGCGACTACGACGACGCCCGGCTGAAGGACTTCGACGGCCTCACCTTCGGCGGTCGCCTCGACTGGGCGGTCACGCAGCTGACGACCGTCTACGGCATCGCGCGGCGCAGCGTGCTGGAAACGACGCGCTTCAACGCCTCGTCGATCGAGCAGACGCTGTTCGCCGTCGGCGTCGACCACGAGCTGCTGCGCCAGTTCATCGTCGACGCGCAGCTCCGCCGGATCACCGACGTGTTCCAGGGCGTCTCGATCGAGGACCAGTACTGGCGCGCCACCGTTGGCGGCACCTACACGTTCAACCGCAACATGTTCGTGAACGCGGGCTACACCTACGAGACCCGTGACAGCGACGCGGTCGGGCGCGACTACGACGCAAACATCGTCACTCTTCGTCTCGGTTTCCGTCTCTAACGGAGATACGGTGGGAGGAGACGTACCGCCAACGAAGGGACCGGGGACGGGTCACCCGCCACCACAGCAGTAATTCCTCTCCACATTATCGGGGAAAACGACGCCTCGTTACGTTGGGCCGGCAATTCGCCGGCCCTTTTTCTTTTGGATGAGGCGACGATGAAAAGACGTGATCTCCTGTTGTCCGTTCCGATGATCGGTACGGTCGCCACTCTCACCGCCTGCGCCGGCGGAACGAACGCCCCCCCGGAGCCCCCGGGCACGGTGACGCCGGGGGCGTACCGCCTCGGTGCCGGCGACGATCTGCGGGTCCTCGTCTTCGGACAGGAGCAGCTCTCCGGCCAGTTCAAGGTCGACGGGAGCGGCCAGATCAGCCTGCCCCTCGTCGGCGACGTCCGCGCGCAGGGCCGGTCCGCCCGGGAACTGGAGCAGGACATTACGACGCGACTGGCCGACGGCTACGTCCGCGACCCTCAGGTCAGCGTCCAGGTCATGGCCTTCCGCCCGTTCTTCATCCTGGGCGAGGTCAAGACGCCGGGCCAGTACGCCTACGTCGACGGCATGACCGCCGTCACCGCCGTCGCCATGGCCGGCGGCTTCACCTATCGCGCGCGCCAGGACTACGTGCTCGTCACCCGGGGCGCCGACGCCCAGAAGGTCGAGCGGCGCGCACCGGTGTCGACGCCGGTGCTCCCGGACGATGTGGTCCGCGTTCCCGAGCGGTTCTTCTGAGCGGGG
The DNA here is from genome assembly GCA_947457845.1 of Rhodospirillales bacterium. Lineage (GTDB taxonomy): Bacteria > Pseudomonadota > Alphaproteobacteria > Azospirillales > Azospirillaceae > CANGXM01. Next base: position 6,540 of record CANGXM010000154.1, on the reverse strand, counting down.
CCCCATGCAGATCGAACGCACCGCGATCCCCGACGTCGTCCTCCTCCGCACCAAGCGGTTCGGCGACCACCGCGGGTTCTTCGCCGAGACCTGGAACCGGCGGATCTTCGCCGACGCGGGCCTCGACCTCGACTTCGTTCAGGACAACCATTCCCGCTCGGCCGAGCCCGGGACGATCCGCGGCCTCCACTTCCAGTTGGCGCCGCACGCGCAGGACAAGCTGGTCCGCGTGATCAAGGGCGCGGTGCTGGACGTGGCGGTGGACATCCGCCCCGACAGCCCCACGTTCGGGCGCCACGTGGCGGTCCGCCTCGACGCCGCGGAGGGGGCGACGCTCCTCGTCCCGAAGGGCTTCGCGCACGGGTTCTGCACGCTCGAGCCGGACACCGAGGTCGTCTACAAGGTGACCGACCATTACGCCCCGTCGCACGATCGCGGGCTGATCTGGAACGACCCGGCGCTGGGCATCGACTGGCCCGTCACGTCCGAGACCGCGGTCCTCTCCGATCGCGACACCCGCCATCCCACCCTTGCGGACCTCCACGCCCAGTTGTGATCCGCGGGCGCTACCCGGACGAGGGTATGCCCAACGCATCGTTGCTGGCCGGAAGCCGTGGCTCCTAGCTTCCCGCAACCCCTGCACTGGATGACTGCCATGAATCGCGTGCTCGTCACCGGCGCCGGCGGCTACATCGGCACCACGCTCGTCCCCCTTCTTCTGGCGCGCGGCCATGCCGTGCGGGCCGTCGACCGGTTCTATTTCGGCCGACACCGCCTGCCGGACGACCACCGCCTGGAGATCGTCCAGGAGGACGTGCGTCGGCTGGAACCGGAACACTTCCGGGACGTCGACGCGGTGATCGACCTCGCCGCCATCTCCAACGACCCCTCGGGTGAACTCTTCCAGGACGTCACCTGGGCGGTGAACCACGTCGCCCGGGTCCGCTGCGCCGAACTGGCGAAGGCGGCGGGCGTGAAACGCTACGTGCTGCCCTCGTCGTGCAGCATCTACGGCCGCCAGCCGGACGGCGAGACGGCGACCGAAACGTCACGGACGAACCCGCTGACGACCTATGCCAAGGCGAACGAGAAGGCGGAGCAGGGGATCCTGCCCCTCGCCGACGACCGCTTCACCGCCGTGGTCCTCCGCCAGGCGACGGTCTACGGCTACAGCCCGCGGATGCGCCTCGACCTCGCCATCAACGGCATGACGTTCGGGGCGTGGAAGACCGGGCGTCTCCCGCTCATGCGCGACGGCACGCAGTGGCGCCCGATGGTCCACGTGCGGGACACGGCCGAAGCGCAGATCTTCATGCTGACCGCACCGGCCGGCCGGGTGAACGGCCAGATCTTCAACGTCGGCTCGGACGTCAACACCTACCGGATCGCCGAACTCGGCGACACCGTCGTGCGCGAGGTGTCCGCCCGCAAGCACCCGGTCGAGATCGAGTGGTACGGCGACCCCGACCTCCGCTCCTACCGGGTCGGATTCGCCAAGATCGAGGACCTCGGCTGGCGGGCGACCCGCCGGGCGGAGGACGGCGTCGTCGAGATCCTGGAGCGGCTGGAGGCGGGCGACCTCGACCGGACGTCCGAAACGATCACGCTCGACTGGTACAAGCAGCTGGCGGGCTGGCACCGCATCATCAAGCAGGTGGAGATGTACGGCGGCATCTTCGACGTCCGCGCCTGAGGCCGCCGCCATGAAGGGAATCATCCTCGCCGGCGGGGCCGGCACCCGCCTGCATCCCATCACCCTGGGCACGTCGAAGCAGCTGCTTCCCGTCTACGACAAGCCGATGATCTACTATCCGCTGACCACGCTGATGCTGGCGGGGCTGCGGGACATCCTGCTCGTCACCACGCCCGAGGACGAAGGCTCCTTTCGCCGCGTCCTCGGCGACGGGAGCCAGTGGGGCATCCGGCTGTCCTATGCCGTGCAGCCGCGGCCGGACGGCCTCGCCCAGGCCTTCACCATCGGGCGTGACTTCATCGGCGACGACCCGGTCGCGCTCATCCTGGGCGACAACATCTTCTTCGGCTACGGCATCACCGACCGTCTGCGCCGTGCCGCGGCCCTCACAAGGGGTGCGGTGGTCTTCGCCTATGCGGTGAGCGACCCCGAGCGCTACGGCGTCGTCAGCTTCGACGAGCGGGGTCGCGTCCTCGACATCGAGGAGAAGCCGAAGGCACCGAAGTCGAACTTCGCCGTCACGGGCCTCTACTTCTACGACAATTCGGTGGTCGACGTGGCGGCGACGCTGAAGCCCAGCCCGCGGGGCGAGCTGGAGATCACCGACGTCAACCGGGCCTATCTCGCCCGCGGCGACCTCCGGGTCGAGCTTCTCGGGCGGGGCACCGCGTGGATCGACACCGGCACCCACGAGAGCCTGCTGAAGGCGGGCAACTTCATCGAGGTGATCGAGAGCCGGCAGGGGCTGAAGGTCGCCTGCCCGGAGGAGATCGCCTGGCGTACCGGCTGGATCGACGACCGGCAGCTCGCGACCCTCGCGGAGCCGCTGCTGAAGTCGGGCTACGGCACATACCTGCTGCGGCTTCTCGACCAGCGTTTTTCCGGATGGCGGCCCGAGTTCATGGGGCAGGACCTGCCCGACCGCGTGCCGCTCGACAAGATCGCCTGAGGGGACCAACCATGAAGACCATCGGCGGAACGCAGATCGGACTGATCGGCACGGGCTGGACGGCCCGGCACTTCCTGATGTCGCTCGACCGGCAGCCGGGGCTCGTCGCCTCGCGTGTGCTCACCCGCCGGCGGGTGGACGAGGTCCGCGACTTCCCGCGGCCCGACCTCCTGACGAACTCCTTGAGCGAGGTGATCGACCACGCCGACGTGATCGTCGAGTGCTCGGGCGATCCGATCCACGCGACGGACGTGGTGGACGCCGCCTTCGCGGCCGGCCTTCCGGTCGTCACCATGAACGCGGAGTTCCACATCACGGCCGGTTCGCGCTTCGTGGGCCGCGGCCTTCTGACCGAGGCGTCCGGCGACCAACCGGGCGTCCTCGCGCTGCTCGCGCGGGAGGCCCGGTCCTACGGGTTCGAGCCGCTGGTCTACGGCAACATGAAGGGCTTCCTGAACCGGAACCCGAGCCTCGAGGACATGACGTTCTGGGGCCGCAAGAGCGGGATCAGCCTGCCGATGGTGACGAGCTTCACCGACGGCACGAAGGTCCAGGTGGAACAGGCGCTCGTCGCCAACGGGCTGGGCGCGGACATCGTCCGCCAGGGCCTTCTCGGTCCGACCGAGGACGTGATCCAGGCCGGCGCCGACCAGCTCTGCCGCGAGGCGGAGCGCCTCGGCCGCCCGATCGCCGACTACATCCTCTCGCCGAAGCTTTCGCACGGTGTCTTCGTCGCCGGTCGCCACGACGACCGGCAGAGGGACGCGCTGCGTTACCTGAAGCTGGGGGAGGGGCCGTACTACGTCGTGTTGCGGCACAACATCTACGTCTTCCTCGAGATCGCGAACTCGATCCGGGACCTGCTCGACGAGGGCCGGATCCTGCTCGACAACGGGCGGCGCCCGGTCGCGAGCGTTGCGACGATCGCGAAGCGGACGCTGGAGCCCGGCGAGCGGATCGACGCGGGCATCGGCAGCTTCGCCGTGCGCGGCGAGGCGGTCCGCATCGCCGAGGCGCCCGGCCATCTTCCGATCGGCCTCCTGGCCGACGCGGTCGTGCGGCGGCGGGTCCCGGCCGGGGCGATGCTGGCGATGGACGACGTCGAGATGCCCGACGACAGCCTGGCCCACCGCGCCTGGCGCGAGATCGAGGCGGACTGTCTGTCCGCCGTGGTCCCGCGCGCGGCCGCCGCCGCCGGCTGACCCGTCCGCCCCGTCCGGAATGTGCCCTTGCTGCAGCGCAGCAGGGGTACATCCCGATGGAAACCGTGCCTGTCCGGTGGTCCCGCTTAGGATCGGACCGGACCCTCCCTCTTCCGACGCGAGACATGCGCAACTTCTTCCGCAAGCGTCGCCACCCCGAAGGATCCGACGCCGCTCAACGGCGTCCGCCGTCGGTCGGCTTCCAAGGACCGGGTCGCATCGCCGATCCCTTGCCCGTTCGCCCGGGGCCGGCGGCGGCGCGCATCCTTCCGGAGCCCGACGACGACGAGCCGCCGGCGCTGCGCGCCGCCGGCGAGCGCATGGCGACCCTCAACACGGCGCCGTTGCCGCGGGCGCTCGCCGGCGGGCTCGGACCGGTGCCCTTGCCGCGGATGCCGACGCTCCCCCCGGAGCAGGCGCTTCCCCAGTTCCAGCTACCGGTCGCGGGGGCGCTCCGCGGGGCGTTGACGACCGGACCGATCTCGCCCGAGGCGCACAGCGCGCTGCGCGAGGCGTTCACCCCGACCCGCCCCAAGAGCGCGATGAACGCGCTCTTCATCGGCCGGCTGCAGATCCTGCGGCGGATCATCCAGGCGGTGGAGGAGGAGCGCGCCCACGTCGTGCTCTTCGGCGATCGCGGGCGGGGAAAGACGTCGGTGGCGAACGCGATCGGCCAGATCGCGTCCCAGGCCGGCTATCTCACGGTCAAGCTCACCTGCTCGGCGGAACTCGGGTTCGAGGACATCTTCCGCAAGCTCCTGTCTCGCATCCCGTCGACCTACCACCAGGCGGGGCTCGACCATCCGTTCTCCGCGCGCCGGGGGTTCGGCAACTTCGACGAGCTGCTGCCGCCCGGACCGTTCAGCGCGACCGAACTGCAGGAGGTTCTGGCCGAGATCAGCGGGACCCACGTGCTCTTCGTGCTCGACGAGTACGACCGCGTGACCGGCGAGGACGTCCGGAACAAACTGGCTGAACTGATCAAGAACCTGACCGACGGCGGTGTCCCGGTGACGCTCCTCATCGTCGGCGTCGCCGAGACGGTCAACCAGCTGCTCGGCAAGCATCCGTCGATCCAGCGGTCCCTCGTGGCCGTTCACCTTCCGCTGATGACCGACCGCGAGATCGAGCGCCTGATCGTCGCGGGCGCCGAGGCCGCCGGGGTGACGTTCCCGCCGGAGGTCCGCCACCGGATCATCCATCTGGCGAAGGGCCTGCCTTACTACGCCCAGCTCCTCAGCCTGCAAACGGCCCGCAACGGCCTCGGCCGAGGCACGCAGACGATGAACGGCGACGACCTCGCCGCGGCGGTCGACCGCTGCGTGGCCGAGGCGGAGCGGTCCGTCGTCGACGCCTATGCGAAGGCTGTCGGGACCGACCGGCGGACGTCCTTCGTCGATGTCCTCTTCCTCGCCGCCCAGTGCCCGGCGGACGCGTACGGCGTGTTCCACCCGGCGGACCTGACCCAGGTCTCGGTGGTGCCCGGCGCCGAGCCGGCGTCGCTCCTCTCGCTCCAGTATCCCCTCAGCCGCCTGACCGAGGACGAGCGGGGCAACGTGCTGGAGCGCGTCAGCGAGGCGGGCGGATACCGCTATCGGTTCCGCCACCAGATGATGCGCCAGTACGTGCTCATGCGTCAGGCGCGGGAGCGGCAGCTCATCTGAGGAGGCCTTCGCTGGCCTCCGGCGCGCGCGTGAACTCGCCGAATTCGAAGAGAATTCGCTGGCACGTCTTTCCCTAAATTCATGTCACTGGAAAAGACGAACGGAGATCATTTCCCTTCGTCTTTCGGGTTATGCACAAGGCAAGTGCCGCATCAGTCTTCGGTGACGTTCTGATGCACACGATACTGAGGTAAGTTGATCCGAAAGAGACGCTGACGATATTCGGCCGGGGAGTAGTTGAATCTTGCGGACGGGATCGTGACACGACAGATCCACATCAACGACGTCATTGGCGCCGATGCGCCGACAGGGGGAACCGATGGATGCGACCCAGACGATGCTGATCGACGCCAACAAGCTCTTTCGTGAGGGTCTGCGGCGGCTGCTCGACGGCTCGCCCTTCTCGATCGTCGCCGAGGCCGGCAACCTCCGCGAGGCGGCGTCCATCGTCGAGCAGGCCGAAACGCTGCCGCGCCTCGTGCTCGTCGACCTCGCCGCGGGGAGCGAGGAGGAGGCCGAGGCGCTGCGCCGGCTGCGCCGGCTGCTGGTGGATGCGAAGATCATCGTCCTGACGAGCGAGCTGTGCACCCGGCGCCTCGCCAACGCGCTCGAAGCCGGCGCCGACGGTTACCTCATGAAGGACCTGTCGTCCGAGGCGCTGACCCAGTCGCTCCGACTGGCGATGATGGGCGAGAAGGTCTTCCCGACGCACCTTGCCGCGCTGCTGATCAACGGCCGCGTGAACGCACCGACGATCGAGATGCCGGTGTCGCGCAAGGGCCTGTCCCAGCGCGAGGTGCAGATCCTCCGCTGCCTCCTCAGCGGAGACAGCAACAAGATGATCGCCAACCAGCTGAACATCACCGAGGCGACGGTGAAGGTTCACCTGAAGAGCCTGCTGCGTAAGATCAACGCGTCCAACCGGACCCAGGCGGCGATCTGGGCGCTCAACAACGGCATCGGCGGCGACCAGATGGCCGCACCGGCCGCGGCCGCGGCCGCCACCGGCTGATCCCGGACCGCCGGGCGGCC
>CANGXM010000153.1 GCA_947457845.1 Rhodospirillales bacterium | reverse complement strand
GGGCGACGGACTGAGGGGCGGGGGCGCCCCCGCCCCGTCAGGCCGGCACGAGTTCCGGCGGCGCCAGCCGGCTCGGCGGCAGCGGGCCCTCCCAGCGCTCCACCTGCACCAGCGCCGTCTGCGCGCTCGTGCCCTGGCCCAGCGACGAGGTGCCGATGTCGAGCGTCAGCACGTTGGGATTGCCCTGTCGCTCGGCCGCCCCGGGGTCGCGCGGGTCGGGGTCGAACCAGGCGCCGGTGGACATGACCGCCACGCCCGGCATCACGTCCGCGTCCGGCAGGCAGGCGGCGATGCAGGCGCCGCGGCCGTTGAAGACCCGCACCGGATCGCCCGGCCCGATCCCGCGCGACGCCGCCTCGACGGGGTTGATGCGGATGGTCTCGCGCCCGGCGAGGCGATTGCCCTGGGCGACTGGCCCCGGCGCCATCTGGCTGTGCAGCCGGTCGGCCGGCTGGACCGTGAGGAGGTGGAGCGGGTGCGTCGCCGCGGCGGGTGCACCCAGCCATTCGACCGGCGGCCGCCAGAGCGGGTGGCCCGGCACGTCCTCGTCCCCGCGTGCGGCGAGACCGGCCGACGCGATCTCGATCCGCCCGGAGGCGGTCTTCAGCGGGTTGTGCACGGGGTCGCCCCGGAAGTCCGCCAGCATGACGAAGGAGCGGCGCGGCGGCGGGATCTCGACGAACCCCGCCTCCCAGAATCCCTGGAAGTCCGGCAGCGTCACCCCCGCCGCCTGCTTTGCCGCGACGCGGATGCGGTCGTAGATCCACTTGCGCCAGCCGGCCGCGTCGAGGCCGCCGGTGAACGCGCGCTCCACGCCCGCGCGGGCGGCGAGTTCGGTGAAGATGTCGAGGTCGTTCCGCGCCTCGCCGACCGGGTCGATCGCCTTGTGCATGGCGAGCACGAACCGGTCGCGTGACGAGCCGCCGACGTCGTCGCGCTCCAGCATCGTCGTCGCCGGCAGCACGATGTCGGCCGCCTTGGCCGTCGCGGTCCACCAGACGTCGTGGACGATCACCGTCTCCGGCCGCTCCCAGGCGCGGCGCAGGCGGTTCAGGTCCTGGTGGTGGTGAAAGGGGTTGCCGCCGGCCCAGTAGATCAGGCCGACGTCGGGATAGGTCTCGTCCCGCCCGTCGAACCGATAGGCGCCGCCGGGCTCCAGCAGCATGTCGGCGATGCGGGCGACCGGAATCGAGCGGCCGTGCGGATTGCGGGGCAGCGGGATCTCGGGACCCGGGACGTCGTCGCGCCGCGGATGGCCGACGCCGCCCATCGATCCGTGGCCGAACCCGATGCCGCCGCCCGGCAGGCCGATCTGGCCCAGCGTCGCGGCCAGCGCGATCCCGGCCCAGTAGGGCATCTCGCCCCGATGCGCGCGCTGGAGCGAGTACGTCAGCGTCATGTAGGTGCGGTGATCGGCCGCCTGCCGGGCGAGCGAGGCGATGCGGTCGGCCGGGACGCCGCAGATCCCCTCGGCCCACTCCGGCGTCTTGGCGAGCCCGTCGGACACGCCCATGAGATGGTCGCGGAACGTCTCGAAGCCGACGCAGCATCGATCCAGGAAGACCGCGTCATGCCGCCCGGCGGCGACCAGCGACTGCGCCATCGCCAGCAGCATGGCGGTGTCGGTGTGCGGGCGGATCGGGATCCACTCCGCGTCCTCCAGCCCCGGCCCGCGGTCCCGCGTCGGGCTGACCATGACGATGCGGATGCCCTTCTCCCGGGCCTTCGCGAGGTTTCCGGCGAGCAGGTGCTCCCCCGAACCGCCGGAGGTGACCTGGGCGTTCTTCTGCGGCAGTCCGCCGAAGGCGACGATCAGGCCGGTGTTGGCGATCAGGTCGTCCCAGTCGCTCACCCGGCCGGTCAGCGCCTCGTAACCGCCGATGACGTGGGGGAGCAGCATCTGCGCGGCCCCCCAGCTGTAGTTGCCGGTCTGGTCGACGCAGCCGCCGCCCGCGTAGAGGTAGCGGCGCACGAGCGAGCGGGCATGGTGGACGCGGCCGGCCGACGACCAGCCGTAGGAGCCGCCGAAGATCCCGTCGGCCCCGCGCTCGGCCCGCACGCGCGCCACCTCGTCGGCGACGAGGCCGAGCGCCTCGTCCCAGGGGACCTCGACGAAGCGATCGGAGCCGGTGCGCGCCCGGTCGCGCGACGTCAGCCACCCCTCCCGCACGGCGGGCCGCGCGATGCGCAGCGGCGAATGCACCATCGCGGGAATCGAGGCGAGGATCGGCGAGGGCGCGGGATCGCGCGCGAACGGTTCCACGCCGACCACCTTGCCGTCCTCCACCAGCGCGGTGAAGGCGCCCCAGTGGGCGAGGGAGGGAACGCGTCGGGTCATCGCGGGGCTCGGAGATCCGGAACGGGTCGACGACGTATAGCGCGCGGCGGAATGCGACGGAACCGCACATCGCCGCAAGGCGGTCGACGTCGGTGCCGGACCGCCGAATGGTCGAACGCGCCAACCCATCCGCGTGGAGCGCCCCATGCCGTTCCGGCCATGGTGCTGCCCGCCATGCCGGTGGGCAAGAGCGTGGAGCACCTGAACTTCCCCGGCACCCTCACGCTCTCGGCCGAGACGCTGGCGCGGCTGTGGATCGAGATCGGGGAGAGCGTGGCGCGGGCCGGCGTTCCTTTGAGGGGCCGCCCTCGGCCGTCCCGCTCGCCCTCGAAGCGCACGATCCCGTGCTGGCGCGGCATCCACCCGACCGCGCGGGCGGCGGGCGACGACGCGGTCCTTGCGGACGCGCGCCCGTTCGGCCCTGATGTCCCTTCCCACCGTGACGGGGCCCGCTCGGGTGTTCTCGGGACTGCTGCGCCTTCCCCCCTGGCCCTTCCGCGCCCGCCGGCCGGAGGCGGACGGGGTGCTCGACCGCATCGGACGGTCGCTGGTCGCGATGAGCGCCGCCCATGCCGGCGCGACGAGCGCGGGGGCCTTCCGCCTGCTGACCTGGCCGGGGAGCGACCTGCCCGAACTGAACTACGCCATGCCGGTGCGCGCCGCGCGGGACTGGGACCGCGCGGTCGACCAGCTCGCGGACGCCTTCGCCGCGGCCGACCGGGCGCCCCGGGTCGAGGTGATCGTCGAGGTCTGGCCGGCGGCCGACGCGGCGCTGCGCCGGCGCGGCTGGGCCATGACCGGCGAGGCCCCGGTCATGGCGCTGGAACCGGACGGGTTCCGCCCCGCCCCGCCGGTCGACGGGATCGCCGAGCGCTGGCTCGACGGGGGCGATCCGGAGGGGCGGCTCGACGACTTCCTCGACCTCCAGTCCACGGCGTTCGGCTTTTCGACCGACCGGCTGGGCCGCCACCGGATCGTCGACCTGCGGCAGGAGCTGTCGAGCGGCTCGATGGCGACCCTGGCCATGATCGAGCAGGGGCGCATCCTCGCCGCGGCGAGCCTTCTCGGCACGCCGCCGCTGGGCGAACTGGTCGGCGTCGCGGTCCGGCCGGAGGCACGCGGCCGGGGCTGCGGCGCGCGCGCCTGTTCGGTGGTGCTCGACCGCTTCCTGCACCAGGGCGGCCGGCTCGTCTGGCTGGTCGCCGAGGCGCCGGCGATCCGGCTCTACGAGGGGCTCGGGTTCGTGCGGGTGGGGACGCACCGGTCCTACGCCCCGGACTGACGCCCGCCTCCCGCCCGCGACCGGTCAGTCCGCCACCCGGCGCAGCCGCGGCAGGACGACCAGATAGCCCGCACTCCGCGCCCCCATGAAGGCGGCGAATGCGATCCATGTGCCGTGGTTGCCGGCGAGGCCCGGCAGCGTCAGGTGCAGGACCCCGTAGACCACCATGGAGGCGATCAGCACGTTGCGGAGCAGCGCCGTCCGGGTGGCGCCGATGGCGGCGCCGTCCAGCAGGAACGCGCCGACCGACAGCAGCGACAGCGCCGCGACGTAGGGAAGATAGACGGCCGCCGTCTCGCGCACGGCCGGGATGCCCGTCAGCGCGTCGATCATCGCGGGGCCGACGACCAGCGTGACCCCCGACAGGACGCCGGCGCTGACGACCGAGACCGTCATCGTCCGCCGGAGCGCCATGCGCAGCGCGGCGCCGTCGTGCGCCCCGACCGCCTGCCCCACCAGGGTCGAGACGACCTGCCCGAACCCACCGAGCCCGTAGGCGAGGAGGAGATAGAGGTTCATCAGGACCGCGTTGGCGGCGACCGTCACGTCGCCGAAGGCCGCCCCGGCCGCGGTGAAGCCCAGGAAGGCGACCAGAAGGGCCTGCGTGCGCACGAACAGATCGGCGCTGATCCCCAGGATGCGGCGGAACGCATCCCAGCGCAGGACGCCGGCCCAGCCGTGCCCGGCGGCCGCCGGCCATTCCCGACGCACCGCGAGCAGCGTGACGGCGAGGCCGACCCATTCGGCCAGCGTCGATCCGATCGCGACCCCGGTGAGGCCCAGGCCGAAGCCCCGCGCCAGGACGAGGACCGCGACGACCCAGACGATCGCGCGCACCCCTTCCAGGGCGAAGGAGAGCGCCATGCGGCGGCGGGCGAGCAGCCAGCCGAGGAACACGTAGTTCGCGAAGGCCGCCGGCAGGCTCCAGACCCGCACCAGCATGTAGGCCCGCGCCTCCTCGGCCACGGCGGGGCTGGAGGAGAAGGCGTCGACGGCGGGGTCGAGGACGAGGAGCGTCGCCCCCACGACGAGGACGGCCATCAGCACGGCGAGCACGACCGAGCGCACGACGACGCGGCGCTCCTCCGCGACGTCGCCCGCGCCGATCGCCTGGGCGGCGAGGCCGACCGTGGAGAAGCGCAGGAAGACGAAGCCCCAGAGGACGTAGTTGAACAGCATCGTCGACACGCCGAACGCGCCGAGATGATGGGCGTCCGGCAGGGTGCGCAGCGCCCAGGTGTCGACGAAGGAGAGGAGCGGCGTGATGGCCGCCGCCGCCGCCAGCGGCAGGGCCATCCGCACGATGCCCGCGTGGGTTTCCGACCCGGCGCCGCCGGACGGACCGGCGACGGCCCGGCCCGCTCCGGACCGGTCCGTTCCGGACCCGACCGTCACGTCAGACGTAGTAGGATGCGAGCGGGGCGAAGCCGTTGAAGGCGACCGCGCTGTAGGTGGTGGTGTAGGCCCCGGTCGAACGGATCTCCAGCCGGTCGCCGATCTGCAGGTCGGCCGGCAGGCGATAGTCGCAGCGCTCGTAGATCACGTCGGCGCTGTCGCAGGTGGGGCCCGCGATGATCACCGGCTCCTCCGCACCCGTCCGCTCCGAATGGATCGGATACTGGATCGCCTCGTCCATCGACTCCGCGAGGCCGCCGAACTTGCCGATGTCGAGATAGACCCAGCGCTTGTCGTCGTTGGCCGACTTGCGCGAGACCAGAACCACCTCGGTGTGGATCACGCCCGCGTCGCCCACGAGGCCGCGGCCCGGCTCGATGATCGCGACCGGCATGTTGTTGCCGAAGTGGCGGACGAGCGAGGCGTGGATCGCGCGGCCGTAGACCGCCGGACCGAGGATCGCCGTGCGGTAGCGGGTCGGGAAGCCGCCGCCGAGGTTGATCATGCCCAGCACCACGCCCTCCTCCTCCAGCTCGCGGAAGAGGCGCGCGACCTCGGCGATCGGGCCGTCCCACTGGCCCGGATCCTTCTGCTGGGAGCCGACGTGGAACGACACGCCCCAGGGCACCACGCCGAAGTCGCGGGCCCGGCGGAGCAGGTCCTTCGCCATGGCGAGGTCGCAGCCGAACTTGCGCGACAGCGGCCACTCCGCCCCCTCGCCCGAGGTGAGGATGCGGCAGAACACGCGGGAGCCCGGCGCCACCTCGCCGATCTTCGCCAGCTCCGCCTCGCAGTCGAAGGCGAACAGGCGCACGCCCAGCTGAAAGGCGCGGGCGACGTCGGCCTTCTTCTTGATGGTGTTGCCGTAGCTGATGCGGTCGGGCGTGGCGCCGGCGGCGAGCGCCATCTCGATCTCCGGGACCGAGGCGCAGTCGAACGAGCCGCCGAGGCCCGCCACAAGCGTCAGGATCGCCGGCGCCGGGTTCGCCTTGATGGCGTAGTAGATGAGCGCCTCGGGGAGTGCGGCCTCCAGCGTGCGGTAGTTCTCCTCGACGACGTCGAGGTCGACGATGAGGCACGGGGTGGCGGGCTGCTGCTCGGCGACGAAGCGGGCGATCTTGGTGTTCATCTCGGGGACACTCCGGGTGTCAGGCGTCATGAGGTCGAGCGAAGACGTCGACGGGCGCGGCCGCGCACGCGCGGCGACACGCACCGTCTGGCGGACGGTCAACTCAGACGAGGTTCGGGGAGTCCCGACCGGCAGACGAGCCGGTTCTGGATCACGCGGTCGCGAAGCGCCGCGTCGAGACGTCGGGGCGCGGGCGACGGCCCGCGAAGGACAACAACATCCAACATCGTAGCCTCCAAACGCCGCCTTGCTGAAGGGACGGACGGAAGTACGCGTTGCGTCGTTGCATAACCACTTCGGGCCATTGGCACGTGCGCTGCGACTGAGCGGGGATATAAGTCGAACCCGCCGCGACGCAAAGGAGATTTTTCGGCGAGCCGGGCGTTTTCCCGCCCGGCGGCGCTCACCGCCAGGTGCGCTCGGACGAACGGCCCTTGGGGAAGGGGCGCGGCTTGCCCTGGTCGTCGATCCAGTCGAGCACGCCGGCCTTGCGCGGCGCCGGCCTGGACTTCTTGCCCAGCGACTCCAGCAGCCGGAGCACGCCGCCCTCCGACTGCTTGAGCTGCAACGCGAGGTTCATGGCCGCCTCGCCGATCACCTTGCGCTGCTTGCCGGGCAGACGGTTGAACAGGGTGCGCGCCGCGTCCCACGTCTCCTCGGTCTGCTCCGACATGAACCCGCGCAGCGCCTGGACGACCGGCGCGTCCTCCCCACCCTGCGCGGCCAGTGCCGCGACGAGGATGGCGACGGCCCGTATGTCAACTTCACGGTAGTCCATGACACCATCCGTTCGAAGAAGAGCCGGAATTTGGCCGCCCGGGCCCGGCGAATCAAGCGCGGCGCGGCGACGCCGTGCCGGCGGGCGGCGGAGCGTTCCGTCGGCCCCCGTCGCGGCGGCGCAAGCCACAAGACGCAGTCCCGGGCGGATCGCCAAAAAACACAACCGGTTATGGACCGTCGCTCGGAACTCGTATGAGGACGCTCCCATCAGGGTTCAAACTTTTGCCACTTTCCCTTACCATAAGACCGGCGAGGGGACGCCGCCTACAGCCTCCGAGAGGGTGCCGTCACGAGCGCCCGGCTGTCCCCGACCGGCGCGACAAGAGCGCCGCCAGCCCGGCCCCGGCTGGATTACGGCCACCGCACAGCCCCCCGCGGTGGCCGTTTTCTTTTGCCGCACGGGCCCGCGCCCCCGTGCCATCCCCCGCCGCCCCGTGCTATCCCCTGACCCATGTCGCCCGCCGCCGACCGCCTGACGATGTCCGACCTCGCCTGCCTGCGGGGCGAGCGGATCGTCTTCGCCGGCCTCGGCCTGCGGGTGCCCGCGGGTGGCGCCGTCCTCCTCACGGGGCCGAACGGAAGCGGGAAGTCGACGCTGCTGCGCCTGCTCGCGGGGCTCCTCGCGCCGATCCGCGGCACCGTCGCCTGGGACGGCGAACCGGTCGCCGAGGCGCCGGACCGGCATCGTGCGCGCGTCGCCTACGTCGGCCACCTCGACGCGGTGAAGCCGGCGATGACGGTCCGCGAATCGGTGGCGTTCTGGGGCGGCCTGTCGGCGGGTGCCGTCGCGGAGGCGGCCGTGGACGCGGCGCTGCGGGCGATGGACATCGTCCACCTCGCCGACGTTCCCGGGCGCCTCCTGTCCGCGGGGCAGAAGCGACGCACCAACCTCGCCCGCCTGTTCGCCGCCGCGCGCCCGCTGTGGCTCCTCGACGAGCCCACGGTGGCGCTCGACCGGGCCTCGGTCGGGCGGCTGGAGGCGGGCATCGCCGCCCACCGGGCGGCGGGCGGCGTCGTCCTCGCCTCCACCCACGCGCCGATCGACATGCCGGGCGCCGACACTCTTCGGATGGAGAGCTTCGCGGTCGAGGCCGACTGACGGCAGGGCGGCTTGCGCCGGCCGGGCGGTCCGGCCATATCACCGGCTCTCCGCCCGACATCGCGAAGAAGAAGAGCGAGGCCATGACCGAGGAACGGCTGCAGTTCCAGTCCGACGTGGCGCGACTGCTGGAGATCGTCGCCCACGCCCTTTACAGCGAGAAGGAAGTGTTCCTGCGCGAGCTGGTGTCGAACGCGTCCGACGCGTGCGACAAGCTCCGCTACGCGGCGCTGACCGACGACGGCCTGATGGCCGATGGCGTGCCGCTGGAGATCCGCCTCCTGGCCGATACGGAGGCGCGGACCCTCACGGTCGCCGATACCGGCGTCGGCATGAACCGCGAGGACCTGGTCGAGAACCTGGGCACCATCGCCCGCTCCGGGACCGCGCGGTTCCTCGAGCAGCTGAGCGGCGACGCCCGCAAGGACCTGAGCCTGATCGGCCAGTTCGGCGTCGGCTTCTACGCCGCCTTCATGGTGGCCGACGAGGTGGAGGTGACCACCCGCCGGGCCGGCGAGGCGCAGGGCTGGCGCTGGCGGTCGGACGGCAAGGGCGGCTTCACCATCGCGGAAGCCGCCGACGTCGTCCGCGGCACGCGGGTGACCCTGCACCTCAAGCCGGGCGAGGACGAGTTCCTCGACGAACGCCGCCTCGGCGCCATCGTCCGCAAGTACTCGGACCACATCCCCCTGCCCATCCGCTTCGGCGACGGCGGGGATGCGACCACGCTCAACCGCGCCTCGGCGCTGTGGACGCGGTCGAAGTCCGAGGTCACGGCCGAGGAGTACAAGGAATTCTATCACCACGTCGGCCACGCCTTCGACGACCCGTGGCTGACCGTCCACTGGCGGGCCGAGGGCAAGCTCGAGTACACCGCGCTCCTGTTCGTCCCCACCTTGCGCCCGTTCGATCTGTTCGACCCGCGTCGCCGCCCGGCGGTGAAGCTCTACGTCCGGCGCGTGTTCATCACCGACGAGGCCGAGGGGCTGTTGCCCGCCTATCTGCGCTTCCTGCGCGGCGTGGTGGACAGCGAGGACCTGCCGCTGAACGTCAGCCGCGAGATGCTGCAGCAGAACCCGATGCTGGCCCGCATGAAGAGCGGGCTGGCGCGCCGGGTGCTCCAGGACCTCGTGCGGAAGGCCGACGACCCCGAGAGCGGCTACCCCGCCTTCTGGGAAGCGTTCGGCGCGGTGCTGAAGGAGGGCCTCTACGAGGACAACGAGCACCGCGACCTGCTGCTCAGGGCCGCCCGCTTCCGCTCCACCGCCGCCGACGGCCTCGCCTCGCTCGAGGACTACGTCGGGCGGATGAAGGAGGGGCAGGAGGCGATCTTCACCATCACCGGCGACGACCCGGACGCGCTGCTGCGCAGCCCGCAGCTCGAAGGCTACCGGGCGAAGGGCGTCGAGGTGCTGCTGCTGACCGACCCGGTCGACGAGTTCTGGCTGCCGGCCGTCGCGTCCTACAAGGACAAGCCGTTCAAGTCGGTCACCCGCGGCGGCGCCGACCTCTCCGCGATCAAGGCTGCCGAGGCGGCGGAGGCCAACGCGGAGGCGAAGCCGGCCGTGGCCGACACCGGGCCGCTCGTGGCGCTGCTGAAGCTGTCGCTGGGCGACGCGGTCAAGGACGTGCGGCCGTCCGAGCGGCTGACCGACAGCGCCGTCTGCCTCGTCGCCGACGAGGGGGACATGGACATGCACCTCGAACGGCTGCTGAAGCAGCACAAGCAGCTCGACCGGACGGCGCGGCGGATCCTGGAGATCAACCCCGCCCATCCGCTGGTGCGCGCGCTCGCCGAGCGGGCGGGGGCGCCGGGGGCCACGGACGATCTCGCGGACGCCGCGTGGCTCCTGCTCGACCAGGCCCGGATCGTGGAGGGCGAGCCCCTGCCCGACCCGTCGGCCTTCGCGCGGCGGCTGGCCACGCTGATGGCGAAGGGGCTGTCCGCGGCGGGGTGAGGCCCCCTACCCCACCCGGACGAGCCCGAGCTTGGCGAGCCAGGCGAGGCCGCGGATCAGGCGGGCGGTGCGCC
>CANGXM010000152.1 GCA_947457845.1 Rhodospirillales bacterium | reverse complement strand
TAGTTCACGTACTCCGGACGCAGCGTCAGACCGGGAGCCACCGTGTAGGCGGCGCCGAGGCCCCAAGCCGTCGTCTCGTGATCGCCGGCGAGCGTGGTCGAGCCCGGGCCCGTGTAACGGCCCCAGTTCGCGCCGATCGTCAGCTCGGGAAGCACGGTGTACTGGCCGTACACCATGTAGCTGTAGGCGTCGTCCTTGCGGGTGTCGGCCTTCGTCTGGCCCGACTCGCCGGCGTTGACGTAGTGGAACGACACCTGCGCCGCGCCGAAGCCGAGGCGGAGCGAGGCGGCGTAGGCCGAGAGGTCCTCGGTCGCGCCGACGAGGCCAGCCGCGTTCGCCGCGGTGGTGGCACCCGGACGGCCGCTGCCGAACACGTAGCCGAGGTTCAGGTCGACACGGACGGCACCGAGGGCCGCACCGTAGTTGACGCCGAGCTCGATCACGTCGTTGAACGTGGCGGCGTTCTGGTCGAGCTGGGCAGCACGACCCTTGTCACCGGCGCCGATCGTCGGGGCGTAGCCGACGCTCGCCTTGAAGCCCGAGAAGTCCGGGGTGACGTAGTAGACGCGGCTCGGGCGGGTGTCGCTGTTCGGGGGCGTGGCGACGGCGGTGTTGCCCGACATGAACATGGCGTTCGCGCCGGTGCCGCGCTGCTGGCCGCCCACGAAGTTCGGGAAGATGCCGTCCGCACCGCCGGTGCCCCACGCGTCGGCGCGCAGGTTCGAGTTCTCGAAGAAGCCGAAGTTCTGGCCGAGGACGATCTGGCCGAACCCGCCGTTCACGAAGATGAACGCACGATCGAAATCGACGTCGGCCGAGGTGCCGGCCACCGGGCCGTTCGCAGCGCCGGCGCGCGTCGCGCCGTAGCGCAGACGGTTCTGCACGCCGTAGGTCAGGCCGCTGTCGGTCTTCTGCGTCGCGGTGAAGACGATGCGCGCACGCTGCGTGAAGTCCGTGTTCCGGCTGTCCTCGACGATGTTCTCGCCCGCGCCGTTCTTGGCGGAATCCAGCGAGGTGTAGCCGAAGTCGACGGTGAGGTCGCCACCGAGGGTGACCGTGAACTGGGCATTGGCGGCCGAGGCGCCGACCGTGAGAGCGAGGGCCGAGGCACCCGCGAGGATGTGACGATTCATTACAGACTCCGCACGTTGTTCAACGGTGGCGCGTGCGCCTCCCGACCGGCCCGTCTTATGACCAACGGATCGGACGAACAACCGAAAGGCGTGTAAGAACGGACTCCTTCGCGCGGAGTGTGTCCGCGGACACACAAAACGCTTTAAAACTAATGATTTAACCGCCATGCGGCGTGCGGGGGCGGGCGGCGCGGCCAGCCCGCCCTTGAAAAGCCTCCGTGGCTCCTGTTTATACGGGGCCACGACCTCATGAACCGGATCACGCCGATGTCGATGCCCGCGCGCTGGGCCAGCCTCACCCTGATCGCCCTGACGCTCGCGGCGTGCGCGGGCACGCGAAACCCCGATCCGGTCTCCACCCAGGCGGAACGGGAGAACCGGGAGAGGGTCGGCAGCATCTTCGGGCCGGACGGGCTGACCTTCGGCGGCTCCCGCCGCGCACGCCCGGACGAGGAGGGCAGCGGCCTCGGCGTCAACAGCTTCCTGTGGCGCGCGGCGCTCGACACCGTCTCCTTCATGCCGGTGGTGTCGGCCGACCCGTTCGGCGGCACGATCATCACCGACTGGTTCACCCCCGGCGACCAGCCGAACGAGCGGGTGAAGGTGAACCTCTACATCCTCGACCGCCAGCTGCGCTCGGACGGCGTGCGCGCCGCCGTGTTCCGGCAGGCGCGGGAGGCGTCGGGCGGCTGGCGCGACGTTCCGGTGGCGCGCGAGACGAACACCCAGATGGAGAACGCCATCCTGGCCCGCGCGCGCGAACTGCGGATCGCCCAGAACGCGTCCCGCTGAGGGGCTTCTCCCGGGGGGCGGGACAGGGAGAGGGGATCGCCGTCCCGACGGTTCGGTCGCTGGTCACCCCGTCCCCGCCGCCACCCTTGCGCCGCCGGGCCAGCATCGCCACAATCGCCGCCCGTTCGAACCCCGGCGAAGTTCCCGAACCCCATGGCGCGCTACAATTTCCGTGAGGCCGAGGCCAAGTGGCAGCGGCGGTGGGCCGAGCGCGGCGCGTTCCGCGTCGTGGCCGACCCCGCGAAGCCCAAGTACTACGTGCTGGAGATGTTCCCCTATCCCTCGGGGCGCATCCACATGGGCCACGTCCGCAACTACACCATGGGCGACATGGTGGCGCGCTGGAAGCGGGCGGCGGGGTTCAACGTGCTGCACCCGATGGGCTGGGACGCGTTCGGGCTTCCGGCCGAGAACGCGGCGCTGGAGCGCGGCGTCCACCCGGGCAAGTGGACCTACGAGAACATCGCCGCCATGCGCGGCCAGCTGCAGACGATGGGTCTCGCCATCGACTGGGAGCGGGAACTCGCCACCTGCCGGCCGGAATACTACCGCCACCAGCAGACCATGTTCATCGACTTCCTGCGCGAGGGCCTCGCCTACCGCAAGGAGAGCTGGGTCAACTGGGACCCCGTCGACCACACGGTGCTCGCCAACGAGCAGGTGATCGACGGCAAGGGCTGGCGCACCGGGGCGCCGGTGGAGAAGCGAAAGCTCTCCCAGTGGTTCCTGAAGATCACCCAGTACGCCGACGAGCTGCTGGAGGCGCTGAAGACGCTCGACCGCTGGCCCGAGAAGGTCCGGGTCATGCAGGAGAACTGGATCGGCCGGAGCCAGGGCCTGCGGTTCCGGTTCGCGCTGTCGGACGCGCTCGGCGACCTGGAGTGCTTCACCACCCGGCCGGACACGCTCTACGGCGCCAGCTTCCTCGCCGTCTCGCCGAACCACCCGCTGGCGGCGGCGATGGCCGGGGACGACGTCGAGCTGGCCGCCTTCATCGCCGACTGCAACCGCACCTCCACCAGCGAGGCGGACATCGAGACGGCGGAGAAGCGCGGCCACCGCCTGCCCATCACGGCCGAGCACCCCTTCGTGCCCGGCTGGCGGCTGCCGGTCTATGTCGCGAACTTCGTGCTGATGGAATACGGCACCGGCGCCATCTTCGGCTGCCCGGCGCACGACCAGCGCGACCTCGACTTCGCGCGCAAGTACGCCCTGCCCGTGAAGCCCGTGGTCGTTCCCGACGGCGCCGACCCCGCCACCTTCGCCGTGGGGACCGAGGCCTATGTCGGGCCCGGGCGGCTGGCCAACTCCGCCTTCATGGACGGCATGGCGGTCGAGCAGGCCAAGGCCGCCGCCATCCGCCGGATCGAGGAGATGGGCCGCGGCCAGGGCACCACCATGTACCGGCTGCGCGACTGGGGCGTGTCGCGCCAGCGCTATTGGGGCTGCCCGATCCCGGTCGTCCACTGCCCGTCGTGCGGCGTGGTGCCGGTGCCGAAGGACCAGCTTCCCGTCACCCTGCCCGACGACGTGACCTTCGACGTGCCGGGCAACCCGCTCGCCCGCCATCCCACGTGGAAGCACGTGGCCTGCCCCGCGTGCGGGGGCAAGGCGGAGCGCGAGACCGACACGCTGGACACCTTCATCGATTCGAGCTGGTACTTCCTGCGCTTCGCCAGCCCGCGGTACGAGGACGGCGCCTTCGACCCGGCCGCGGTCGCCTACTGGCTGCCGGTCGACCAGTACATCGGCGGGGTGGAGCACGCGGTCCTCCACCTCCTCTATTCCCGTTTCTGGACCCGGGCGCTGACCCAGTGCGGCCATCTGGACCTGGGCGAGCCGTTCGCCGGCCTGTTCACCCAGGGCATGGTGACCCACGCCACCTATCAGGACCCCGCCGGCAAGTTCCTCCTGCCCGAGGAGGTGGAGAGCCGCGAGGGCCGGGCCGTGCGCATCGGCGACGGTGCGCCGGTGACGGTGGGTGCGGTCGTGAAGATGTCGAAGTCCAAGAAGAACGTGGTGGATCCGGAGGCGATCATCGGGGCCTACGGGGCCGACGCCGCCCGCCTCTTCATGATGTCCGACAGCCCGCCCGAGCGAGACCTGGAATGGACCGAGGCCGGCATCGACGGGGCGTGGCGCTACGTCAACCGCCTGCACCGCATGGTGACGGAACCCGCCTGCCCGCTCCCGCCCCCCGGCGCACCGATGCCGGCGGAGGTCTCGGCCAAGGCGACGGTCGCGCGCAAGGCGACCCACAAGGCGATCGCCGCCATCGGCACCGACCTCGAGCGGTTCCACTTCAACAAGGCCGTCGCCCGGGTGCGCGAACTGTCGAACGCGCTGGGCGAGCTCGACGGGAAGACCGCGGGCGAGGACTGGGCGCTGCGCGAGGGGCTGGAGACGCTGGCGCGCCTCGTCGGCCCGATGATGCCGCACCTGGCCGAGGAACTCTGGGAGGCGCTGGGCCATTCCGCGTGGCTGGTCGACACCGCGTGGCCCGTGGCCGATCCGGCGCTGGTGGCCGACGACACGGTGACCATCGCCGTACAGGTGAACGGCAAGAAGCGGGCGGAGATCACCCTGGCCCGCGACCTGCCGCAGGCGGAGGCGGAGGCCGCGGCGCTGGCCGACCCGGCGGTCGCCCGTGCGATGGAGGGCAAGCCGGCGCGCAAGGTCATCGTCGTGCCCAACCGCATCGTCAACGTCGTGGTCTGAGCCATGGACGGCCACCCTTCTCGCCGCGCCTTCCTGCTCCTGGGCGCCTCGACGCTGGTCGCCGGATGCGGGCTGCGGCCGCTCTACGGCGGCGGCTCGGCCCAGGCGGACGCGCGGGGCGATCTGGCGGCCGTGCGCATCGACAGCATCCCGGACCGGAACGGCCAGATCCTGCGCAACCGGCTGATCGACCGCTTCTATGCCGAAGGCGGCCCGCAGCCCTGGCGCTACGATCTGACGGTCGCGGTCACGGTCAGCGAGGGGCGGGCGGGCCTGCGCGCCAACGACACCGCGACCCGCCGCACCCTGACCGCCAACGCCTCGTTCCGCCTGTCGCGGCGGGACACGGGGGCCCTGATCGCGTCGGGCAGCGTGGTCCAGAACGACACCTTCGCCTTCCAGGAGGCGCAGTACGGCGTGCTGGTCGCGCGGGAGACGGCGACCCGCGACCTGCTGGACGCCGTGGGCGACCAGATCGCCACCCGCGTCGCGCTGGCCTTCGCGCGGGAGACGTGAAGCTCGCGCCCGCCCGGATCGAGGCCTTCCTCAAGGCGCCCGATCCCGCGGCGCGCGCGATCCTCGTCCATGGCCCCGACGCCGGCCTCGTGCGCGAGCGGGCCGTGGCGCTGGGGCGCACGGTGCTGCCCGACCTCTCCGACCCCTTCCGCGTCGCCGAGATCACCGGCGACCAGGTGGAGCGCGACCCGGCCCGCCTCGCCGACGAGGCGGCGGCGATCGCGCTGACCGGCGGGCGGCGACTGGTCCGGGTGCGGGGTGCTGGCGACGCCACGGCCGCGATCTTCGCCGCCTTCCTGAAGGACATGCCGGGCGGGGACAGCCTCGTCGTGGTGGAGGCGGGCGACCTCGACGGCCGGTCCAAGCTGCGCGCCGCGTTCGAGGCGGCCCCGAACGCCGCCGCCATCCCCTGCTATGTGCAGGAGGAGGGGGACCTCCGGAAGGTGATCGCCGAGCAGCTGCGCGCGGCGAACCTCGCCGCGGCGCCCGAAGCACTCGACCTGCTGGCCTCCAACCTCGTCGGCGATCGCATGGTCGCGCGCGGCGAGGTGGACAAGCTGATCCTCTACATGGGCGGGAAGGCCCGCGTGGAGGAGGCGGACGTCCGCGCCGCCATCGGCGACAGCGCGGGCACCGATCTCGACGATCCCGTCTGGGCGGCGGCGGATGGGGACTATGCCGCGACCGACCGGGCGCTGAACAAGCTGTTCGAGCGGGGGGAGAACCCGGTGCCGCTGCTGCGCACGGCACAGCGGCACTTCCAGCGCCTTCAGCTGGTCGCCGTCCGCACCAAGGCGGGCGAGCCGCTGGAGGGGATCGGGCGGGAGCTCTATGGCCCGATCTTCTTCAAGCTGAAGGACGCCGTCGGGCGGCAGGCGCGGATCTGGTCGCCCGACCTCGCGGACCGCGCGCTCGACCGGCTGCTGGAGGCGGAGGCGGAGTGCAAGCGCACCCACTGGCCGGCCGAAACCGTGTGCGCCCGCACCTTCTTCCAGATCGCGCAGATGGCGGCGCGGGGCGCCGGCCCGGCGGGGCGGGGGCGGCGGTAGGCGTCGGGGCCGGCCTCATGCTTCGACGGGCCCATGCTTCGACGGGCCCATGCTTCGACGGGCTCAGCATGAGGACAGCCCCCCGACCTCGTCCTGAGCCTGTCGAAGGACGAGGGGGGCGACGGCACCGCCGCCCCCGTCGCCTCACCCCCTCGGCAGGTTCGTCGCCGTCTGTCCGAACAGGACCTTCTTCGCGTCCTCGTTCACCGTCGGCGCGGCGTTCGGGTTGACCTCCGCGACCCGCGCATAGGCGCGCTCGACCGCCGGCCGCGCCTTGATGGCGTGGAACCAGCGCTTCAGGTTCGGGAAGTCGTCGAGGTTCTGGCGCTGGCGCTCGTGCGGCACGATCCAGGGATATGCGGCCATGTCGGCGATCGAATAGTTGCCGGCGATGAACGCCCGGTCCGCGAGGCGCCGGTCGAGCACGCCATAGAGGCGGTTCGTCTCCTTCACGTAGCGGTCGATCGCATAGGGGAGCTGCTCGGGCGCGTACTGGACGAAGTGATGGTTCTGGCCGGCCATCGGGCCGAGGCCTCCCATCTGCCACATCAGCCACTGGGTGACCTCGGCCTTGCCGCGGGCGTCCTTGGGAAGGAACTGTCCCGTCTTTTCGCCGAGATAAAGAAGAATGGCCCCGCTCTCGAAGACGCTGATCGGCGCGCCACCGTCCGTAGGCGTCGTGTCGAGTATCGCGGGAATGCGGTTGTTCGGAGAAATCTTCAGGAAGTGCGGCTGGAACTGCTCGCCCTTGCCGATGTGGATCGGGAATATCTTGTACTCGACGCCGGCTTCTTCCAGAAAGATCGTGATCTTGTGGCCGTTCGGCGTGGTCCAGTAGTAGAGTTCGATCATTGGCGCGCGTCCCTTCGTCAGGGGGTTGCGGGGATGGACCGATGTGATGCCGCCGCGGGGTGCCGGTCAACCACCCCCGACGCATGGCGCCTTCACGTTCCGGTCAAGCCCGCCGCCCCTCGGCTGCCCGGGGTTCCAGCAGGGCAGCCAGCGCCGCGGGATCGGTCACGGGCGGCGAGCAGGTCTGCCCCCGGCAGACGTAGGCCGCGGGCACGCCGCCCACCGTCCCCTTCCCCGCCGCGGGATGGTCCGCCGGCAGGTCGGCGCCCGGCGCCACGGGCACCAGGATCCGGTCGGGCATCGAGCGGTCGAGCACCGTTCGCCGCAGCGCCGTGGCGGCGGGGTCGTCCGCGCCGCCGACCACCACCACCTGCACCGCGCTCGCCACGAAGGCGGCGGCGTTCAGGAAGCTGGCGAGGGGGAAGAAGTTGCGGACCACCTCGCCGGCGAAGGCGGCCTCGAGGTCGGCCGCGCGGTCGGCGTAGCGCCCCTCCCCCGTCAGGTGCCAGAGGCGGCCGAGCACGCCCAGCATCGTCCCGTTGCCCGACGGCGTCGGGCTGTCGTAGGCGGTCTTCGTTCGCACGATCAGGCGTTCGGCGTCGTCCGCCGTGAGGAAGTAGCCGCCGCGCTCCCCGTCCCAGAAGTGCCGGTCGACGACGTCGACCCAGCCGCGTGCCGCGGCGAGGAACCGCCCCTCGCCCGTCGCCTCGAACAGGGCGAGCGCCGCGCGGGCCATGTCGGCGTGGTCGTCCAGCGTGCCCGTCGGGCCGAGGCGGCCGAGGCGACAGGCGTGGTGCAGGCGCCCGTCGGTCTGCATGTGGTCGCGCACGAAGTCGAACGCCCGCACGGCGGCCGCCACCCAGCCCGGCATGCCGAAGACCGATCCGGCGTTGGCCAGCGCCGCGATCATCAGCCCGTTCCAGTCGGCCAGCACCTTGTCGTCCCAGCCCGGGCGGATGCGCGTGTCCCGCCGCGCCAGCAGGACCGAGCGGCAGGCGGCAAGGCGCGCCTCGATCTGCGGGTCCTTCAGCGCCGTGTCCTCGCGCCGGTTGAGGATGTTCGTCTCCTCCCAGTTGCCGTGGGCGGTCACGTCGTAGGTCCGGCAGAAGAGGTCCGCGTCCTCGCCGAGCAGCGCCTCGATCTCCGCGCGGGACCAGACGTAAAAGCGCCCCTCCACACCCTCGCTGTCGGCGTCCAGCGTGCTGGCGAAGCCGCCGCCGACGCCCTCGTGCGGGGTCGCCACCATCTCGCGCAGGACCCAGGACGCCGTCTCCCGCATCCGCTGCTCGTAGAGCGGCTCGCGCGTCTCCTGCCAGACGAGCGTCAGCATGTCGATCAGCGCCGCGTTGTCGTAGAGCATCTTTTCGAAGTGCGGGACGAGCCACTGGTCGTCCACCGAATAGCGCGCGAAGCCGCCGCCCAGATGGTCGTAGATGCCGCCCTGGCACATCTGGGTGAGCGTGTGCGTCACCGCCGCCCGGAACGGCTCGCGCCGCGTGTCGAGCCAGCGCCGCCAGAGGAGTTCCATGATCCCCATCTGCGGGAATTTCGGCGCCTGGCCGATGCCGCCCCAGGCCGGGTCGACCTCGCGCAGCAGGCGGTCGCCGATCTGGGCCACCGTCTCCTCGTCGACGACGGTGCCGGCGCGGTTCTCCGCCAGACGGCCGAGCGCCTCGCCCAGCGCCTCGACGTTCCGGCGGACCTTGTCCGGCTCCTTCGCGTGGGTGTCGGCGACGCCCCGCAGCACGTCCGGAAACCCCGGCCGGCCCCAGCGGCTGGCCGGCGGAAAGTAGGTGCCGCCCCAGAAGGGTTCCGCGTCGGGGGTGAGGAACATGGTCAGCGGCCAGCCGCCCTGCTGGCCCAGCATGGCGAGCGCGGACTGGTAGATGGTGTCGAGGTCGGGCCGCTCCTCCCGGTCCACCTTGATGTTCACGAACAGCGCGTTCATCTGGGCGGCGATGGCCTCGTCCTCGAAGCTCTCGTGCGCCATGACGTGGCACCAGTGGCAGGCGGCGTAGCCGACCGAGAGGAGGACGGGGACGTTGCGCGCCCGCGCCTCGGCGAAGGCGGCCTCGCCCCATGGCCGCCAGTCGACGGGGTTGTCCGCGTGCTGGAGAAGGTAGGGGGATGTCTCCCGGGCCAGCGCATTGGGCATGGGGCACTCTCGGCGGTGACGGATCGGCTCGATTCAACAGCCGGCGTGGCCTGTCGGCACGACCGCCCGGACCGTGCTAGTCTCGCAAAGATGCGAGGTGGAACCAACCCTTTGCGCGACCGGGAGATTGGGCCATGAAGATCACCGTCGACGTGGACTGCACGCCCGAGGAGGCCCGTGCCTTCTTCGGTCTCCCCGACGTCCGTCCGATGCAGGAGGCGCTGATGAAGCAGCTCCAGGACCGGATGAGCGCGTCGCTCAATGCCATGGACCCGGAGACGATGATGCGGACCTGGATGCCGGCCGGGATCCAGGGGTTCGAGCAGTTGCAGAAGATGTTCTGGTCGCAGATGAACGCCGCGATGGGAAAGGACCCGAAGAAGTGAGCGACGAGCGCCCCTACTACGCCCTCCACGTCTTCTGCTGCACGAACGAGCGGCCCGAGGGGTATCCCCGCGGCTCGTGCGCGCGCAAGGGCGCGGAGCGGCTGCGCAACTACATGAAGGCGCGGGCGAAGGAACTCGGCATTCCCGGCACGCGGATCAATGCCGCCGGCTGCCTCGACCGGTGCGAGCTGGGGGCGACCCTCGTCGTCTATCCGGACGGCGTCTGGTACACCTACGCGAACGAGGCCGACCTCGACGAGATCCTGACCGTGCACCTCCAGGGTGGCCGGGTCGTGGATCGGCTGCGCCTCGCGGTGGACCAGAAGGAGCTGCGGCCGGAGCAGGTCGCCGTCCGCACCTGACCGCTGGACCGGTGATGACCGGCCCGGCAACGATCTTCGCGCTGGCGTCCGGGGCGGGGGCCGCGGGGGTGGCCGTCGTGCGGGTCTCCGGGCCCGGGGCGGGGGCGGCGCTGGTGGCGCTGACCGACCGCCCCCTGCCCCGCCGGCGGGTGGCGACGCTCCGCCGGCTCGTCGATCCCG
>CANGXM010000151.1 GCA_947457845.1 Rhodospirillales bacterium | reverse complement strand
GTTCCCGCCGCCCGACGCGAGGCCGGTCGCGCCCGCGCCCGTGGGCGAGACGCTGCGGGTCCTCTTCGCGAAGGCGGGGACTGAGATCCCGTCCGACGCCGCGACCGGCATCGACGGCCTCGCCGCCCGCATGGCCGCGACCGAGGCGGGCCGGGTCCAGATCACCGCCTACGCCGACGAGGCCGACACCCGGAACGCCCGGCGGCTCGCGCTCGCCCGGGCCGAAGCGGTCCGCAGCCGCTTCGTTCGCAACGGCGTGCGGTCGGACCGCATCAACCTCCGCCCCCTCGGTGACGCCGGGGGCGAGGGCCCCGCCGACCGGGCGGACATCCTGATCGTCAACTGAACCTTGGGTCGAGGACCGCACCGATGACGCGCCCGCTGCGCTTCCTGACCCGAATGATCGTCTTCCTCGTGGCCATCGCCGCGCTGACGGCCGTGCTCTCCCCCACGCTCGCCGGGGCGTATCTGGCGAGCCCGGCCCTGAACACCCTGATCCTCGCCGTCATGGTGCTGGGCATCGCCTACGTGTTCCGGCAGGTCGTGCAGCTTCGCAACGAGGTCGTCTGGCTCGAGGCGTGGCAGGCGGGCCGCGCGGACCAGCTGACCTGGGAGCCGCTGCTGCTCGGGCCCATGGCCCGCATGATCGGCGAGCGGCGCGGGCGCCTCACCATGTCCGCGCTCGCGATGCGGTCGCTGCTGGACGGCATCGCCACCCGCCTCGACGAGCGCAAGGAACTGTCGCGCTACCTGATCGGGCTCCTGATCTTCCTCGGCCTGCTCGGCACGTTCTGGGGGCTTCTGGAGACGATCCAGTCGGTGAGCGTCGTGATCTCCAGCCTGTCGGTCACCCAGGGCGACGTCGGCGCGATGTTCGGCAACCTTCAGCGCGGGCTGCAGGCGCCGCTGACGGGCATGGGCACGGCCTTCTCCGCCTCCCTCTTCGGCCTCGCCGGATCGCTGATCCTCGGCTTCCTCGAACTCCAGGCGAGCCAGGCGCAGAACCGCTTCTACAACGACCTCGAGGACCTGCTCTCCAGCGTCTCGCGGCTGCCCTCCGGCGCCGGCTTCGCGTCCGAGACGGGGGACGCGCACACCTCCGTGCCCGCCTACCTTCAGGCGCTGCTGGAGACCACCGCCGAGAATCTGGAGAGCCTCCAGCGCACCGTATCGCAGAGCGAGGAGGGACGCCGGGCGGCCAACCAGCAGCTCTACATGCTCACCGAGCGGATCGCGGCGCTCACCGACCACATGAAGACCGAGCAGACGCTGCTCCTGCGCGTCGCGGAGGGGCAGCTGGAACTCCGCCCCATCCTCGCGCGTCTCGTCGACGCGACCGTGTCCGGCTTCGGGATGGACGACGGCACGCGCCAGCACATCCGCAACCTCGACATCTACATGGCGCGGCTGGTGGAGGAGGTTTCGAACGGACGCGCCCAGTCTGTGCAGGAGATCCGGAGCGAGATCAAGCTCCTCGCCCGCACGATCGTCGCACTCTCCGACGACCAGGAGCGCTGAACGGCCATGGCGGGGATGAGCTCCGGCGGCCGCCGCCGCCGCGAAGACCTGAACGTCTGGCCCGGCTGGGTGGACGCCCTGTCGTCGCTGGTGATGGTGTTCCTGTTCGTCCTCATGGTCTTCATGGTGGCGCAGTTCTACCTGACCAGCGCCCTGTCCGGCTCGGAGGAGAACCGGACCCTGATGGACCGCCAGATCCGGGAGCTGTCGGCGACGCTGGCGGAGGAGCGGCGCGCCAACGACGATCTGCGCAGCGCGGTCGCCCAGCTCTCGGCACAGCTCCAGACGTCGGCCGGCCTGCGCGAGCGGCTCGAACGGCAGATGCAGTCGCTGACGGCGGAGCGCGACCAGATCCAGTCCCGGCTGGCCGAAACGGGGCGTCAGGCCGAACAGGCCGTGGCCGACGCCCAGCGCACGACGCGCGACCTCGAGGACGCCTTCCGCGTGATCGAGGCGGACCGCGAGAAGATCCGCCTCCAGGTCGGCGAACTGTCGGCACTGCAGGACGACATCCGCGCGCTGCGCGACCTGCGCCGCCGGCTGGAGGCCGACATCGCGGCCCTCGACCTGATCCGCCAGCGCAACGAACAGGAGATCGCCGGCCTCCGGCGGTCGAACCAGGAGATCGAGACGGCCCGCGTCCGGCTGGGGGAGACGCTGCGGCTGACGGCCGAGGAGCGCGACACGCTCGCCCGGCGGATCCGCGACCTCGGCGGCGAACGGGATTCGCTGGCGACGCTCCTGGCCCAGATCCGGGCCGAATCGGCGTCGCTCGCGCGTCAGGTCGAGGACGGGCGGGCCCGGCAGGCCCTGTTGGGCGACCTCCTGACCACGACGCAGGGCGATCTCCAGCGCGCGCAGGCCGACCTGAGCCGGACGCAGGCGGAGATCGAGGCCGCGACCCGCCGGCTGCAGGAGACGCAGGCCGCGCGCGACGGGCTGGCGGAGGAGATCCGGCAGGTCCGATCCCAGCGCGAGGCGGTGATCGCGGAACTGTCCCGCTCGGAGTCCGAGCGCAAGACCGCCGAGGAGGGGCTCCGGCTGACGTGGGAGGAGCGCGCCGCCCTCGCCCGCCAGCTGCAGGAGGTGCTGGAGCGGTTCCGCCTGTCGCAGGCGCAGCTGGCCGACGCGGCCGAGCAGCGGACGGATCTGGAGGCCCAGCTCGCGACCGCCGAGGGCCGGATCCAGGAACTTCTCGCCAGCCTCGGCGTGGCGCAGGGGCGGGCCGGCGAGCAGGAAACCGTGGCGCTCCGCTTCCGCCGGCAGGCCGACACGCTGTCGGCCGAGGCCGCGGCGCTGCGCGAGGAGATCGGTCGGATGGCGGCGCTGCTGGCCGAATCGGAGGCCCGCGACCGTGACAACCAGGTGCAGATCGCGAACCTCGGCTCGCAGCTGAACCAGGCGCTGGCCGGCCGCGTGCAGGAACTCGCCCGCTACCGGTCGGAGTTCTTCGGCCGTCTGCGCGACGTCGTGGCGAACCAGCCGGACATCCGCATCGTGGGCGACCGGTTCGTCTTCCAGTCGGAGGTGCTGTTCGACAGCGGCGCGGCCACGCTGGAGGACCGCGGACGGCAGCGCATCCGGCAGATCGCCGTCGTCCTCAAGCAGCTGACCGACCAGATCCCCGACAACGTCAACTGGGTCCTGCGCGTGGACGGGCACACGGACCGGCGCCCGATCAGCACGCGCGAGTTTCCCTCGAACTGGGAACTCTCCACCGCGCGGGCGCTGTCGGTCGTGCGGTTCCTGATCGAGCAGGGGATCCCCGCCGACCGGCTGGCGGCCACGGGCTTCGCCGAGTTCCAGCCGCTGGAGACGACGGGCGACCTCGCCCGCAACCGCCGGATCGAACTCAGGCTCGACCAGCGCTGAGCGTCACTCGGCGACGGCGGCGACGATCGTGTTCGGCCGGTCGAACTGCAGCGCCGCGAGGCGGGCGTAGAGGCCGCCCTGGCGCATGAGGTCCTGGTGCGACCCGAGCGCCACGATCCGGCCCTGGTCGAGCACGGCGATGCGGTCGGCGTTGACGACCGTCGCGAGGCGGTGGGCGATGATCAGGGTCGTCCGGTCGCGCATCAGCGCGTCGAGCGCCGCCTGGACGAGGCGCTCCGACTCGGCGTCGAGCGCGCTCGTCGCCTCGTCCAGCAGCAGGATCGGCGGGTTCCGCAGAATCGCGCGGGCGATCGCGATCCGCTGTCGCTGGCCGCCGGAGAGCCGCACGCCCTTTTCGCCCAGGTGGCTGGCGAAGCCTTCGGGCAGCCTGTCGAGGAACTCGGTCGCGTGCGCGGCGGCGGCCGCCGCCCGGACCTCGGCGTCGGACGCGTCCGGACGGCCGTAGCGGATGTTCTCCATCGCGCTGGTGGAGAAGATCACCGGCTCCTGCGGGACGAGGCCGATCCGGGCGCGCACCGCCGCCGGATCGGCCCGGCGGACGTCCACGCCGTCCACCAGCACGCGGCCGGACTGCGGATCGTAGAAGCGCAGCAGAAGCTGGAAGACGGTCGTCTTGCCGGCACCGGACGGACCGACCACGGCCACCGTCTCGCCCGGCCGGACCTGGAGGTCGAAGCCGTCGAGCGCGCTCTGGCCGGGCCGCGAGGGGTATTGGAAGCGCACGCCCTCGAAGACGACGGACCCGATCGGCGGCTCCGCCAGCCGTTCCGGCTGGTCGGGCGCCGCGATCACCGGCGGCGTCTCCAGCAGCTGGACGAGGCGCTCGGTCGCCCCCGCGGCGCGCTGGAGATCGCCGATCACCTCGCTGATGGCGCCGACCGATCCGGCGACCATGACGGCGTAGAAGACGAAGGCCGACAGCTGCCCGGCCGAGAGCCGGCCCGCCAGCACGTCGTGGCCGCCGATCCACAAGATCGTGCCGACCGCCCCGAAGACGAGGGTGATGACGAAGGCCGTCATCGCCGCGCGCACCCGGATCCGCCGGATCGCCACGTCGAACGCCGTCTCCGCCCGCTCGCCGAAGCGACGGCGCTCGAGGTCCTCGTGCCCGTAGGCCTGGACGATCCGGATGGCGCCCAGCGTCTCGTCGATGTGGGCGCTCACGTCGGCCAGCCGGTCCTGGCTCGCCCGCGAGAGGTTCCGCACCCGGCGCCCGAACAGGATGATCGGCGCCACCACCAGCGGCACGACGAGGAGGACGAGGCCGGTCAGCTTGGCCGAGGTGACCGCGAGCATCACGAGCCCGCCCAGCAGCATCAGCGCGTTGCGGAGCGCGATCGACACGGACGACCCCACGACGACCTGCAGCACCGTGGTGTCCGTGGTCAGGCGGGACATCACCTCGCCCGTCCGCGTGCTCTCGAAGAAGGCGGGGGACAGCCGAACCACATGGTCGTAGACCGCGCGCCGGATGTCGGTCACCACCCGTTCCCCCACCCAGGAAACGAGCGAGAAGCGGGCGTAGGTGGAGCCGGCCAGGAGGATGATCACCCCGAGGAGGACGAGGAGCGCCTGGTCGAGGAGCGCCGCCTCGCCGGCGGCGAACCCCTCGTCGACCAGCGTCCGCAGTCCCTGCCCGAGGCCCAGCATCGTGCCGGCCGCCACGACCAGCGCCACGGCCGCGCCGAGGATCTGGGGCCAGTAGGGCGCGAGGAAGGGCAGCAGCCGCCGCAGGGGCCGCAGGTCGCGACGACGCTCGGGCTCCGGGGCGGATCCTGGCGTCGATGGCGTCGTGTTCGAGCGTCGGAACAAATTCGGATCCGGTGGCGGGCCAGTTGACGGCACGTGGAACGCAGCGGACCGCCGGGCAAGGGCAGCGACCGTACGCCTCAGGAGGAGATTGCCCAACGGTCGGGCATTCCGTCCAGAAGATCGAGAAACCGGCTCGCATTCCGGATGTCGATCCGCAGTGACGCCCGTCGCCGCGCCGCCTCCTCGTCCTCGCCCCATTTCTCGATCTGGAAGGTGGCGTCGAGTTCGGCCGCCTCGAACGCCTCCTCCGGATCGACGCGGCGGTCGAGGAGCGCCAGCGCCAGAACGATCGAGCCCAGGCCGCCGCAGGCGAACTGGAGCGCCGTCAGCCGCATGTCGTCGTGTGCCTCCACCGCGGTGCGGACGGCGCGCATCGCGCCTTCGGGCTGGGGGCGCGGCATGATCCCGGCCTGCACCTGGAGTGCGGCGTCGAAGCGCAGCGCCGCCCAGTCGAGCAGCGGCTGCCAGATCCGGGCCTGCCGCTCGACGAGGACCGGCGGCGCGTCGGCCCGGTGGCAGAGGAGGTCGGTCTCGGCGTACTTGACCAGCGCGTCGACCACCTGCGCCCGCTGCGGCGCGATCCGGTCGAGGGCGGTCGCCGCCAGCTGCATCATCGGCATCGTGTCCGGCCGGATCGCGCCGGACTGCGCCGCCCATTCGGCGGCGATCGCCGCCGCCAGCGCCTCCGAGGGCACCAGCATCAGGGTGCGGCCGGGCGTGTGCAGCGGCTTTCCGTCCAGCCGGACGCCGCAGCCGCCGTCGCGGGCCTCGACGACGACCGAACCGATCTTGAAGCTCATCGCTCAGGCTCCGAGGAGGCGTGCGACCGCCGACGGGATCCCGTCCGGCGCGTCGACCAGACAACGGGCGCCGGTGGCCGTCAGTTCGTCGGGCGGATGGTAGCCCCAGGTCACGCCGATCGCGGCGACGCCGGCGTTCGCCGCCATCAGCATGTCGAAGCTGGTGTCGCCGACGACGACCGCGTCGGCGGGCGCCACCCCCGTCTCGGCCAGCGCCCGCAGCACCATGTCCGGCCGGGGCTTGCCGGGACAGAGGTCGCTCGTCTGAAGGGTCACGAACCGCCCGGCGAGGCCGTGCAGGTCGAGGGTGTGGCGCAGGCCCCGGCTCCCCTTGCCGGTCGCGACGCCGAGCAGGTGGCCCGCGCCGTCCAGCGCGTCGAGCGCTTGCGCGATCCCCTCGAACAGGGGCTCGAGCGACGCGCCAGCGCCCCGGGCGGCCAGATGCGCGTCCTTGTAGGCCTCGGCGACGCGCTCGTGCCGCACCGCCGGCAGGTGCGGGGCCAGGGCCGCGACGGCCTCCACCAGCGGCAGGCCGACGATCCGCCGCACCAGGGCCGCGGAGGGCGGGTCGAGCCCCTCGGCCATGAATCCGGCGGTCATCGCGCCGACGATCGCGTGCTGGCTGTCCACCAGCGTGCCGTCGCAGTCGAAGATGACGAGACACAGGGGCACGGATCGCCTCACATGATCTCTTCGAAGGGGTTTCCGTCGGTGTCGGGGGAGAACCCGAACCAGTCCCACGTCCGGCGCATGTGCGCTGGCAGCGGCGCCGTCACGTCGACGCGGCCGCCGCGCGGATGGGGAACGACGATGCGCCGCGCGTGCAGGTGGAGGCGGTCCGGCAGGTCGGCCCCCTCGACCCGGGCCTTGTCGGCCCCGTACTTGCCGTCGCCGAGAATGGGCGTGCCGATCGCCGCCATGTGGACGCGGAGCTGGTGCGTGCGGCCCGTGCGCGGCCAGAGCGCGACCCAGGCGGCGCTGCGGTGGGCGTGCTCCACGACCGTGTAGTCCGTGAAGGCGGTCTGCCCCTCCTCCCGGTCAGCCGCCACCCGCTCGCCGCGCGGCGAGGCGGTCTTGGCGAGCGGCAGGTCGATCCGCCCGCGGTGCGGCTTGGGCACGCCCGCCACGACCGCCCAATAGACCTTGAGCGTGTCGCGGCTGCGGAAGGCGTCGGCGAGCCGCTGGGCCGCGAAGGCGTTGCGGGCGAGCACGAGGACGCCCGACGTGTCCTTGTCCAGCCGGTGGACGAGGCGCGGCCGTTCCGGCGCGTCGAAACGCAGCGCGTCGAGCATCGCGTCGAGGTGCTTGGACGTTCCGGTCCCGCCCTGCACGGCGAGGCCGTGCGGCTTGTCGATCACCAGCACGTCCGGGTCGCGGTGGAGGACGAGGGCGCGAAGCGTCTCCGCCTCGCGCGGGCTGACCGGCCGCGGCCCCTTCACGGGCTGCGCGGCGTCGGCCTGCAACGGCGGGACGCGGATCGACTGCCCCCCCGCGAGGCGTGTGCTGGCCTTCGCCCGGCCGCCGTCCACGCGGACCTGCCCGGTCCGCAGCAGCTTCTCCAGCTGCACGTGGTTCAGCTGGGGGAAGTGCCGCTTGAACCACCGGTCGAGGCGGATGTCCGCCTCGTCGGGGGCCACGGTGCGGGTCTGGACGCCGGTCATCGCCGTCTCCTCGTCTCGGATCTCAGCCGAACGTCCGGACGGCCCACTGGCCGGCCGTCAGCGCGCCGACGCAGGCCACGACCGAGGCGACGGCATAGCCCGCGGCCGTCATCGTCTCGCCCCGCTCCAGCATGTCCGCCATCTCCAGCGAAAAGGCGGAGAAGGTGGTGAATCCGCCCATCAGCCCCGTCGTCAGGAACAGGCGCACCGGGGTCGAGGGCGGCCAGACGTGGGTCGCCGCCTGGACGATCGCCCCCATCAGGAACCCGCCCAGCACGTTGACCGCCAGCGTTCCCCATGGAAAGCCGGCGCCCAGCAGGCGGGTGACCCACGCGGCCATCCACCACCGGGCGAGCGCCCCGATGCCGCCGCCGATCGCCACCGCCAGCGCCGCCGCCATGCCGTCCCCTGCCGCAGACCCGCCGGCACCTTGGGCGGGGACCCGCGGTTTGGCAAGCGGCGCTCATCGGGCGCCGACGCCGAGGATCCAGCCCTCCTGCGCGCGGGCCCGGGCGTCGAGCGCGGGCGGGGACCAGACGGCCGGGTCCGCCGCGATCGCGCGCAGCCCGGCGGCGCTGACCAGCGCGTCGGTCTCGTGGTCGCTGGGCGCGTCGGGCCGGGCCCCGCACGGGTCGGACCCCAGCGCCGCGAGGCGCACGGCGAGCGTGTCCCAGGCGCGGACCTTCTCGTTCCCGGCCCCCGCCCGGCGCAGGAACAGGCGGGGATAGATCTCGGCGACCAGCGCCCGCCCGTCGGGGGGACCGTCGAAGGGCCAGACCGCCAGACGGTCGCCCAGCGCCCCGCGCAGCGCGTGCAGCAGCCGCATCCCGGCGAGCCCGCCCTTTCCCACCTGCTTCGCACCGATCAGCTTGTACGGGCTCTCCGGCGCGCCGAGGCCGTCCGCGCGGCAGGCGCGCTCGGTCGCGCGCTGCGGCATCGCATGGCCCGGCCCGCGCGCGCCCGTCGTCCAGAACCCGTCGGCGAAGGCGGGGTGCCGTACGAAGGCGAGGCCGCCGAGGTCGGGGTCGTCGGCGCACACCGCGTCCACCAGCGCCCAGAGGTCCGCCGCCGTCGCCGGCCGGCGGAAATAGGCGCCCGCCCGATCGAAGGGCAGCGAGAAGGCGCAGTCGATGCCGACGAGGGGGCGGCCGCCGGACCCGATCCGGTCGACCAGCCAGTCGCGCACCGCCGCGCGCGTCCAGGTGCGACCGGCGGGCGGCGGGACGAGGTCGGGCGCACCGCGACCCGGTCGGCAGACCGCGACCGACACGCCGCGATAGCCCGGCTGGACCGCGCCCGACCAGTCGATGCCGACGAAGCTGTCGAAGTCCGGGATCAGGCGACGGGAACCGCCAGCGCGTCGGCGATCTCGCCGGACGGGAGGACCGACACGCCGATCTGCGCGAGTTCCTCCTCGCCGCGGTCGTAGAGGCCGACGACGGCGTCGCGGGCCAGCACGATGCGGAAGTCGCGCTCGCTCGCCTGATAGACGGTCGCCCGCGTGCCGTTGGGGAAGCTGGCGCCGCAGAAGACGACCGTCGAGACGCCGAGGTCCTTCAGGTGATGCTCGAGCTTGGTGCGGTAGAAGGCGCCCCAGCGCGGCTTGTACATGATCCACTCGTTCGGGCCGATCGCCTGGAACCCGCCGTTCATCAGCCGGTCGGCGTCCATCTTCAGGTCGGGATGCGGCTTCGCCTCGTCGATCAGCTCGGCCCCCGGGGTGCCCGGCCGAAGGAGCGGCCCGCCCGCCTCGACCGCGGCACGGCGCGGCAGGTCGACCTCCTCGGCCTCGAGATAGAAGCGGACCACGTGGACGATCGGCAGTCCCGACCGGCGGAACTCGCGCACGAGCCGCCCGACGCCGGGCAGGACCGAGCACAGGCCACCGGACGCCAGCGGTCCGCCCGGCTCCAGATAGTCCCGCTGCACGTCGATGGTGACGAGGGCCGCATTGGCCCAGTCCGGAGCGAGAAGTGCGTCCATGGTCCGTGATCTCCCGCGCAAGAGCGCGCGGCGCCAATTAGCGACGCCGGTGTCACGGTGACAAGTCAGCGCTCGGAATGGCTGGATTGCGCGATACCGAGCGCGAAACTAACGGGGACGGACCTTCGAGCTAAGCTCCCAAGTTCCTCGCTTCGGAATCCGGAGATGCCCCTGATCTCTAAGGCGTTGTGCCGCCCACCTCATGTCGTATTGCCATGTGTAGAAGATGTCACCTCCTGCCCGTAACTCATTTTCATGAGCAATCCAGACCTGCTGGGCCACTTGAACAATGGTACCTTGTCCTCCAAGGTTGTGGAGAGCCTCAACGACCCAATCCACAAGATAAATCCGCATGACAACCCTCCATATCTAACCCGGATTATGCACCAAGGTGGCTTTGAGGGGTGGCGGGTGTAGCATAAGTCCTTGATCGGGTTTAGGATTCAGTCGCCAAACACAAATCCGCCCGACCCGAAGAGGCCCCACCCGCCATGCGCGAGACTACGCCGTTGCTGCC
>CANGXM010000150.1 GCA_947457845.1 Rhodospirillales bacterium | reverse complement strand
GGCGGCGAGGAGGGGGGCGAGGGCGGAGCCGCCTGACGCGGCGGGCGGGCGGCGCGACCCTTGGCCGCGCCGCCGCACCGCCGCACGGGCTCACTTCGGGAAGGTCTTCAGATAGGCGACGACGTCCAGCGCGGCCTGGGGATTGGCCAGCTTGAAAGTCATCTTCGTGCTGCCGGGGGCCGGCTGGCCCTTGTCGGTCAGGAACTTCCGAAGGAACGCCTGCGGGTCGGGCAGGTAGGCCACCATGTTCTCCTCGGTCCAGACGAGGCCGGCCGCGCCCGCGGCCTTGTTGATGTTCGAGTAGGCGTATCCGTCGACCGTGCCGGCCTGACGGCCGACGATCCCGTTCATGATCGGGCCGACGAGGTTGCGCGCGCCGTCGCCGACGCGATGGCAGGCCTGGCACTGGCGGAACACCGTCTCGCCACGACCCGCGTCGCCGGCCTGGGCGTGCGCCGCGCCGATGGGCGCGATGGCGGCTGCGGCGAGGGCGAGGGCGAAGAATCTCGAACGCATCGTTGTTTCCTTCCTTCTGGGTGCGCCGAGGGCGGGTGGCGGCGGCCGTCGCGGAGCCCCGTGCGGTCGCCCTTGTCACGGCGCTGCATTGAAATCGCACACCGGCCACGAACGTCAAGCGCCCGGCCCGCGTTCTGCGGACCGGGCGCTCGATGTCGCCCGCCCTCCGTGCGGAGGGCGGGGGGTGGCGGGTCACCGCGAGGCGGAGGACCGGAACGGCTGCGGACCCTGCCCCTGGGGGTTCGGGACCGTCAGTTCCGGGTGGTCCTTCGCGAGCGGCGCGCCATAGAGCGGCTTGTAGGCCCCCTGGTGGCACGTCGCGCAGTTGGCCTTCGGCGCGTCGCCGGTCGGCCCGAGGCGGCTGGCCGGATATGTGGGCCGCAGCGGATCGAGGAACCCGGCGTTGAGCGCCTGCACCATCCGGATGCCGTGCCAGGCCGTCACGCGTTGCGGGGGGCTCTGCTCCCACGAGGCGAAGGCGCGGCTGTTGTGGCAGTAGGTGCAGTTGACGCCGAGCCCTTCCGACATGTGGATCATCAGCCCGTAGGTCCACTCCGCCTGCTTGACCGAGCTGGTGTTCCGGTCGGTCGGCAGGGCGGTCTGGCTGATGTTGCGGATCGGTGCGTCCTTGCCGCCCACCAGGAACGCGGTGAACGGATCGTTGGGCAGCGAGCTGAGCCCGACCGCCGGGGCGGCCGCGTTCTGCCCGGCCGGATCGCCGATCAGCCCCTTGGAGGCGCTGCGGCGGCCCGGATCCTCGAACCAGATCTCCTCCGGAACCGGCAGGCCCCGGTGGCAGGTCCAGCAGGTGACGCCGGTGTCGGCCACGTGGCTCTTCCACGTGGTGTTCACCTCACGCGTCATCTGCAGCATCCGCCGCGCCACGACCTTGGTGTAGAGCTTGTCCGAGGACAGCTCCTCCCCCTCGGCGTGGCAGTAGGCGCAGCCGCCTTCCGGCGACACCCAGGCGGTGATCGCCGTCATGGTGCGCAGGAACTCGACCTCGGTCAGATCGCCCAGCACCTGGACGTTCTGATAGACCTCCGAGGCCTTCTGGCCGTCCGGATCGACCTTCTCGATCGCCTCGGGCGGCTGGTTGCGGGCCTGCTGGGCGACCAGCATGCGAGGATTGTAGTTCTGCTCCATCGCCACGCCGCGATAGCCCGTCTGCGAGACGATCGCCCCCGGTCGCTCGAAGGTGAACAGGAGCCCGACGAACGCCACGACCGCGAAGACGGCGGCGGTGGCGATGACCAGACGAGGTGTGAAGATCATCGCGGCGCCCCCAGCGTCAGGGCCGGGTCGGCGACGGGCGCCCACACCGCCGGATAGGACGGCGCGAACCCGTGCTTGATGGCCCAGAGATACCAGTTGTCCACGGCCGTGCCGGTCAGGAGGATGCCGATGCCGCCCGTCAGCGGGCAGAGCACGGCGAACCACCAGGCCCAGCGATGGATCGATTCGGCCGTCGCGTTGAAGCCCATCGTCCAGCGCCAGAACAGGGCGCCGCGCTCGAACGCGGTGCCGCGGTCGGTGATCTGCTCCACCTCGCGCTCGCTGTTGTAGCGGCCGGTCGCGAGCACGGTGGCGCCGTGCATGGCGAACAGCAGCGTCGAGCCGTAGAGGAAGACGATCGAGAGCGCGTGGAACGGGTTGTAGAAGAGGTTCCCGTACCGGATCGAGAAGGCCGCCGTCCAGTCGAGGTGCGGGAAGATGCCGAACGGCACCGCCTCGCCCCAGCTCCCCATGAGGAGCGGCCGGATGAAGCCGAGCACGAGGTAGAGCCAGATGGCCGCGGCGAACGCCCAGGCCACGTGGGTGCCCATGCCGAGCGCACGGGCGCGCCGGTAGGTCCGGATCCACCACAAGATGATCGAGAGGGTCAGGAAGAAGCCCGCCATCAGCCACCAGCCGCCCTGGTTGAGCGGCGGGATCTTCAGCCCATAGGCCGGCGGTGGCGGCTCGAGCGCGAGCCACGGAAGCTGGCGGATGAACTCCACCACGTTCCAGTTCACCGAGGCCCACATGTTGAACCCGATGATCTCGAACGCGAGGAAGCCGAAGAAGAGCGACGCCACGCCGAACCAGCCCAGATAGATCGGACCGATCTGCGCGTCGCCGATCAAGCCGGCGTAGTAGGAGAAGCCGGGCTTGCCCACCCGGTCCCAGAAGCCCTTGGGAAGCGGGATCCCGTCGTGGACGGGACCGCGCACCTGAACCTGGGTGAAGATGTTCTGATATTCAGCCATGGCGGCCTCCTCAGCCCCAGATCGGGAGGTCGAGCCACCAGCCCCACCATTCCGGCCAGCCACGGGTCCAGAACGGGCCGCTGATGACGATGCACACCGCGCTCCAGAACCCGGCGGAGAGCGCCAGGAACAGGCCGAGGCGGTGAACGCCCAGCGTGCCGATCGAATACCCGATCGTGTCGCGGAAGAAGGCGTTCTCGTGGTCCGACGTCTTCACGGTCTCGCCCGGTGCGGGGTTGGCGGCCGAAAGCACCAGAGCACCGTGTAGCGACAGCGCCAATGTCGTGGTGAAGAAGAACGTCACCGCGATCATGTGCGCCGGGTTGTAGTGGAAGTGCAGGTACTGGTAGCCGACGTTCGAAACCCAGTCGAGGTGACTGAAGATGCCGTAGGGAAAGCCGTGTCCCCATGCCCCCAGCAGCACCGGGCGGATGACGACCAGCGTCACGTAGGCGAAGACGGCGACGGAAAAGGCGAACGGCACGTGATACGCCATGCCGAGTTTGCGGGAGATCTCCACTTGCCGGAGAGCCCACGAGGCGAAGGCGCCGATCGCGCAGATCGTGATGACCTGCCACAGACCGCCTTCCTTCAGGGGCGCGAGCCCCAGGCCGTACTTGATGTCCGGCGGCGCGATGTTGATCGTCCACGGATTCCAGCTCGGTCCCAGCGACGCGCCGTACATGATGAGCGCGGTGCCGAGGATCGAGAAGAACAGCGTCGTGACACCGAAGAAGCCGACGTAGAACGGCCCGACCCAGAAGTCGAAAAGGTCGCCCCCGATCAGCGTCCCGCCACGGACGCGGTATTTTTTTTCAAAGCTGAGCATGGCCATCGTCGGATCTCCCGTGTCAGGCGGCCCGGTGACTGCGGCCGGCACCCGGAGGTGCCGGCTGGAGTGATGGGGGGGACGGTGCCCGACCCCGTGCCGCAGGCGGCGACGGGGCCGGGCGCCGACGCCCTCCGCTTACCGGCTCGGCGGGACGGCCGAATTCTGGATCGCGACGGCCGGACGCGGCCCCTCGATCCAGTTGAACCGGTCGGTGCTGAGCATGATGAAGTGGATCGTGAACGCGAGCCCTGCGAGGAACAGGGTCATGCCCACGAGCGCACGGCGGGGATCGAACAGAAGCCAAAGTCTCCACATGGTCCCCTCCTTAGGCCAGCATTGACGTAATGGTGGTCACGGTGCTCTCGAGCGCCGCGTACCCCTTCGGACCGGGGAACCAGGGGCGCCACAGCCAGACGAGGATGTGGGCGACCACGGCTACCAGCACGTAAGCGATCGTGCTTTGCATGAAAAGCGCGTGGAACTCCTGCGCTTCCCCCGGCGTCAAGCCGGATAGTGTCGACTTGTTCTCTGCCATTGTTACCTCCTGGTGATTTGACCTTGCGGTCGACGTGGCCGCGAAACCCTGCGACCACGACCGTGACGGAGACCGTCACGATAGGGGACCCGCCCGAAACCGGTGGGGCGGATGCGACGGGAAAAGGGTCGGCCGGCGCGCGTCATGCGGCGCGCCCCTCGGCCGCGGCCTGGGCGAACCCGGCCACCCTCGATGCCGTGACGCGCTCCTCGCCGGCCGCGCGTGCCGCCCGTTCGGCGGCGTCGCGCAGGCGCTTGGCGGCGGAGATGCGCACCAGCACAGGTTCGTTCTCGACCAGCTCGTCGAGCAGGCGCCGCGCAGCGTCGTCCCAGGGCAGGGCGGGCTGCAGCCGCGCGGGCGTCGCCTCCACCTGGTCGAGGGTCTTCGCGAGCGGCAGGATGTTGAAGAGCGCGTCGAAGAGCGCGTTGCAGACCTCCTGCACCAGGTAGGTCGCGCCCGAATAGCCCATGAAGGGCGTGCCGACGTGGCGGCGGATGATGGCACCGGGGAACGAGGCGGGGATGAACATCGACCGCCCGCCGGCCTCGGCCACGTACATGCGCTCGTTAAAGCTGCCGAACAGCACGAGCGGCGGCGTCTTGCGGATCGCCTCCATCACCGCGTCGTTGTCCGGCTTCTCCCCCGCCTTCCGCGCGATCGCGAAGGTGC
Organism: Rhodospirillales bacterium; assembly: GCA_947457845.1. Classification (GTDB taxonomy): domain Bacteria; phylum Pseudomonadota; class Alphaproteobacteria; order Azospirillales; family Azospirillaceae; genus CANGXM01. The sequence goes on along the minus strand of CANGXM010000150.1, from coordinate 5,402 downwards.
AGGGCAGGCCCATCTCGTCCTCGAGAAAATGCCGGACGCCGCGGGTGTAGGTCTCGTTCGCGACGATGGCGAAGCTCGCGGTCCCGAAGAAGTCCTGGGTGACCGAGCGCCACAGGTCCCAAACGGGCTTCAGCGTCGTGTGCTTCTCGCGCTCGATGAACGGCTCGGGGTCGAGGCCGAGCATCTCGCCCAGCGTGCGCAGGAACTTGGTCGTGGAGTGCACGCCGATCGGCGCCTGCAGGTACGGCTTGTCCAGCGCCTCGCACAGCAGGCGGCCGAACTCGCGGTAGAGGCAGACGTTGACGTCGGCGTCGACCAGCCGCGGCACGTCGGCGAGGTGGCTCCCCAGCGGGAAGACCATGTTGATCTCGGCGCCGATGCCCTCCACCAGCCGCCGGATCTCGTGCAGGTCCGACGGCATGTTGAAGGTGCCGTAGCAGGGGCCGATGATGTTGACCCGCGGCTTCGCCCCGTCCTTGCGGGGGGTCGGCTTGGGCATCTGCCCGCGCTTGGCCCCGTGTTCGGACCAGAGCCATGCCATGGCGCGGTTGGCCGATTGCCACTGGTCCTCGTCGATCGTGCGCGGCAGGAAGCGCTGGATGCCCGTTCCCTCGGGCGTCACGCCGCCGCCGATCATCTCGGCGATCGAGCCGGTGACGACCACGCTCGGGAGGCCGGGGTCGAGGGTCCTGTGGGCACGGGCCATCGCCCGCTCGGTCCCGTGCTGGCCCAGCTCCTCCTCGCCGAGGCCGGTCACGACGACCGGCAACTCGTGCGGCGGAAGCCCGTCGGTGTAGTGCAGGACCGCCGTCACCGGCAGGTTCTCGCAGCCCACCGGGCCGTCGATGATGACTTGAAGCCCCTTGATCGCGGAGAAGACGTAGACGGCGCCCCAGTAGCCGCCCGCGCGGTCATGATCCTGGATCAGCACGGCGCGTCCTCCGTGATCGAGTCCTTGACCTGCTTCTTCTTCGCCATGGCCGCGAGTGCCAGGTTGCGCTTCCGGAACTCCGGCCGGTCGCGGGGGACGTCCTCCCAAACGCCGGCGGCGTGCCCGGTGCCGACGCCCTCGAAGAAGTCGCGCATCGTGTCGAAGCGGGCCTTGTTGCCGATGGCCGCGTTGACGACCTGGGCCAGCGACCCGGCGCCCGCGGGGCCCATCAGCGGCCGGGCCGAGATGAGGTTCGTGAAGTAGAGGGCGGGGATCGCCATCTCCTTCGCCTTCTGCACGACCGGCGTCGTACCGATCGCGAGGTCGGGCCTCACGTGCGTCATCGCCGCGAGGTCCTGTTCCAGCGAGGCGCGGAACTGGACGTGGACGCCCTTCGCCTCCAGCCACTCCCGGTCGGCGTCCGACCAGCGGGTGCGCGGGCAGGCGGTCCCGACGTAGGGCACGTCGGCACCGCTCTCGATGAGCAGGCGGGCGACCAGGAGCTCCGATCCCTCGTACCCCGACACCGTGATCGTGCCGCGGATGGGCTTGCCGGCGAGCGCCCCGCCGATGGCGGGCAGGAAGCGGTTCTGCGCGGCGGCCACCTTGTCGGCGGCGATGCCGCAGGCCTCGCCGATGGCGGCGAGCCAGGCGGCGGTGCCGTCGCGGCCCACCGGGGCGGAGCCGACGACGGGCCGGCCGGCCGCCTCGAACTCCCGCACCGACGCCGTGTAGAAGGGATGGATCGCCGCGACCGCGGCGCAGTCGAGCGCAGCGTAGAGCTCCCGCCATTCCCGCGTCGGGACGACCGGACCGGCGGCGAGGCCCATCGGCTCCAGCATCGCGCCGATCCCCACGGGATCGGCCGGGAACATCTCGCCCAGCAGCGTGATCGTCGGCAGGTCGCGACGGCCCTCGCGGGGAGCCTGGACGGGGCCCTGCTCGGCCTCGAGGCGGGCGTAGTTCAGCATCGCGCCGGCCAGCACGTCCTTCGCCTCCGCGTGCGTCGGCACGCCGAAGCCCGGCACGTCGATGCCGATGATGCGGACGCCGTCGATCTCCTTGGGCAGGAGCTTCAGCGGGACGCCCGAGGCGGTGGGGACGCAGAGGTTGGTGACGACGACCGTGTCGACCTTGGCCGGGTCGGCCAGCTTGAAGACCGCCTCGCGGATGTCCTCGAACAGCTTGCCGGTGACCAGCGTCTCCGAGTTGAAGGGCACGTAGCCGACCGACCGCTTCGCCCCGTAGAAGTGCGAGGTGAAGGTGAGGCCGTAGACGCAGCAGGCCGAGCCCGACAGCACCGTGGCCGTGCGCCGCATCCGCAGGCCCACCCGCAGGGACCCGAACGCTGGGCACATGCTCTGCGGCTGGTCGTGCGGGCCCATCGGATAGTCGGCCGCGTAGCGGGCCATGATCTCGCCCGCGCCGGCCTTCGTGGCGGCCGACCGCATCTCCTCGCGCGAATGGCAGCCGTGGCCGTCGGCCGCGACGGTCGCGGGGGCGTCCGAAGGTTCGTTGCGGGGCGCGAGATCGTCGGTCATGGCGTCTTGTCCCGTTCCCGCTCAGACCGTGTCGTAGACGACTTCGAGGGAGGGCTTCTCGACGATCGCGCGACCGCACATGTCCTCCATCGTGGCCGGCACCAGCGTCACGCCACGGCCGACCGCGTCGCCCTTGAACAGGCCGAGGAGGCCGTCCTGGGACAGCGGCGTCGGATGCTGCGGGGGCGCGTCGGCGACGTTCTGCGCCAGCTCGGCGAACAGCGCGCCCCAGGGGCTCGCCGGCGTGCCGATGATCTCGTAGTTGGCGGACTTGCGGCGGATGTCGTCGTCGGCCGGGATGGCGGCGAGGACAGGGATGCCGACCGCTTCGGTGAAGGCCTGGGCCTCGCCGGTGCCGTCGTCCTTGTTGATGACCATGCCGGCCACGCCGACGTTCCCGCCCAGCTTGCGGAAGTATTCGACCGCCGAGCAGACGTTGTTGGCGACGTAGAGCGACTGGAGGTCGTTGGAGCCGACGACGATGACCTTCTGGCACATGTCGCGGGCGATCGGCAGGCCGAAGCCGCCGCACACCACGTCGCCCAGGAAGTCGAGGAGGACGAAGTCGAAGCCCCAGTCGTGGAAGCCCAGCTTCTCCAGCGTCTCGAAGCCGTGGATGATGCCGCGGCCGCCGCAGCCGCGGCCGACCTCGGGGCCGCCGAGTTCCATAGCGTAGACGCCGTCGCGCTTGAAGCAGACGTCGCCGATCGCGACCTGCTCGCCCGCCAGCTTCTTGCGGGTCGATGTCTCGATGATGGTCGGGCAGGCCTTGCCGCCGAACAGCAGCGAGGTGGTGTCGCTCTTGGGATCGCAGCCGATCAGCAGGACCTTCTTGCCCTGCTGCGCCATCATGTAGCTGAGGTTGGCGAGGGTGAAGCTCTTGCCGATGCCCCCCTTGCCGTAGATCGCGATGATCTGCGTCTCCTTCTTCACCGGCCCCGTGTGGACGGGGTCCGGCTCCTGCGACGCCTCGTGCCGCAACCCGTCGCGCATCGTCTCCTGGGCCGTCGGCTCCGGGCGGACCTGGTCGGCGTTGCGCATCACGACCGTCATTGGCAGTTCCTCCAGTCCAGAATCATCTTCAGGCACGCGGGATCGCCGAACGCGGTCCGGTAGGCCCGGTCGGCGTCGTGCGCGCCGTGTCGGTGGGTGATCAGGCCGTCCAGCGACAGAAGGCCGGTCTCGACCATGTCGCGGACGCAGACGAGGTCGCTCTCCAGCCACTCCGCGGCGATGCGCAGCCGCATCTCGCGCATGAAGGCGGGCGGGAAGGCGAAGGACAGCGGCTCGGCGTAGAAGCCGGCCAGCACGATCTCCCCGCCGCGGCGAATGCGTCCGACCAGCGTGTCGAGGAGGCCGGGATCGCCGCTGACGTCGTAGATGGAGCGGTAGTCGGTGCGCGGATCGGCGTCGGGGTCGACGACCGTGTAGCCCGAGGCCCCGTCGCGCCGCGCGGCGTTCCGCTCCCACACCGTGAGGGGGCCGCTGCCGCAGGCGAGCGCGATCCGGGCGAGCAGGCGGCCGAGCACGCCGTGGCCGACGATCAGGTCCGGCCGCGTGCCGGCGGCGATCGCGTGGTAGGCGGTCGCGGCGAGGGCCAGGAGGATCGCGCTGTCGCCGAGCCGGTCCTCGACCGGGAGGACGCGGGCGCCCGAGGCGACGATGCGGGCGGCAGCGCCGCCGAAGAGGCCGCGGACGTTGGAGAAGCCGCGGGAGCCGGGGACGAAGACGCGCTCGCCGACCTGGCGGCCGGAGCGCCGTCCGGCCTCGACCACCCGTCCCACCGTCTCGTAGCCGGGGACCAGCGGATAGCCCATTCCGGGGAACGCAGGCATCCGGCCGGACCAGAGCAGACGCTCGGTGCCGGTGGAGATGCCGCTCCACTCGACGTCCACGACGATGTCGTCGTCCGTCGGCGGCGCGAGGTCCAACCTGCGCAAAGCCAGCCTTTGCGGCTCTTCGAGAACGACGGCCAGGGTGTCCATGGCTCCCCGATGGGTCTGTGGGGTTCCGATCTGCAAAACCACTGTCATGTTAAGGCGACAGTCCGGAGTGTCAACATAAGTTTACGTCAGCGTGACGACACAGTGGGCAGATCGGTGCCGTTCCGGCCACGGGCGACCAGAAGTCCGGCCAGCATCGGGGTTCGCGTGGCCAACGCGCGCGCCTCCGCGAAGCCCGCCCGGCGCACCAGTTCCGCGAGTTCGTCCGGCGTCCGCGGCCGTCCGCGGCGCATGGCGAGGAGGTAGAATCCGAAGTACGCGTCCCCCATCGCCTCCGCCCCCGGCACGCCGGCCATGGGCTCGACGATCAGCAGCGTCCCGTCGTCGGGCAGCGCGCGCCGCGCCGCGGACAGCAGCGCCAGCACAGGTCCGTCGTCGTGGTCGTGGAGCACGCGGACGAAGGTCATGAGGTCGGCGCCCGTCGGCAGCGGGTCGGCGTGGAAGTCGCCCCCCACGACCCGGGCGCGGTCGGACAGCCCGGCCCCCTCGAACCGGAGTCGCGCCCGCTCGGCCACCGGCGGCAGATCGAAGAGGGTCAGCCGCAGCCGCGGGGCGGCGCGTGCGACCGCCTCCAGGAACGCGCCCTCGCCCCCGCCCACGTCCACGACGTGCCGGTGGCGGGCGAAGGGATAGGCGGCGACGGCTTCCGCGGCCACCATCGGCTGGGACGCCGCCATCAACCGGCTGTAGGCCGCGACCGCGTCGGCGGGAAGGTCGGCCGGGCGGTCCGACTCCGCATAGGGCCAGTAGCCCGACAGCCGCGTGGGCAGCGCCGGATCCCGCAGGAGCGCGAGCGGATCGGAGAGGTCGGCGTAGAGCATCGCGTGGTGCTCGACCATCGCGGCGATCCCGGCGTCGCCGACCAGGGGCGCGCCCAGCGGCCCGAGGCCCCAGCGCCCGCCGCCGCGCGGGGCGACGAGGCGGAGT
>CANGXM010000149.1 GCA_947457845.1 Rhodospirillales bacterium | reverse complement strand
GGCGGCCACCGTCAGGCCGCGGGGGCCCCGCATTCGCAGGTCGAACGCGCCCGCCTCGTCCGCCTCGTCCGCGGCGCGTCGGTTCCGGTCGCCGATGATGGCCATGCGGCCCTCCCGTCCGGGATGCGGATCGCGCATTCAACCGGGAAACGGGGGCCGGGTCGCGGGCGCGGTTGGGGTGCGGGCGGGGGCATAGGGGGCAAGCGGGGGAGAGGGGTGGTCGCACGTGCCCTCCGTCGTCGGCGTGCCGCCTTGCCATAAAATGGTAAACTGTCACTTTAATCCAAAGTGATAAACTGTCACTGTAATCCAAAATAGTAAACTGTCACCGTATTCCAGAAATGGTAAACTGTCACCGTATTCATCTCCCGTCACGGTTCGGCGTGGAGCCGGATGCGATCGAGTGGCGGAAACTGCTCTGGCAACATCAACGGATCGAAGGTCAGCAGCCGCGTTGCGGCGGCCCGTTCGGCATCCTCGTCCAACAGGGCTAAGTCGGTGGCGATGGCATGCGCGAGCTTCAGGTAACGCCGTAGGACGAAGATCGACGGGAATGAGCCGCGTCGCGCCATCCATCGCAGCAGATCCTCATCCTTCTTGGAACTGTTGCAGGTCCGGCAGGCGATCACGAGATTCCCCGAATCGTCGGATCCGCGCGCGTTGCGCGGGATGAGGTGATCGACCGAGAGATGCTCCTGAGCGCCACAATAGGCGCACGCGCGCACCGAGGTGAGTTTCACGATCTCGTCGTCCAGCAGGGATCGCATCGACATCCGCCCCGTCATCAGGCCGCTGTAGAGTCTGCTCCTGACGATGTGATCGGAACGTCGATAGTTCGCGCACCCATCAGCCAATGCCGCGTGGGCCCGGGCGAGGTTCGCATAGGTCCAAGCCAAACGGTGCCGGAGGGTGGGGAGGTGCGGCCGCCTTGCCATAAAATGGTAAACTGTCACTTTAATCCTGTCACTTTAATCCAGCCTACCTCAGATCGGTCGCTTGAATCGCAGGGCGCCGATGATCCGCTCCACCTCAGCCCGGTTCATCTTCCCCTCCGGATAGCAAAAGTATCCGACGAAGCGACTGCGCCCCTCGCTGCCGGAGGCGTTCTCAAGGAGGCCGTTCATCGTGACACATTCGTTCTTTGGGTTCACGACGGAGAAGCCGTAGTAAGCGCGGGCTACACCGTCAGCAGTGATCGACCCGTTGAAAAGGCGGTTTGTCTCCCTGTTGGCGAAAGTCCTCCAATAACGGATCTCAGCAGATGCAGGACGATCGCGGAAAATACAGTTAACACCCGTACTAGAGTCGATCCGTTCAATGTTTAAGAACGCGGCCGATGCATTCGGAATGCTGAGAGCATGACTGAAAAGTGTCGACTTGGACACGCCACTGCTGCAAATATCCTCACTCTCTTTCTGTTCCGTTCGAGTCACGAATGCGATGGACTCTACCCCGTCGGCGAAGGTGATCCAGTTCCCGGTGAGCCTCCTTGGCGGCGTTCCTTGGGGTGCTGTCGCGGCAGGCGGTGCCGGTGCCACGGGACTAGGCGCTGAAGGCGCAGCGGCGGGTGCTGTAGAGGGCGAGGACACGGTGGCGGGCGGCGATGGTGGACGCCCAAGGCCGGCCAATGCAGATCGGGCTAAATCGATGAAATGCCCCTGTGGATAGCGCTGGATGTAGGCTTGGTATGAGTTGTGGGTGTTCTGCCGTTCCGCCGATTGCCAGAATGCCAACTCGGCCGCGCTCGGCGACCCGGACTGGGCAAGGGCGGGGCCGGACACCGACAATGCAGACATTACAGCCAAGGCCATTAAGGCTGATCGCAAGAAGTTCCGTAAAGCCATGATCACCTCCTTGCGGAAAAACGGTGACAGTTTACTGATTGTCGAACCTAGTGGTTATGGTCCTCTGCGGTCCCGCTCACAGACCGACGGCGCGCCGCAGCGTCTCGTTGATCCTCGATCGCCAATCGGGTCCGAGTGCCTGGAACCGGGCCACCACGTTCGCGTCGATGTGGACGAGATCAGCGGGTCGGTCGCCGCCGACCAGCGTCGCCGAGGCGAACTCTTCGTCGCTGATCTCGGGCAGGTCCTCGTATTCCTCGGGCGGGATCTCATGGGCGTCCAGCCTCGCGACGTCGGTCTGCGAAACGGCGCTGCTCCCGGTCATTGGCCGTCCTCATCGAAAAGACGTGGCGTCCACCTGCACGCTCGACGTCGCCGATGACGACCATCCGCCCGTTCAGGCGTCCGACGCAGATCCAGCGCGTCTCGCCATGATAGCGGCGCCGGTCCTCGATCCGCAGATGGGGTCCGGCGAACACCACCTCGGCGTCCGCAAAGTCCAGTCCACGATCCGCGATGGTCCTTGCTCGCTTGAGCGGATCGAACGTGACGCGCATTCGCCCATGATGCAACGTCGACCAGAAAACCGCAACCAAAGGTCGCGATCGATCATCAAACGTGAAAACTCTCCCCGCAGCCGCAGCGGCCCTTCTCGTTCGGGTTCCGGAACACGAAGGTCGACTGCATCGTGTCCTCGACCCAGTCCATCTCGGATCCGATGAGGAACATGGTCGCGGCCGGGTCGATGAAGATCTTCACGCCCTTGTCCTCGACCACCTCCTCGAACGTCTTCCGGTCCTCGGCGTATTCGACGAAATACGACATGCCCGAGCAGCCGCGCGACTTCACGCCGATGCGCAGGCCCAGGATCGGCTTCTCCGCCTTTTCGATCAGCGACTTCGCGCGGTCCGCGGCGGCGTCGGACAGGGTCATCATGGGGGCGAAGGGCATCGTCGTCCTCTTCTGCTCAATAGTGCATGTCGAGCGCCATCCGCGCGCTCTCGGCCATCATTCCGGGGTGCCAGCTCGGCTCCCAGACGATCTCGACGTCGACCGCCGCGATGCCCGGGATCATCCGCACCGCCTCGTCCACCATGCCCGGCATGGTGCCGGCGACGGGGCAGCCCGGCGAGGTGAGGGTCATCTCCACCTTCACCGAATTGTCGTCGGCGATCGCCACCTTGTAGATGAGGCCCAGCTCGAAGATGTTCGAGGGGATCTCGGGATCGAAGACGGTGCGCAGCTGATCGCGGATCTTCGGCCAGAGGGGATGGTCCTCCGGCGCCTGGATCTTCGGCGGGGTGACGAACTCGATGTCCTCGTCGTCCAGCGGGGTCGTCGTCGTCGCGTCGGTCATCGTCCTCACTCCGTCGAGGCCTTGGCCGCCCCGGCCATGGCCGCGTCCATCGCGTGCCAGGCGAGCGTGGCGCACTTCACCCGAACGGGGAACTGGCGCACGCCCGACAGCACGTGAAGCTTCTCCAGATCCTCCTCCCGCACGAGGTCGGACAGCGGCGGGGGATCGTCGCAGGTGCAAAGGTCGTGGAAGCCGGTGAACAGCGCCTTCGCCTCCGCCGCCGACTTGCCCTTGACCAGTTCGGTCATCAGCGAGGCCGACGCCTTGGAGATGGCGCAGCCGTTGCCGAGGAAGGCCGCGTCGGCGATGCGGCCGTCGCCGTCGACCGTCAGGTAGACGATCAGCCGGTCGCCACACAACGGGTTTTCGCCCTTCGCCTGGTGGTTGGCGTCCGGCGGATGGCGGAAGTTCCGCGGCCGCTTGGAGTGGTCGAGGATGACTTCCTGGTAGAGGTCGCGCAGGTCGTCGAACATCAGGCGAAGAACTCCTGCACCGCCTTGACCGCGTCGACGAGGCGGTCCGCCTCCTCGACCGTGTTGTAGAGCCCGAAGGAGGCGCGCGCCGTCGCCCCCACGCCGAACCGGTCCATCAGCGGTTCCGCGCAGTGGCGCCCCACCCGCACCGCGATGCCGGCCCGGTCGAGCAGCGAGCCGATGTCGTGCGGGTGCACGCCCTCGATCGTGAAGGACAGGATGGCGGCCTTGCCCGGCGCCGTGCCGATGATCCTGGCACCCTCCAGCTGCTCCATCCGCATGGTGGCGTGGTGGAGCAGCGCGCGCTCGTGCGCGCCGATCGCGTCCATGCCGAGGTCGGTCACATAGTCGATGGCGGCCCCCAGGCCGATCGTCTCGATGATCGGGGGCGTGCCGGCCTCGAACCGCTCGGGCGGCTCCTTGAAGGTGGTGCCCTTGAAGCTGACGGACTGGATCATGTCGCCGCCGCCCTGCCAGGGCGGCATCGTCGCCAGCGTCTCGCGACGGCCGTAGAGCACGCCGATGCCGGTGGGGCCATAGAGCTTGTGGCCGGTGAAGACGTAGAAGTCCGGGTCGATCGCCTTCATGTCCACCGGCATGTGGACGGCCGCCTGGCTGCCGTCGAACATCACGGTGATCCCGCGCTCGCGGCAGATGCGGGCGATCTCGGCCGCCGGGGTGATGGTGCCCAGCACGTTGGACGCGTGGGCGAGCGAGACCAGCTTCGTCCGCGGGCCCAGAAGGTCGACGAACCGGTCCATCGGGAACGCGCCGCGGTCGTCGACCGGGGCCACCTTGATCGCGAAGCCGCGCTCGGCCTGGAGAAGCTGCCAGGGGACGATGTTCGCGTGGTGCTCCATCTCCGACAGCACGATCTCGTCGCCGGGGCCGAGGTTCGTGCGACCCCAGCTCTGCGCGACGAGGTTGAACGCCTCGGTCGCGTTGCGGGTGAAGACGATGGTCTCCCGCGCGGGCGCGTTAAGGAAGGCCGCTACCTTGTCGCGCACCGCCTCGTAGAGGTCGGTCGAGCGCTGGGAGAGCGTGTGCACCCCGCGGTGGACGTTGGAGTAGTCCTCCTCCATCAGCCGCCGCATCGCGTCGATCACCGCTCGCGGCTTCTGGGCCGATGCGGCGCTGTCGAGGTAGGTCAGCGGCTTGCCGTGCACCTGGCGCGACAGGATGGGGAAGTCCTTTCGGACCTCCGCCACGTCGTAGCCGTTGCGGGGCAGGGGGTGGGCGCTGGGACGGGGCTGGGCCGTCATGCCGCCTCCGGCAGGGTCTTGCGGAACCAGGTGCGGCCGTGGCCGAGGATGTAGTCGTCGATCCGCCCGATCACGTCGTATCCGGCGCGCCGGTAGAAGTCCGGCGCCTGGAAATCGGACGTGTCGAGCAGCACCCGGCGGCACCCCTCGGCCGCGGCGAGACGCTCGGCCGCGTGAAGGAGTGCGCGCCCGTGGCCCTGCCCGCGAAGGTCGGCGTCGACGTGAAGCATCGCAAGTCCGAAGTCCGTGGCCAGCACCCGCCCGATGGCGCCGCCGCGCACCCGGCCCTCGCCGTCGCGCAGGAAGATCGCGACGGTCCGGTAGGGACCGCGGCGTTCCGCGTTGTAGGCGGCGAGCCCCGTCTCGACCGCGCACAGGTCCGCCTCCGCCGGAGCAAGGGTGACGTCGAGGCGCAGGTCGGTCGCGAGCGCGCTCACGCAGACGCCTCCCGTGCCGCGAGCCAGCCGTCCAGCATGGCGTGGAACGCGTCCCTCACCGCCTCGTGCTGCACCTCGTCCACCGCCTCGTGCAGGAAGGCGCCGATCAGCAGGGCGCGGGCCTGCTCCAGCGGCAGCCCGCGCGCGCGCAGGTAGAACAGCTGGGCCGCGTCGAGTTCGCCCACCGTCGCCCCGTGGCTGCACTTCACGTCGTCGGCGTAGATTTCGAGCTCGGGCTTCGAATCGATCTCAGCCGCGTCGGACAGCAGAAGCGCGTTGTTGATCTGATAGCCGTCGGTCTTCTGCGCCCCGCGCCGGACCAGGATCTTGCCCTGGAAGACCGCGCGCGCGTCGCCGTCGATGGCGCCCTTGTAGACCTCGCGCGAGCCGCACTCGGGGCTCGCGTGGTCGATGAAGGTGGTCGTGTCGGCGTGCTGGTTCCCGCCGATCAGGTACGCGCCGTTCAGCCGGCACATGACGCCGGTGCCGTCGAGGCGCGCGTGGATCTCGTTGCGCGAGATGCGCGCGCCGGACGTGAGGGCGAAGTTGTCGTAATGGCCGTCGGCCGCGATCCGCACCAGCGTCCGCGCGACGTGGAAGGCGCCCTGGCCCTCCCGCTGGACCTTGTAGTGATGGAACGTGGCGCCCGCGCCGACCTCGATCTCGGTCACGTGGTTGGCGAAGGTGGCGCCGGCGGCGGGGCCGACGGCAATGCCCAGATGGTGCTCGACGAGCGTGACGAGCGCGCCCTTGCCCACCGCGATCAGGCTGCGCGGATGATAGGCGACCGCCCGGTCGCCCGTGGCCGAGAGGTGGACGACCTCGATCGGTGCGGCGACCGCGACCCCGTCGTCGACCAGCAGGACGAGGCCGTCCTCGGCCAGCGCCGAATTCAGCCCCACCAGCGGCTCGACCAGATCCGACGCGATGCGCCCCAGCCGGCCCTCGACGAGGCCCGGCTCGCGGGCGAGCGCGTCGGCGAGGCCGAGCAGGCGCACGCCGGCCGGAAGCCCCTCGGTCCGCGACAGGCCCGCATGCAGCCGGCCGTCGACGAAGACGAGCCGGACCGCGGCGGCACCGTCCGGCAGCACCGAGGGCAGGGCGGACGGCGACACGAACGCGAGCGCCGCCTCGTTCGCGGCCGGTGGCTGGAAGGCGATCCGCTCCAGCGCCCGCAGGTTCGTGTACTTCCACGCCTCGGTGCGCGGCGTCGGCACGCCCTTGGCGCGGAACCGCTCGATCCCGGTCTCGCGCTGGTGGGCGAGCCATGCGAGCCCGCCGCCGGGCAGGCCGGCGCGGCGCTCGGTCCACTGGCGCAGGTAGGGCTCGGCCGAGGGAAGGTTGGGGACGGCCGTCATGTCAGGCGGCCGCCTCGGCGACGCCGAACTCCGCATAGCCCTTGGCTTCCAGCTCCTCCGCCAGCTCCTTGCCGCCGGTGCGCTGGATGCGGCCGAAGGCCAGCACGTGCACCTTGTCGGGCACGATGTACTGGAGGAGCCGCTGATAGTGGGTGATGACGAGCATGGAGCGCTCAGGACCGCGCAGCGCGTTGACCCCGTCGGCGACGATCTTCAGCGCATCGATGTCCAGCCCGCTGTCCGTCTCGTCGAGCACGGCGAACCGCGGCTCGAGCACGGCCATCTGCAGGACCTCGTTGCGCTTCTTCTCGCCGCCGGAAAAGCCGACGTTGACCGCGCGCTTCAGCATGTCGTCCGACATGCCGAGCTTGCGCGTCTTGGCGCGGATGAGCTTGAGGAACTCCATCGCGTCGAGTTCCTGCTGGCCGCGCTGCTTCCTCTGCGCGTTCAGCGCCGCCTTGAGGAAGGTGGTGTTCGCCACGCCCGGGATCTCGACCGGATACTGGAAGGCCAGGAAGAGGCCGGCGGCGGCGCGCTCCTCCGGCTCCATCGCCAGCACGTCCTTGCCGTCGAAGGTCACCGACCCCTCGGTCACCTCGTAGCCCTCGCGCCCGGCGAGCACGTAGGAGAGGGTGCTCTTGCCCGACCCGTTCGGGCCCATGATGGCGTGCACCTCGCCGGCGCCGATGGTCAGGTCGATGCCCTTCAGGATGGGCTTGCCGTCGACGTTGGCGTGAAGGTTGCGGATCTCGATCACCAGTCTCGTCTCCTCATGCGGAAAGGGCGTCCCAACGATCGGCCCAGCCCGGATTGTCCTTCTCGATCAGCCCGATCTTCCAGGCGCGGTTCCAGCGTTTCAGCCGCTTCTCCCGCAGGATCGCGCCTTCCGCCGTGTCGTGCGCCTCGTACCAGACCAGCTGCTTCACCCCGTACCGTTTCGTGAACCCGCCGATCAGTCCTTCGCGGTGCTCGTGGACCCGTCTGGGAAGGTCCGATGTCACCCCGACGTAGAGCGTTCCGTTTCGGCGGCTTGCGAGGATGTAGACGGAGAACCGCTTCTCCTCGCGAACCGCCATGGAGACACCGTCCCCTCTATTCGTCATCCCCGCGAACGCGGGAATCCTGCATCCCAGCCGTCATCCCACGCTCCCCTCCAGGCTGATCGCGACCAGCTTCTGCGCCTCCACCGCGAACTCCATGGGGAGTTCCTGGAGGACCTGCTTGACGAAGCCGTTGACGATCAGGCCCAGCGCGTCCTCCTCGGACAGCCCGCGCTGGCGGCAGTAGAAAAGCTGGTCCTCGCTCACCTTCGCCGTCGTCGCCTCGTGCTCGACGCTGGCGGTGCGGTTCCGGTTCTCGATGTAGGGAACCGTGTGCGCCCCGCACTGGTCGCCGATCAGCAGGCTGTCGCACTGGGTGTGGTTCCGCGCGCCGTCGGCCTTGGGCATGATCTTGACCAGCCCACGGTAGGTGTTGTCCGACCGCCCGGCCGAGATACCCTTGGAGACGATCGTCGACCGGGTGTTCTTCCCGATGTGGATCATCTTGGTGCCGGTGTCCGCCTGCTGGCGGTTGTTGGTGATGGCGACCGAATAGAACTCGCCCACCGACCCGTCGCCCTGGAGGATGCAGGACGGATACTTCCAGGTGATGGCCGACCCGGTCTCGACCTGGGTCCAGCTGACCTTGGCGTTCTTCCCGCGGCAGGCGGCGCGCTTGGTCACGAAGTTGTAGATGCCGCCCCGGCCCTCGGCGTCGCCGGGGTACCAGTTCTGCACGGTCGAATACTTGATCGACGCATCGTCGAGCACGACCAGTTCGACCACCGCGGCGTGCAGCTGGTTCTCGTCGCGCTTGGGCGCGGTGCAGCCCTCGAGGTAGCTGACCTGCGAACCCGCGTCGGCGATGATCAGCGTCCGCTCGAACTGGCCGGTGTTGGCCGCATTGATCCGGAAATAGGTCGACAACTCCATCGGGCACTTCACGCCCTTGGGGATGTAGACGAACGACCCGTCGGTGAAGACGGCCGAGTTCAGCGTCGCGAAGTAGTTGTCCGAGTAGGGAACGACCGATCCCATATACTCGCGAATCAGCTCGGGATGCTCCTGCACCGCTTCGGAGATCGAGCAGAAGATGACGCCGATCTCGTTCAGCTTCTTGCGGAACGTGGTCGCGACCGACACGCTGTCGAACACCGCGTCGACCGCGATGTTCGAACTCTCCACGCCCGCCAGGATCTCCTGCTCGCGCAGCGGGATGCCCAGCTTCGCGTAGGTCTTCAGCAGCTCGGGGTCGACCTCGTCGAGCGACTTCGGCTTCTGCGCCGACTTGGGCGCCGCGTAATAATAGGCGTCCTGATAATCGATCGGCGGATAGGAGAGGCGCGCCCAATGGTGCGGCTCCTCCATCGTCAGCCAGTGGCGGAACGCCTTCAGCCGCCATTCCAGCATCCATTCCGGCTCGTTCTTCTTGGCCGAGATGAAGCGGACGGTGTCCTCGTTCAGGCCCTTGGGCGCCGTCTCCATGTCGATGTCGGTGACGAAGCCCCACTTGTAGGCGCCTTCCGTCACGTCGCGCACGGTGTCGATCGTCTCGTTGACCGCCGGCATCTCTCGTCCCTCCGTCCCTCGGGGCCGTGCGTTCAGGCCGTCGCGTGCGCCGGGGCCCGCGCGGACGCGGGCGGCACCGGCACCGACATGTCGGCCAGCGTCACGGATTGCAGCGCCGCCTGGACGGCGCGGTTGACCTTGTCCCAGTTCCCGCGCATCGGGCAAAGTTCCTCGACGCCGCAGGCCCCGTCGTGCCCGCCGACGCAGTCGGTCAGCGCGATCGGGCCGTCCACGGCGGCGATGATCTCGGCGACCGAGATGGCCCCGGCCCCGCGGGCGAGGCGATAGCCGCCGGCCGCTCCGCGGACCGACGCCATCAGCCCCTCGCGGGCGAGCAGCTTGAGGAGCTTCTGGACCGTGGGCGCAGGCAGGCCCGTGCGCGACGTCAGCTCCGCGGCCGTGGTGATGGCCCCCGGCCGGCGCGCCATTTCGCCCATCAGGACGACGGCGTAGTCGGTGAGCTTGCTGAGGCGCAGCATGGGCAATCCGGACCTGTGCGGTCCGGATTAACTGGGCGCCCCGGCGCGTCGAGTCAAGGGAGTTGGCGGCAGGGCGCCCCGTTTCCGCCGCTGGCGGCGGAGGGGGCGCCCCGCGGGCCGGTCAGCGGCCCTCGTCGGGTCCGCCCTCGTGGTGGCCGATCTCGGCCCGCGCGGCCTCCACGCCGCCGTGGATCGCCGCCTGGGCGACCGCGCTGCCGCGCTCGACGAGATCGGACCCGAGGTCGGAACCCCGTGCCCGGATCTCGTCGCCCCACTCCCCGACCCATTCGTTCTCGGTCTCGGTCGTGGGAATCGCCGCGCCGACCGCCGCCCCGAGCGCGAGGCCCATGAGACCGGCCGCGAGGGGGTAGTCGTCGACGAGGTGCCACAGCCCGCCGGCCGACCGGCCGGCGCTGCGGCGGATCCGCCCCAGCGTCGAGGGGCCGG
>CANGXM010000148.1 GCA_947457845.1 Rhodospirillales bacterium | reverse complement strand
GTGCCCGCGAACAGCATGCCCCGGCTCGCGACCGCGTCGAGCGTCGCCAGCACCCCCGGCGGCCCCAGGTCGAAGGCATGGTTGTTGGCGAGCGAGACCGCGTTGACGCCCAGCGAGACGAGGCGGTCGAACGCGCCCGGCGCCGCGCGGTGGACCAGCGTGTCCCGCGTCGGCCAGCCGGTGCCGGACGGGGCGACGACGCCCTCCACGTTGGTGAAGGCGACGTGCGCGCCGGCGAGGAGCGCCGCGAGCGGCCGCGACGCCGGGTGGGCGAGGCCGTCGGCGAGGTCGTCGGCGACGTAGGACTGGCCCAGGATGGCGAGGCGGATCATGCGGGTCACCGTGATGGATCGGACGGGCGACAGCAATCGGACACGTGCGCGTGCCTCAGAACTCCACCCATCGCGGCCCTTCGCCGATGTGGTACTGGGCCTCCGGCGCAACGAAGATGCGGCGGCCCGGCCCCAGGTGCTCGCTCACCGCAGCACCCAGCACCAGCCCCTCGTTGTCGAAGGCGGCGAGGACCATGGCGTCCACCCGCGCGTTCGGCTCGCACATGATCTCGTAGTCGCGGATCCAGCGCCGCAGCCGGCCCCCGAGATCGGGCGGAAGGCCGAGGTCCGCCTCCGGGTCCACGGCGGCGCCGTCGACGTCCCAGAGCCCGGTGGCGCCGGCGGCGGGATAGATGCGGACGGTGCCCGGGGCGTCGATACCGGGCGGGCGGGCGAAGTGCTGGATCATGGCGGTCGCGGGCGACGGGGCGGTCCGGCCGTCATATCCGAGCCGTCGATCTATGGTTGCACATCCTGCGACGTGCCGCCACCGCCATCGATCGCCATGACGTCCGCCGAGGCTCGGTGCCGGCGTCGTCGTTGGCGGGGTCAGCCGCCGCCGGGCGGCACGAGCCGCATCCGCATCGCGGTCACGCCGTATTCGGGCCAGGTGGCGTTGACCGTGTCGCCCTCGACCGCGAAGGACGCCGTCCGCGCCAGCGTCTCCTCCAGCGCCACGCGGGCCTGGAGGCGGGCGAAGGGCTGGCCGATGCAGGCGTGGATGCCGTAGCCGAAGGCCACGTGCTTCGCCCCCTGCCGGTCGAGGAGGAAGCGGTCGGGCTCCGGGAACACGCTCTCGTCGCGGTTGGCGGAGAGGTACAGCAGCGCCACCGGCGACCCCGCGGGGATCGTCCGCCCGCCGAGGCAGACCTCTTTCGTGGTGGTCCGCGCCAGCGCCTGGTTGGGGGAATGGAGGCGCAGCATCTCCTCCACCGCCGCGGGGATCATCTCCGGCCGCGTGCGCAGCAGGTCCTGAAGGTCGCGGTCGGCCGCCAGATGCCGCAGCGCGCTGCCGGTGAAGTTCTTCTGGACCGTGTGCCCGCCGATGAGGAGCGTGCGGATCATCCCCGCCACCTCCTCGTCGGTGAAGCCCGACGGGTCGGCCAGGAGGCCGGTCGTCACGTCCGCCGCGGGATCGCGCGGCGCGTGCCGGCGGTCCTCCACGAGTGCCACGGCGAAGCCGTCGATCTCCCGGCTGATGCCGCCCGCGGTGGCGAGGTCCTGCGCCAGCACCGCCTCGACGTAGCGCAGGCCCAGCGACTTGAGCCGCCCCGCCTCCGCCTCGGCCAGCCCGACGAAGAGGCAGAGCGCGCGGACCGCCGCCTCCTCGGTGAAGCCGCCGACCACGTCGACCGGCTCGCCGGTGACGAGCGGGGCCAGCAGATCCCCCGTGATCCGCCGCACCCCCGGCTCCAGCCGGGCGACGGCGGGGTCGGAGAACCACGGCGCCAGCGCGCGGCGATAGACCGTGTGCCGCGGCGGGTCCGACTGGAGCGGATAGCGCGGCAGGCCCTGACGCGGGGAGGAGGGGACGATGGTGCGCAGCGTGGCGGTGAAGTTCTCCCGGTCCGCGCCGATCCGCCGCACGTCCTCCCAGGTCGTGGCGGTCCAGAACCCGCCCCAGCGCGCGGAATGCGCGACGGGGCAGGTCGCCCGCAGCCGCCGGTGCTCGGCGAATGGGTCGGCCTGCACCGCCGGGTCGGCGGGGTCCCAGTCGGAGACCGGGCCCGTCCCCGCCCCGTGAGCGTCCGTCACGCGATCCCCAGCAGGCCGATGATCTCCGGCCGTTCGCGGGTCGCGTCCTCGGTCGCGACCGGCGTCATGCGCGGCAGCGGCCGGGTGCCGGGCACGTTCGCGAGCGGGGAGAAGCCGTCGCGGTTCAAGATCGCCTGCCCCTCCACCGTCATCGCGAAGTTCAGCAGCAGGCGCGCCGTGTTCGGCCGGCGGGTGCGGCTCGCGACCGCGGCATAGATCTGGCCGGGGGTCGCGGGCTCGAAGAACGCCTCGTCCACCGGCGCGCCCCGATCCTTCAGCGAGGCGACGACGACGTGGATGGCCGGCGCGTACATCGCCGCCGCCCCCGCCGCCACCTGCTGCATCGCCGGCACCACCGAGGGGGCGAGCGTCGCCTGCTTCGCGAGGCGCCGCAGGAAGTCGTCGCCGTAGGCCTTGCGGATCAGCGAGTACCACATGACGCCGAGGATCGAGTTCCGCGGGTCGAAGATCAGCACCTGCCCGGCGAACGCGGGGTCGAGCAGCGCCTCCCACGACTTCGGCGCCTGCTTCACGATGGACGTGTTCCAGGCCAGCGATTCCGGGTTGAAGGCGACGGTCGCGACCGTGCCGGTCCAGATGTCCTTCGCCAGCGGGTCGAGGGCGGGGAGCGGGCCCGCCGGCCCGATCCAGCCCTTCTGCGCGGCGTCGGCGAGGAAGCCCGCGTCGCCGATCATCACGAGGTCGGCCGTCGGCGCGCCCGACGTGTTCTCGGCCGCGAAGCGCTGGCCCAGCGGGCCGGAGCCGAGGCGCTGGAACTGCACGTCGAGGCCGTACTTGGTCTTGAAGGCGGCGAGCAGGGCCTGGATGACCGTGGGTTCGATGACGGAATAGAGCATTCCGCCGCCCTCGCCCCGGGCGCCGGCGGCGAGCGCCGCCTCCTCCTGCGCGGTGGCGAGGCGGGCGGGCAGAAGCGTGGAGGCCGCCCCCAGGGCCGCGGTTCCCGCGAGGAAGCCGCGGCGGCGCATCTCGATGGTCATGTCTGTCCTCCCTTTCGTCGGTTTCTTCTCGTCGTCAGGTGCGTTCGAAGCGGAGCGGCACCGAGCGGGCGCCGATCTCGGGGAACCGGGTCTGCAGGGGCTCGCCCGCGAGGTCGAACCGCCGGGTCCGGGCGAGGAGTTCCTCCAGCGTCACCCGCAGTTCCAGCCGTGCGAGGTGGATGCCCGCGCAATGGTGGGCGCCGCGGCCGAAGGCGAGGTGCTCGCCGATGTTCGGCCGGTCGAGGACGAACGCCTCGGGATCGGGGAAGACCGCCGGGTCGCGGTTCGCGGCGGCGTAGACCAGCGCGATCGGCTCGTCCTTGCGGATCGTGCGCCCGCCGATCTCCACGTCCCGCGTCGCCGTGCGGGCGAAGCCGCGGTAGGGCGTGCACAGGCGCAGGAACTCCTCCACCGCCGCCGGGATCAGGGAGGGATCGGCGCGCAGCCGGTCCTGCAGGGCCGGATCGCGGGAGAGGTGGACGCACATGCTGCCGATGATGACGCTGGGCGCCACGATGCCCACCACCAGCACCTGCCGCACGGTGCCGACGATCATCTCGTCGGGGAACGGCTCCCCCCCGACGCGGGCGGCCAGCAGCGCGGTCGTCACGTCGGTCGCGGGATCGAGCGGGGTCGCCTTGCGCCGCGCGATCAGGTCGCGGGCCATGGCGTAGAGGGCGAGGCTCGTCTCCTTCACCACCTCGCCCACGCCCGACTGCACGGCCATGTTGAACGCCTTGCCGGCGTCGCGGAGCGCCGCGAGGTCGGGCGCCTCGAGGTTCATCCACTCGCCGAAGACCTGCACCGGCATGTCGGCGCCGAACGCGGCGCAGATGTCGCCCTCGCCCGTCGCGATCAGCGGATCGAGGAGGCCGGCCACGATGCGCCGCACCGTCGGCTCCAGCGTCGCGACGCGGGACGCGGACAGGAGGGGCGCGATGGCGGCCCGGTAGGGCGTGTGCTCGGGCGGGTCGAGGTGCAGCGGCGGGCGGCGGCCGGTGAAGGCGATCTTCGGCACCACGTTCTGCACCGAGGTGACGAACGTCGCCTGGTCGGCCAGGACCGCCTTGACGTCGGCATGGGCGAGCAGCGCCCAGAACCCGCCCAGCCCCTCGGTCCGCGCCACCGGGCAGCGCGCGCGGAGGTCGGCGTGGAGCGCGTGCGGGCTGTCGAACGTCTCCGGCGCCTCGGCGTCGAAGTCCGGTGCTGCCGGCCGCGGTTCAGCGATGGGCCCGTCCATGTGCGTCCTCCCCCTGACGGCCGAGTAGGCGGGATGCACGCCCCGGGCGGGAAACAGTTTATCCGACTATGGGGTATAGGATGCACCTATATCCGTCTCTCCGAAATCCGGCGCGAGGGCCCGCAGCTTCGCCTCGACCGCGGTCGCGGCGGGCGACCGGCTGCGCTCGGACCGGGTGCAGAGGTGGACCGTGCGGAAGATCGGCGGGTCGAGCGGCCAGAGCCGGACGCGCCCCTCCGCCTCGGGCACGCGGACGGCCGAGCGCGGCACGATGGTGACGCCCGTGCCCCGCACGATCAGCCGGACGAGGAGGCCGAGGCTGTCCACCTCCGCCACCACGCGCGGCTCGCAGTCGCGCGCGACGAACCAGGCGGTCGTCACCGCCCGCATCATGTTGGGAAGCTGGTTGACGATCCAGGGCAGGGCCGCGAGACGGGCCGGATCGTCCAGCGGCGGGACCATGTCCATGGGTGTGGCCAGCAGCAGCGGCTCGCGGAACAGCGGCGTCGTCTCCACGTCGGCGGACGGCGGCAGGTTGGGCAGGACCGCCATCTCGATGATGCCGTTCCGGAGCTGTTCGACCAGCACGTTGCTCCACGCCTCCGCCACGTGCAGGCGCAGGCGCGGGTGGCTCTCGACCAGCCCCTCGATCAGCCCCGCGCCCAGCGTGGGGGCGAGGGTTGGCGGCATGCCGATGGCGATGCGGCCCTCCACCGCCCGGGCGGCGTCGCCCACCTCCTCGGCGATGCGGTCGATCTGGCGCAGCACGTCGTGGGCGCGGGCGTACAGCCGCATCCCGGCGTCGGTCAGCGTGACGCCGCCGTGCGTGCGCACGAACAGCTTGGCGCCCAGCTCGGCCTCCAGAACCGCCAGCTGCTGGCTCAGCGCCGGCTGGGCGATGCCGATCTCATGCGCGGCGCGGTTGATGCTGCCCGCGTCGGCGATCCGCACGAAGTAGCGCAGCCGTCTCGTCTCCACCCTCGCCACCCCCTCGGCCCACCCTGGGCACACCAAACCCTTATAACCGGTTGCCTGATACCCGTGCGACGGTCCAATATCGCATCCGGTGGAACAAGACGGCGTGCGGCGGGTGCCGACGCGCCGCCCACGGGAGGAACGGGATGACGGACCGGTCTGCCGCCGGCGGCGGGCGTCCGCGCGTCGAGGTCCGCGGGCTGGAGAAGGCCTACGGCACCTTCAAGGCGCTCGACGACATCCACCTGGACGTGGGCGAAGGGGAGTTCGTGGTCCTGCTCGGGCCCAGCGGCTGCGGGAAGACGACGCTGCTGCGCTGCGTCGCGGGGCTGGAGACGCCGGGCCGGGGCGAGATCCGGCTCGGCGGGGAGACGGTGTTCTCCTCGACCGACGGCACCTATCGCCCGCCCGAACGGCGGAACCTGTCGATGGTGTTCCAGTCGTACGCGCTGTGGCCGCACATGACGGTCGCCGGCAACGTGGCCTATCCGCTGGAGAACCGGGGCGTCGCCCGGCCGGAGATCGCACGCCGGGTGACCGACGTGCTGCGCATGGTCGGGCTCGACCACCGCGGCGACGCCTATCCGGGCCAGCTCTCGGGCGGGCAGCAGCAGCGGGTGTCGCTGGCGCGCGCCATCGTGACCGACGCCGGCCTGGTGCTGTTCGACGAGCCCCTGTCCAACCTCGACGCCAAGGTGCGCGAGAACCTGCGCGGCGAACTGCTCGCCCTCCAGCGCCAGATCGGCTTCGCGGCCGTCTACGTCACCCACGACCAGACCGAGGCCATGGCGCTGGCCGACCGGGTGGTGGTGATGGAGCGCGGGCGGATCGCGCAGATCGGCACGCCCCGCGCGATCTACGACCGCCCCGCCACCCGCTACGTCGCCGGTTTCGTCGGCAGCCAGAACGAGATCGAGGGGCGGGTGGTGGAGGCCCGCGGCGACGCCCTCGTCGTGGAGACCGCGGCGGGCCCCGTGCTGGCCGCCGCCAACCCCGACGGCGCCCGACCGGGGGACGCGGTCCACCTGCTCTTCCGCCCCGAACACGCGGCCTTCGCCGAGGCGGGGGCGGCCAACGTGTTCCCGGTGCGGCTGGAGCGCACCCAGTTCCTCGGAACCCACGTCGAGCACACGGTGCGCCTCGGGCCCGTGCCGGTGACGGTGCGCGGACCGGCGGACGTCGACCCCACGGGCCCGCTGCACCTGCGCGTGCCGCCGGAGCGCGCGTTCGTCTTCGCGCGGGAGGGGGCGTGATGGGAGGGGGTTTCCGCTCCATCCCCCTCTCCCTGTCCCTCCCCCCGGGGGGAACGGCCGGGGACGCTGACGTCGAACGTCTCCCCTCGCCCCCCCGGGGAGAGGGGGTGGGGGAGGGCGGGTGGAGCAGGCCGATGCGTCACGACGGGCTGCGATGACCTCGATCCCCACCCCCCTCGCCGCCGTCCCGGCCGGCCGCGTCCGCGCGATGGACGAGGCCGGGCTCGTCACCTGGGCCAGCCTCGGCATCCTCGTGCTGCTGCTCGCCTGGCCGCTCGGCTATGCGGTCTGGGCGGTGTTCGCCGACGCCGAGAGCGGCCTCGCCTCGCTCGCGCGCGCGGCCGAGAACGGGTCGATCGGGCGGGTGATCTGGAACACCACCTGGGTCGTGCTGGGCTCGACCGCGGTCGCCGTCGCCATCGGCTCGGTCTTCGCCTGGGTGAACGAGCGCACCGACGCGCACCTGCCGGGCTTCGGCGACCTGCTGCCGCTCGCCCCGCTGCTGGTGCCGCCGATCGCGGGCGTGATGGGCTGGGCGATCCTGCTCGACCCGCGGGTCGGCCTCGCCAACATCCAGATCCGCCGCCTCCTCGACCTCTTCGGGATCGAGATGCGGGTGGGGCCCTTCAACATCTACACGGGCTGGGGCCTGATCCTCGTCACCGCCCTCTTCCTCGTTCCCTACGTCTATCTCCTCGTCTCGGCGGCCCTTCGCCGCCTCGACCCGGCGCTGGAGGAGGCGTCGCGGGTCGGCGGCGCCGGGCCGATGAAGACGCTGGTGCGGATCACGCTGCCGTCGGTCACGCCCGCCATCGTGGCGGCGGCGCTGCTCTCGATCGTCGGCGCGCTCGGCCTCTTCTCGGTTCCGGTGGTGATCGGCACCGCGGCGCGGATCGACGTGCTGTCGGTCTATCTCTTCCGCCTGTTCGAGAGCTATCCGCCCCAGACCGCGCTGGCGCTCGTGCTGGCCGCCGGCATGGTGGCGACGGTGCAGGCGCTGCTGATCATCCAGCGGCTGATGACCCGCGGCGGCCGGCACGCCACGGTCGGCGGGCGCGGGTTCCGCGGGACGCGGGTGCGGCTGGGGCCGTTCCGGCACGTCGTGCGGGCGGTGGCGCTGGTCTATCTGGCGGCGACCGCGCTGGCGCCGCTGATCGGCCTCGTCATCGTCTCGACCCAGTCGTTCTGGACGCCGATCATCAACTGGTCGCGCGCGTCGCTGGTCAACTACCGCGCCGTGCTGTTCGAGAACGCGGGCACCCAGGGCGCCTTCGTCAACAGCCTCGCCCAGGGGGCCGCGGTGGCGACCGTGGCCATGCTGCTGGGCGCGCTCGTGGTGCTGCGCACCCGCAACGGCTCCCCTCTCGCGGGCCGGCTCGCGGACGCGGTGACGACGCTCCCGGCGGTGCTGCCGCACACGGTGGTGGGCATCGCCTTCCTGCTCGCCTTCGGCCCGGCGCCCTTCCGCCTCTACGGCACGGCGGCGATCCTGTTCCTGGCCTATCTCGCCATGGCGATGCCCTATGCCGGGCAGGCGGCCATCGCGGCCGCCGGCTCCATCGGGCGGGAACTGGGCGAGGCGTCGCGGGTGGCGGGTGCGGACGCCGGCCGCACCTTCCGCCGCATCCTTCTTCCCGTCGCCCTGCCCGGCCTCGCGGCCGGCTGGGCGATGATCTTCATCCACACCGCCGGCGAGGTCAGCGCGTCCGCGCTGCTGGCCGGCACCAACAACCCTGTGATCGGGCGGGTAATGATGGACCTCTGGGCCTTCGGCTCCTATCCGCAGGTGGCGGCGCTCGCCGTCCTCATGGCGGTCGTCAACGGCGTGATGATCGCGATGGTCCTGCGCTTCGGAAAGCGCGCGGCCGGCGGGGGTGCCGCATGAGGCCGCTCGACGGCATCCGGGTCCTCGACCTGACCCACGCCATCGCCGGGCCGATGTGCACCCATCACCTGATGATGCAGGGTGCCGACGTGGTGAAGGTGGAGCGGCCGGCGGTCGGCGACGACATGCGCCACTACACCGAGCACGCGGGCCTGCACCTGATGTCCGCGCCCTTCGTGGCGGTGAACGCGGGCAAGCGCTCCATCGTGATCGACCTCGCGACCGACGGGGGGCGGGCGGTCGTCCGGCGGCTGGCGGCCGACGCCGACGTGGTGGTGGAGAACTTCCGCCCGGGCGTGGCGAAGAAGCTGGGCCTCGACGCCGCGGGCCTGCGCACGACGCGTCCGCGTCTCATCCACTGCTCCATCTCCGGCTTCGGGCAGGTGGGGCGGCTGCGCGACTGGCCGGCCTACGACCACATCGTCCAGGCGATGTCGGGCGTGATGCTGATGAACGGGGAGCCGGAGCAGGAGCCCTTGCGCGTCGGCATTCCCATCGCCGACTGCTTCTCGGGCGTGCTGGCGGCGCACGCGATCGTCGCGGCCCTCCTCCGGCGCGAGCGGACGGGCGAGGGGCAGGCGATCGACATCGCGATGCTCGACGCGCTCCTCTCCCTCATGCCGCAGGCGGTGGCGACCGCGAGGATCGCCGGCGCGCCGCCGCCGCGGCGCGGGAACCGCGGCTTCCGCCTCGTCGCCACCTCCGACACCTACCGGACGGCCGACGGCTGGCTGTCGATCGGCGCCAACCACCAGCCGCAGATCGAGGCGCTGTTCGCCGTGCTGGGGCGGCCGGAGATCCTGTCCGACCCGCGCTTCGCGACCCACCGGGCGCGGGTGGAGAACGGGTCGGCCCTGCGCGAGGTGCTGGCGGGGCTCATGGCGGAGCAGTCCGCCGCCGACCTCGAGGGGCGCCTCGCCGCGGCCAAGGTGCCGGCGTCCAAGGTGCGCGACATCCTGGAGGTTTCCGACCATCCGCACCTCGCCGAGCGCGGCTTCTTCTATTCGGCGACCGTGCCGGGGATGGACGCGCCGGTGCCGGTCTCGGGCTCCGGCATCCGGACCGAGACGGACCCGCCGCGGGCCGAGGGCGCGGTGCCGTCGCTGGGCGCGCACACCGACGCGGTGCTGGCGGAGGCCGGGTACGGCGAGGCGGAGATCGCGGGGCTTCGGGCTGCGGGGGCGGTGGGGTGATGGACGACCGGGCATCGAAGCGTGGCCCCCCCTCTCCCCCGGCCCCTCCCCCCGGGGGGGGGAGGGGAGACGAAGAGCGCGAGCGTCATACCGCGTCGCCTCCCCCCCCCGGGGGGAGGGACAGGGAGAGGGGGTCGCCGCACCAGACCCTCCACCCCTTCCGCGCCCTCGCCGCCGATCCCTTCGGCCCGGCGCGCGCCGCGAAGGCCGCCGGCCGTAAGGTCGTCGGCCATGTCGGACCGGCCGTCCCGACCGACCTGATCCGCGCCGCCGGCCTCGTCCCCGTCCCGCTCGCCGGCCGGCCGGACGGGCCGACCGACACGGCCGACCGCTGGCTGGACGACGTCTTCGACGGCGACGTCCGCTCGCTGGCCGACGACATCCTGACGGGCCGCCACGGCTGGCTCGACCTGATCGTGATCCCGCGCGGGTACGAGCCGCACCTGCAGCTCATCTACGCGCTCGAAGAGATCCGCCGGCTGGAGCCGGGCCTGCGATTTCCCGAGATCGTCCTCCTCGACCTTCTCGGCTCGCCGCACTGGCGGACGGAGCGGTGGAACCGCACCCGCCTCGCCCTCTTCCGCGACCGGCTGGCGGCCCTCGCCGGCGCGCCGGTCGCCGACGACGCCCTGCGCGCGGCGATGGACGCGGAGGCCGGCGTGCGC
>CANGXM010000147.1 GCA_947457845.1 Rhodospirillales bacterium | reverse complement strand
CGCCCGCGCCGTCGCGCAGTTCGGCCATCATCCAGCGTTCGGGGCGGGCGTCCAGCCACGTCCCGCCGGTTCCGCGCACCGCGACGGGGCCGTCGCGGCGCCCGTCGACCACCGTGACCAGATCGAGACCGTCGGCCCCGGCCCAGTCCAGCCGCATCGGCCGCCCGGCCGCCAGCGTCCCGCCCATCGGCACGGTCGCGCCGTCGTCCGCCGTTCCGGTCGCGACGAGGCGCGGCCCGGACGAGAGATAGTTCCGCCCCTCGGCCAGGGCGGCCAGGACGGCGCCTTCGGTGAGGCTCTGGGCGTGCACGTGGTTGAAGCCGTTCACGCGCCGGGCGTCCTTCGGCCCGTGCAGGTCGGTGCCCGCCGTCGCGCGCAGCCGGTGGCCGTCGTCCAGCCAGCGGTGGAAGAGCGCCAGGCTCTCCTCGTTGTAGGCGCTCCAGGGGCCGTTCCAGACCTCCACCAGCCGGGCCGGACCGGGGCGCATGTCGGCGAATTCCCAGCGGCAGCCGGTGCAGGCGGGATCGCCGGGCGACATCGGATGCGCGATGACGAAGGGATGGCCGGCCGCGTGCGCCGCCGCGGCGATGGCGGGCATCGTCACGCCGTCCAGGCTGCCGGCGCGCCACTCGACCCAGGCCCGGGTGCCGAGGACGAGCGCGTGGCCGTAGTGCGTGGTGAGTTCCACGCCACCCATGGTGAGGAGGTTCGCGTCCGCCAGCCGCTCGAACGTCGCCAGCGCCGAGACCGTGTTGTGGTCGGTGAGCGTGGCGAAGTCGAGCCCCGCCTGCCGCGCGGCGTCGGCGAGGTCGGCCGGCGACAGGCTCGAGTCGGAATGGAAGGTGTGGGCGTGCAGGTCGCCCTTGTACCAACCCGGCCCCTTCGCCGGCCGCAACGGCGGGACGTCCGGCACGGGCGCGCCCACGGCGTCGGTGCGGCAGTCGATCTCCAGCCGCCAGGCGACCGGATCGGGACCGAGGATGCGGAAGCCGTCCATCCACACGGTCCAGCGCCCCGGCTCGATCGGCCCGCGCACATAGCCCGGGGAAGCCTCGGCCGCGTCGATGACGAAGTCGCGCTCGGGATTGTTGTGCCGCGCGCCGCGGACGCCGGCCGGCCCCTCGACGGTCAGGCAGACCATGTTGTCGAAGCCGGCGCCCGCGGCCCGTTTGGGCGTGGTGGAGAAGCGGCCGACGAGGCGCGTCGTGCCGACGGGCACGTCGAAGCGGACCGGCACGTGGCCCTTGTGGTCGGCCGTGGTCAACGTGCCTTCGAAGGTCTGGGTCGGCATGGCGGGATCCTCCGGCGTCAGGCCGCGATGTCGGCGGCGTCGGGAACGAGGGTGTCGGCGAGCATGCCGTCGCGGTAAAGCACGATCCGGCGCGGGACGACGCGCAGCGCCGCACCGGGCGCGAGATCGTGCCCACCCGTGGTCTGCAGGCGGAGCGACGTGCCGTCGGCGGCGACCAGGGTGACGCGCCGGGCGGATCCGAAGTCGATCACCCGCTCCACCCGCACCGGCACCCCGCCGGCGGCGACGATCACGAGATCCTCTGGCCGGACGCCGGCGGTCGCCGGGCCGTCGGCGAGGCGGGTCGGCAGCGCCGTGCCGAGCCAGTCCGCCCGGCCGCGCGCGACCGCGACCGGCCGGAGGTTCATCAGCCCGACGAAGCCGGCGACGAACTCGGTCCGCGGCTCCGCGTAGAGTTCGCCCGGCCGGCCCACCTGCTGGAGACGGCCACCGTCCATGACGGCGATGCGGTCGGCGATCTCCATCGCCTCCTCCTGGTCGTGGGTCACGAACAGGATGGTCAGGCCGAGGCGCCGCTGCAGCGCCTTCACCTCCTCGCGCAGATGGGCGCGCAGGTGCGCGTCGAGCGCCGAGAACGGCTCGTCCATCAGGAGGACCCGCGGCTCCACCACGAGGCAGCGCGCGAGCGCCACCCGCTGCGCCTGCCCGCCCGACAGTTCGGAGGGGAGCCGCTTCCCGTAGCCGGCGAGGCCGACGAGATCGAGGGCGGCGGCGACCCTGCGCTCGATCTCCGCTGCGGGCAGGCGGCGGACCCTGAGGCCGAAGGCGACGTTTCGGGCGACCGTCATGTGGGTCCACAGCGCGTGCGACTGGAACACCATCGCGGTCGGCCGGCGGTTCGCCGGCTCCCCCGTCACGTCGCGCCCGGCGATCGCGACGGTTCCCGCGTCGGACGCAGCGAGGCCCGCGACCATGCGCAGCAACGTCGACTTCCCGCACCCCGAGGGGCCGAGGAGGCAGACCAGTTCGCCTTCGGCGACGTCGAGGTCGGTCGCGTCGACCGCGACCACGTCGCCGAACCGTTTGGACAGGCCGCGGATGGACAGCATGCTCAGGCTCCCAGCCCGGAGGCGATGGTGCGGGCGCTCATCAGCCGGCGGGAGAGCAGCAGCAGGGCGAAGGCGGGAACCCACAGGATCACGCACAGCACCGCCGCGTGCTGCACGACCACCTGAGCCGAGAGCGACAGCATGAGGATCGGCATCGGCCGGATCGTCGGCGCGCCGATGAGCAGGCTCGCGTCCACCTCGAACAGCGTGCCCACGAAGGCGAGGATGTAGGAGGCGGCGAGCGCCGGGGCCGCCTGCGGCAGCGTCACCTCGATGAACACGCGCAGGCGCGAAGCGCCGAGGTCGAGCGCCGCCTCCTCCAGCGCCGGCGGGATGGCGCGGAAGGCGGCGGTGGGGATCCAGATCATGAACAGCAACGTGTTGACGAGCTGCACCAGCACCACGCCCCAGAAGGTGCCGACGAGGTCGAACCGCAGGAACACCACGGCGATCGCGATGAAGAGCGCGAACTTGGGGAACGCCTGCGCGGCGAGGAACGCCATCAGGAGCGGCTGGCGGCCCGGGAAGCGCAGGCGCGCGAAGGCATAGGCCGCGGGCCAGCAGATCAGCGCCGAAAGCGTCGTGGCGGTGAAGGCGATGGCGAGCGAGATGGAGATCGCCTCGGCCACGTCCGCCCGCCCGAGCATCACGTTCCAGAAGCGGAAGCCCCAGCGGGTGGGCAGCAGGTTCGGATAGCGCCACTGCTCGGCGAAGGCATAGATGATCACCGTCAGGATGGGCCCGACCAGGAACAGCACGAGCGCGGCGGCGAGGCACCAGCCGGCGATCGTCGCGGGGTCGATCCGGCGGCCCATCTCAGCGGCGCTCCTTCAAGATCAGGCGCACGTAGGCGACGCTGACCAGCGCGCAGACGAGGAAGGAGACGACCGCCTGCACCTGCGCGTCCTGCGGGCGCTGGAGCTGGTCGTAGGTCCGCTGCATGAACACGCCCATCATCTCGGGCGCGGCCGGACCCATCATGTAGGGGATGGTGTAGCTCCCGAAGATGCCGAGGAAGACGAGCGAGCAGGCGATCAACAGCGAGCGCGTCACCTGCGGCAGCAGGATCTCGCGGAAGATCCGCACGCCCCCGGCCCCCAGATCCCGCGCCGCCTCGATCGCGTGGTCGGACACCTGGGCGAGGCCCGCCGTCAGGACCAGCACCGGGAGCGGCAGCCCCTCCCACACGAAGCCGATGAAGGGGCCGAGCGGCGTCAGGTAGGGCGAGGCGTAGCCCCCGATCCCGACGCGCTCCAGCAGCATCTGGAACAGGCCGTTCGGCCCCAGGAAGCGGATCAGCGCATAGGCGGCGATGATGGCCGGGACGAAGAGGGGGAAGAGGGCGAGGGCGTGAACCACCCGCACCGCCCGGCCCGTGCCGAAGCGCAGATAGACCGCGATCGCCAGCGCGATCGCCAGCACCGTGGCCGTGCTCGCCGCGGTCTGGATCAGGGAATAGATCAGGTTCCGCCGTGCGAAAGGGTCGGCGAAGAAGGCCGTGTAGTGGTCGAGGGAGAGGCGCGGACCGTCCGGACCCGTGACGATCACCGTCTCGACCACGGCGACCGACGCCGGCATCAGCACGAGGACGCACAGCACCGCCAGCGGGAGCGCGACGAGCGCGTAGCCCGTCGCGGTCTCGGCCCAACGGGCCCGGACGCGCGCGCGCGTCCGGCCGAGGGCGATCGTCACCGGGCGACGTTGGTGGCGACGGACCGGTACCAGCCGTCGTTCATCGCGTTGTTCCACTCGCCCGACGGGAAGGTCGGGATCGAGAGCGGGATGATGTCGATGTAGGCCTCGCGCAGATCGGCCGGAAGGTGCTTCCAGTCGATGCCGGGGAAGCCGCCGATCTCCTTCACGATCGCCGTCTGGATCGGCGTCGAGAGGGAGAGTTCGGCGAGCTTGAGCGCCATGTCGAGGTTCTTCGCGTTGGTCGGGATCGCCGAATAGGCGAAGCCGCCGCACAGGCCGAGGTCCTGGAGCTGGACCAGCTTGGTGGTCGGCGGCAGCACGCCCTGGCCGATCGCCTGGATCGCCTGGTCCGACCAGACCGCGATCATGTCGACCGCACCCTGAGCCAGGAGCTGGAGGGCCGGGGTGTTGCCGGCCGGATAGGCGCCCTGGCCGTAGGTGTGCGGGTGCAGATCGCGCAGCACCTCCCACGCCCGGCCGAACCGCTCCTCGGCCAGCTTGGCGTCGAAGTTGTCGGCGCGGAAGAGGCCCGGGTCGCGCCCGTTGGCCTCGTGCACGGCGCGGACGACGAAGTTCCGGCCCGAGCCGCCGCGGTCGGGGCGGCCGTAGGTGAAGCGACCGGGGTTGCGCTTGGCCCAGGCGACGAGTTCGGCCCAGCTCTTCGGGGCCTCCTTCACCTTGGCGCCGTCGTAGGCGATGAGAACCTGCGAGCCGCGGTAGGGGAGGCGCTGCGGCAGGTCGGCCGAGAGCGGGTTCAGGTTGGCGAGGCCGGCGATCCGGTCGCGGGTGAACTCGACCCACAGGCCCTTGGCGATCGAATCCGCCGGA
Source organism: Rhodospirillales bacterium (assembly GCA_947457845.1). Lineage (GTDB taxonomy): Bacteria > Pseudomonadota > Alphaproteobacteria > Azospirillales > Azospirillaceae > CANGXM01. The sequence continues at coordinate 5,431 of CANGXM010000147.1, read as the reverse complement.
TGGCGCGGATCGTATTCCTCGAAGAAATCGACGCGGGGATCGGACTTCGTGTCCATCGCCGCCAGCGCGCGCTCGGCGATCAGCCGGTTGCCGGAGCCGACGCCGCGGGTCACGGTGACGCGGAACGTGTTGCCGGGATTCGCCCGCTCGAACGCCGGCTTGACGAGGTTGTTCCAGAGATCCTGGATGTTCGTGTCGCCGTCGATGTAGACGTCCAGCGTGGTGCGCGCCTGGGCGCGGACCAGGGCGGGAGCGGCGAGGGCGGCGCTGCCGGCGGCGAAGCCGGCGAGGACGTTGCGGCGTCCGATCATGACAGGATCTCCTCCAAAAGTTCGGCGGACCCTAGTCAGCGGTCATGACGGTCGGATGTCCCGGATGTTGCGCTTTCGTTGCGGGGCGGCCGCCGTCAGACCGGCGCGCCGTAGGGTCCGGCCACGAGGCGATGGGAAGCGCCGTACTCGATCTCCCGCATCAGACGGTGGCGCGAGACGGGCGAAGTGCCCGTGTGGAAGCAGAAGGGATGCTCCGCGACACCCGATTCCGCCGCCCCCGTCATGAGAAGAGTGAAGTCGCGCGCGGGATCGGCCGTCTCCAGGACCGCGCGGGAAACGCCCTTGAAGGGCGTGAGGCGGGTGGCGAGGGGCCGGCGGCGATCCGCAGGAGGCGTGGGTCGGTCCGCAACGCGACGCGGGCCGGGCAGGAGCCGATGCCGTCGCGATCGTCGGCGATCAGCGCGTCGGGCGGCACCGTTCCCGGTCCCGCCGTCCAGGGCACGATGGCCGGGCGGCCGATGCCGACCGGGTCAGCGGGGGACGAAGGGGCGGAAGACGCCCGACGCCCGGGCGAGCAGGACGCCCGCGCAATCCCGCGCCTCGCCTTCGCAGAACACGATGCTGCGGCCGGCGCGCAGCACCCGGCCCTCGGCGACGATCCGCCCGGCGCCGGGCGCGAGGAAGGCGACGTTCAGGTCGATGGTGACGAACGAGGTGGCCCCCTCCGAAACCTTCTGGCAGGCCTTGCCCAGCGCGATGTCGAGCATCGTCATCAGGAGGCCGCCGTGCGCCTCGCCCCGGCGGTTCGTCAGCGGGTCGACCGCGTCCACCGCCAGCCGGGCGGTCGCCTCGGGCGCCTCCAGCTCCTCGATCCGGCAATGGGACATGAAAGGAATCGGTGTCATGCGCCCTCCCCGCCCCATGGGAGCAGAGGTGCCGGCGCGGTTCAACCCGCCTCGTGGACCTCGTCGTCGTAGCGCACCGGGACGAAGCCGCGGTCGCGGAAGACCACGCCGTCCCGCCGGACGACGACGTCCGGGCGAAGGCCGGGCACCCCGTCGTCGTCGTCGTCGCGCTCGGTCTCGATGCGGCTGTAGCGCTCGCCGTTCCACTGGAGACCGGAGGACCGGAGGATCGAGCAGAGGTCCCGCGGCTCCACGTCGAGGATCCGGCGCAGCTGGTGCGGCGGCATGCGGCGCGACACGGCGTCCGCGATCTGACGTTCGAACATGTCACTCTCCATCGAACACATGTCGAGGATGCGCCGCTCGGCATGAACCAATGGTAAAGGCCGCGACCCCGGTCAGCCGCCGGCGGCGAGGAGCCGGCGGGAGCGGCGGCCGATCAGCACCAGCGCGATCGCGAAGGACGCGAGGCCGACCGCCGCCAGCGCCATCAGCGGCCCCCCGAGGTCCGCCTCCAGCGCCGCCCGCGTCGCAGCACCCACCATCACCTGGAGGCAGATCGCCGGCGCGATGCCGAGCGCGGTCGCCGTGGCGAACACCGGGAAGGGGACCGACGTCGTGGACAGGAGGTAGGTGAGCATGCTCGACGGGATCACCGGGCCGAGCCGCAGGAGGAGCACGCCGCGGAACCCCTCCGCCTCCACCGCCCGCGCGACCGCGCGCAGCCCCGCCCGCCGGTCGACGAACGCCGAGAGGCGCGGCCGCAGAAGCCGGCGGCCGATCCAGAAGGCGAGGCACGCCCCCGCAATCGAGCCGGCGAGGGCGAGGGGGATGGCCCAGTTCCCGTAGGCGAAGCCCGCCGCGACGCAGATCGCCGGACGCGGCAGGAAGGCCAGGGCGCCGATCACCAGCAACACCGCGACGGCCACCGGTCCCCAGGGGCCGACGGCCTCCAGCACGGCGTGGATCCAGGCCGCGGGATCGGCGGCGGGCAAGGTGGACATGGTTGGGGGGCGCTCCGGGACAGCACGGGATGTGGTGCGCGGCCCCCCGGAGGCCAATGCCCTCAGGCCCCGTCCTCCCGCCAGGCCGGAAGCACGATCGACACGGCGCTCCCGCCGCCGGGATCGGCGTCGAACTCCAGGCGTCCGCCGTGCAGTTCGGCGAGCAGGCGGGTGATGCGCAGCCCGAGGCCGGCGCCCTGCCCCGTCGCGACCGAGGCGGAGGGCGTCGGCAGGTCGCCGGCGCGCAGCCGGTCGAGCGTGGCGGAATCCATGCCCCGGCCCTCGTCGCGCACGGTGACCCGGAGATCCTCCTCGGTGCGGCGGAATTCCACCCGGATCACGTGCCGGTTCGGGGTGAACTTGACCGCGTTGCCGAGCAGGTTGACCAGCATCTGCCGCAGCGCGTCGGGATCGGCCAGGAGGCGGACGTCCGCGATCTCGGGGGCCATGATCATCGGGACGTCGGCCGCGGGCCGCGCGTTCGACGCCAGCGTCCACGCCTCCCGCACGAGGTCGCCGAGGGGCACGGGCTCCTGGCGCAGGCGCCGACCGCCGGCCTCGGCCGTCGACAGGTCGAGGATCTGGTTCACCAGCGTGACGAGATGGCCACCGGCCTGCCGGATGGAGGCCGCGTACTCGCGGTACCTGGGATCGCCCAACGGTCCCCAGAGCCCCTGCTCCATGACGTCAGCGAAGCCGATGACGGCGTTGAGCGGGGTGCGGAGCTCGTGGCTGACCTGGGCGAGGAAGGCGCTCTTCGCGTGGTCGGCCGCCTCCGCCCGTTCCAGCGAGCGGCGCGCGGCCTCCTCGGCGGCCCGGTGCTGGATGGCGGCGGTCACCACGCCCGCCAGCCGCTGCGCCACCTCCCGCTCCCGGTCGGTCGGCCGGTGCGGGCGGCGGCGATAGACCGCGAAGGTGCCGAGCACGACGTTCGGCCCCCGGAGCGGCTGCGACCAGCAGGCCCGCAGGCCGTTGCCGAGGGCGAGGGCCGCATAGGGACCCCAGGCGGGATCCTGCGAGACGTCCTCGGTCACCGCCTCCTCGCCGGTGGCGATCGCCCGCCCGCAGGTCCCGGAGAGCGGGCCGATCGCGATCCCGTGGACGGCGTTGCGGAAGGGTTCGGGAAGGCTGTCGCCGCCCCCGGGGTACATGCACCCCCGGGCATGGTCCACCAGCATGACCGAACAGATGGCCCCCTCGACCAGGCTCTCGAACGCGTGGCAGGCGATGCCGATCAGCGCCGACAGCGGTTGGCCGTCGACGAGGCGGCGCAGGATGGTGCGCTCGGCCGCGCTCACCCGCCGGTCGATTTGCTCCTCGGTGACGTCGCGCCCCACGAGGAGGCGGCGGTCGTCGTGCGTCGGGACGATTTGCCAGGAGAACCAGCGATCGCCGTCGTCCGGCCGCGGATGGCGCACCAGGACGACCGTCCCGTCGGGCTCCCGGTCGTCCGCAACGAGGTTCGACACCGCCGGGCCGAGCCGGTCGCGGACATTGTCGCCGGGCACGATCTCCGGTCGGTTCGACCACAGGACGTGGCCGGCGCGATCGCAGGACACCGTCCAGTTGCGGACCGCCGGAAGATCGAGGGCGAGCGGACGCTCCGGCTCCATGGCTTCCCCCTGACGGTCTTCGTTCCGAAGATTCGAATGAGGCAGCATACGCCCGCTTCCCCTAGATGGCGCACGGAGTTTTTCTTCCTCGCGCACCGGTCGTCGTGCGGGCGTGAACGGGTTCTCCCTCGACGCGCCGACCTCGCATCATAATACTTTCGGCGGTACATTACTAAAGGCATATGCCTTCGAAGCAAATTCGTCGTCTGCGGGCCGCTTCCGTCCGCGCGCGGCCCGCCATGCCCCGGCAGAGTGCGGCCTGTCCACGACGGTGCGGTTTCGATAGGGAGTCGTTGATCCATGACTGATGCCATTGGTCTCCTGGCCAATCGTCCACTCGCCGGCCCCGGCTTTCGGCCGGACGATCTGGCCGCGTTCGTCGACGCCGCGGACGCCGCGCTCTGCGTGACCGACGAGACCGGCAGCTGCGTCGCCCTGAACGAGGCGGCGGCGATGCTGCTGGGCCTCGCGCGGTCCGACCTGCTGGGCCGCCCCTCCGCCCCCGTGATCGAGGAGGCGTCGGCGTGGCTGCGGACCGTCGTGCGGCGGACGGCGGTGGCCGACGGGCGGTCGCTGGCGGTCACGACGCTGCGGCCCATCGCGGAGCCCCCCGGGCCGGTCGCCGACGTCGTGGCCGACCTCAGGGCACGCCTCGCCCCGCCGGTCCGGGCGCTCGGGAACTTCGCGGAGATCTTCCGGTCCCGCTGCTTCGGTCCCCTCGAGCACGACCGCTACGGCGACTTCGCGCTGGCGATGTGCGAGGCCGTCCGCACGGTCGAGCGCGCGCTGGAGAGCGCCGCCGCCCGCGCGTCGGTGCAGGCCCTCCCGCCCCTGCTGGACGAACGCACCTGTTCGCTGCGCGGGTTGCTCACGGCGGCGCTCCGCCGGCACCGGCGGGACATGGCGGTCGACGTGGCCGGCGACGACGTGCTGGTGCGATGCGATCCCTTCCTGCTGGCCGAGGCGATCGACGCCATGATCGGGCCCGATCCGGCCGCGCGGCCGGCGCCGGTCGCGGCCACGATCGCGCGGCTCGTCGACGGGCGGACGGTGATCGGCATCCACCACCGCGACGACGGCTATCCGCTGGGCTGGGCCCGGAACGCCGCCTGCCTGCCCCTCGACGGGCGCGACGCCACGGCAGCCGCCATCGACGTGGGCGCCGCCCGGTGCATCTTCGAGGCGCACGGCGGCAGCCTGCTGGTGAACACGGAGGGCGACGCCGGGATCTCCGTCCTCGGCGTGATCGGCGCCGGCCGCCTGATCGAGGCGTCGGCCCGTCCGCCCTCGGCGGGGGCGGAGATCCGGCGCGCGGTGTACGTCGACAAGACGATGGCGCCCGCCGCCTTCGCGGCCCTTCCCCTCGGGGGGTATCGGCTGGACGCCGACGGCCGGGTGCTCGCCCACGTCCCCGACGGCGCGGCCCCCGCGGCGGCCGTGCCGACGGGCAGGGGGCCGGCCGAGGGCCCCCTCGCCCCGATCTGGTCGGAGGGGCTGACACGCATGGTGCGCCGGGCGGCCGAGCGGGGCGTCCGCGGCCTGCACGAGACGACCGTGGCCGTCGGCGACCGCCTGCGCATCCTCCACGTGGAGGTGGTCCCGGCGCGCAGCCGTCCGGGCCAGTGCTGGCTCTTCCT
>CANGXM010000146.1 GCA_947457845.1 Rhodospirillales bacterium | reverse complement strand
CGATCCGGACCGGGCGCACGCCGGCCGCCGCCAGCGCGTCCGCCGCCGCGCGGGCCTGGGCGAGGCCGCTCTCGACCAGCGGGAGGTCCTCGTTGCGGCCGAGGCGCACGACCGGGTCGCCGGGGCCGAAGGTGTTGCCGTGGCGGAAGGCGAGGAGCGTCGCGGTCACGCCAGTTCCCCCTCGGCCCGGATGATCGCCTCCGCCGCCGCCACGTCCTCGGGTGCGTCGATCGACCAGTGGGTGCGCCCGCGATAGTCGACGTCGACCACGCGGATGGGGATGCCGTTCTCCAGCGCGCGGAGCTGCTCCAGCCCCTCCGCCGTCTCCAGCGCGCCCGTGGGGAGAGCCGCGAACCGCTCCAGCGCCGCGCGGCGATAGCCATAAATGCCGATGTGACGGTGGACGGCCGCCGCCCCCTCCCCGCTCGCGCGCAGATAGGGGATCACGCGCTTGGAGAAATAGAGTGCGAAGCCGTCGGACCGGCGGACGACCGTGGTGCCCGAAGCCGGGGTGCGCACCTTGGACGCCTCGAACGCCGCCAGCCGCTCGGTGTCGAGCCGGACGGCCGGGGTGACGATCGGGCTCTCGGGATCGGCGCGCAGCACGTCGACCAGCGCCTGGATCGCCCAGGGCGGGGTGAGCACCGCATCGCCCTGCACGTTCACGGCGGCGTCGAGGTGTTCGGGCAGGACCTGGAGCGCCGCCCAGGTCCGGTCGCTGCCCGTGCGGCAGGCGACCGGCGTCATCACCGCACGCCCGCCGAACCCCTCGACGAACCGGGCGATGCGCGCATCGTCGGTGGCGACGCAGACCAGCGCCGTGCCCGTCACCGCCCGGCAGATGCGCCAGACGCGCTCGATCAGGCTGACGCCGAGCACCGGCGCCATCGGCTTGCCCGGGAAGCGGGTGGAGCCGAAGCGGGCGGGGATGACGATGCCGACGCGGGTCTCAGCCATGGGCGGCCTCCAGCGCCTGCGCGAGGTCGTCGATCAGGTCCGCCGCCTCCTCGATGCCGACCGACAGGCGCAAGAGGTCGGGCGGGACCGGCGAGGTCGGCCCCTCGATCGAAGCGCGGTGTTCGATCAGGCTCTCCACCCCGCCGAGCGAGGTCGCGCGCTTCCACAGGCGCACGTGCGCGGCCGTGCGGACCGCGGCCCCCTCCCCACCCGCGACGCGGACGGACAGCATCCCGCCGAACCCGCCCGCCATCTGCCGCGCGGCGACCGCATGGCCGGGGTCCGACGCCAGCCCCGGATAGAGCACGGCCGCGACGCGCGGGTGGCGGGCGAAATGCTCCGCGATCCGCAAGGCCGACGCGCTCGCGACGCGGACGCGGGGGAAGAGCGTGCGCATCCCGCGCGTCAGGAGGTAGGCCTCGAAGGGCCCGAGGACCCCGCCCACCTGCGCCCGCACCGAGCGGAGCCGCGCCCAGAAATCGTCCGCCGCGCGGGTGGTGAGCGTGCCGGCGATCACGTCCGAGTGGCCGTTGAGGTACTTGGTCGCCGCGTGCATCACGATGTCCGCGCCGAGGTCGAGCGGGCGCGTGAGGACCGGCGTCGCCACCGTTCCGTCCACCGCCAGCCGCGCGCCCGCCGCGTGCGCGATCTCGGCCGCCGCGGCGATGTCCGTCACGGTCCAGAGGGGGTTGGCCGGCGTCTCCAGCCAGACGAGCTTCGTCTCGCCCGGCCGGACGGCGGCGCGCAGCGCGTCGAGGTCAGACGTGTCGACGAGGTCGACGCGCAGGCCCCAGTGCGTCGCGAAGCCGGTCAGCCAGTTTCGCAGCGCCCAGTACATCACGGTCGGCGCCACCACGTGGTCGCCCGGCGCCAGCGCCTGGAACACCGCCGTCGCCGCCGCCATGCCCGAGGCGAAGACCATCGAGGCCGCGCCGTTCTCCAGCGCCGTCAGCACCGCCTCGGGCTGTTCGAACGACGGGTTGTCGGCCCGGGCGTAGACGCGGCCGGTCGAATAGCCGTTGTCGGGATCGCGCAGATAGGTGGTCGACGGATGGATCGGCAGGACCACCGCGCGGGTCTGCGGATCGACATGGCCGAGCGCCTGAGCGGCCAGGGTCGCGGGATGGAAGGGCTTTTCGATCATGGTCCGGGACATTAGCCGCGCCCGCCCCCGCCGTCGAGCGCGGGACCGACCGGCGCAAGATCCGGATGTCGCCCGTCTCCCGGTCCGCCTAGGGTCGGAGCGGGCGACGGGACGATCGGGGCGGGCGATGGACGCGCGGACGCGGATGGACGGGACGGCGTGGGCGCTTCTGCTCACGTTGGCGATGCTCTGGGGCGGGTCCTTCTTTTTCGCGAAGGTGGCCGTGGCCGAGGTCCCGCCGCTCACCGTCGTGCTCGTCCGCGTGGCACTCGCGGCCCTGGTGCTGGTGCCGGTGCTCCACCTCGCGGGCGGGCGGCTGCCGGGGCGGGCGGATGTCTGGCGCGCGGCGTTCGTCATGGCCGCGATCAACAACGTGATCCCCTTCGCCCTGTTCTTTTGGGCCTCGGTCCACGTGACCTCGGGTCTCGCGGCCATCCTGAACGCGACGACGCCGCTGTCGGGCGTGGTCATCGCGCATTTTCTCACGGACGACGAGAAGGCGACGCCGGCCAGGCTCGCGGGCGTGGCGCTGGGCCTCGCAGGCGTGGCGGTGCTGGTCGGCCCCTCGGCCCTGGGGATCGTGGACGTGGCGCTCCTGCCGCAGCTCGCATGCGTCGCGGCGGCGATCAGCTACGCCTTCGCCGGCGTCTACGGCAGGCGGTTCCGCGCGATGGGCGTCATGCCGCTCCGGACCGCGACGCTTCAGGTCACCGCCTCGACGGTGCTGATGATCCCGATCGCCGCCACCGTCGACCGGCCATGGACGCTGGCCGTGCCGTCGGCCGAGGTGCTCTGGGCGCTCGTCGGCCTCGCGGTCCTGTGCACGGCGGTGGGGTATCTGCTCTATTTCGAGATCCTGAAGCGGGCCGGCGCGACGAACCTGCTGCTCGTGACCTTCCTCGTCCCGGTCTCCGCGCTGCTCCTCGGCGGGCTCTTCCTCGGCGAGGCGGTGAGCGGGGGACAGGCTTGGGGGATGGCGCTGATCGGCCTCGGCCTCGCCTGTGTCGACGGGCGGCTGCTGACGCGGCGTCAGTAGGCGATCCTGTCCGGCTTGGCCGCCCAGTCCTCGAACACGCGGATCGCCTCCCCGGCCAGCGCGCGGACGATGGGGATCGACCGCGCCTCCAGCGGCAGCGGGATCTCGCGGTAGAGGAAATCGTCGTCGAAGCCGATCGCGGCGGCGTCGGCGCGGCTGTTGGCATAGACGATGCGGCCGATCCGCGCCCAGTAGGTGGCGGCGAGGCACATGGGACAGGGCTCGCAGCTCGTGTAGAGCACGGCGCCGTCGAGCTTGAAGGTGCCGAGCGCGCGGCACGCCTCGCGGATGGCGACCACCTCGGCATGCGCCGTCGGGTCGTTGGTCGAGGTGACGCGGTTCCACCCCTCGCCCACGATGCGCCCGTCCTTCACGATCACGGCCCCGAACGGACCGCCGGCGCCCGCCGCCATGTGCTCGCGGCTGAGCGCGATCGCGCGCCGCAGGAATGCCGTCTCGTCGCTCACGCCCGCGCTCCGTCTAAAGCTGGAACTCGAGCAGCCGCGGCGCGCGGTCGACGATCTCCGTCAGGATCTGCTCCGCCACCTCGAGGTCGTGGATCACGTCCGTCTCGAGGCGTCGCGCGTACTCGGGCCGATGCAGGGTCTCGTGCGCATGATGGAGCGAGCGCAGTTCCTCCATGAAGATCTCGCGCGTCCCCATCGGCAATCTGAGATTGGACGAAATGATGTAGAAGAACCGCAGGCACGCGCGGATGAGCATCGTGTAGAAGCGGACCTGCGTCATCTCCAGCCGCTCGATCAAGTCGCGCGTCGGCGCGTCGGCGATGTGGGGGAGGCGGCGCTCGATGATGATGGCGAAGGCGAGATACTCGCCCACCTTGTCCCGGAACGCCCGGTAGGAACCGTAACTGAGACGCGCCGCGTCTCGTTCGGCCGTCCTCGCCAGCGCGGTCGCCTCGACGAGTTGTCCTTCGAGCGCGTCAAGGAGGGCGTTGACGTCGCGATGGGCGTAGCTGAGCGCCACGGATCGATGTCTCCCGAACGGGACGGGCGGCCCCTCCGTCGCAGAGGGGCAACCCGTTCATCAGCCTCCAATCGATGGAACCTGTCACGCAGGCGTCAGTTGGCGAGTTCGGGGACCTTGCTGGGCTCGCCGCCCGACTTCGCCTCGGGATAGGTGAAGACGAGCTTGTCGTCCTTCACCGCGATCATCACGCCGCCACCCTTCGCCAGCTTGCCGAAGAGGATCTCCTCCGCCAGCGGCTTCTTGATGTGCTCCTGGATCGTCCGGCCGAGCGGCCGGGCGCCGTAGAGCGGGTCGTAGCCCCTCTTCGCGAGCCAGTCCCGCGCCTCGTCCGTCAGTTCGATCGTCACGCCGCGGTCGGTCAGCTGCGCCTCCAGTTGCATCACGAACTTGTCGACCACGCGGGCGATGATCTCCGACGAGAGGCCCGCGAACTGGATGATGGCGTCCAGCCGGTTGCGGAACTCCGGCGTGAACATCCGGTTGATCGCCTCCATGTCCTCGTCCGTGCGGACGGACCGCTCGAACCCGATCGCGGGCTTGGCCATGTCGGCGGCACCGGCGTTCGTCGTCATGATCAGGATCACGTTGCGGAAATCGACCGTCTTGCCGTTGTGGTCGGTCAGCTTCCCGTGGTCCATCACCTGCAGGAGGATGTTGTAGAGGTCCGGGTGGGCCTTCTCGATCTCGTCCAGCAGCAGCACGCTGTGCGGATGCTGGTCGATCGCGTCGGTCAGCAGGCCGCCCTGGTCGAACCCGACGTAGCCGGGGGGCGCGCCGATCAGCCGGCTGACGGAATGCCGCTCCATGTACTCCGACATGTCGAAGCGGGTCAGCTCGATGCCCAGCGTGCGCGAGAGCTGGCGCGCCACCTCGGTCTTGCCGACGCCGGTGGGGCCCGCGAACAGATAGTTGCCGATCGGCTTCTCCGGATCGCGGAGGCCGGCGCGGGAGAGCTTGATCGCGCTGGAGAGCGCCTCGATCGCCTTCTCCTGGCCGAAGACCATGGTCTTGAGGTCGCGTTCGAGGTTGAGCAGGACCTCGCGGTCGTCGCGGCTGACCGACTTGGGCGGGATGCGGGCGATCTTGGCGACCACCGCCTCCACGTCCTTCAGCGTGATCGTCTTGCGCCGGCGACTCTCGGGCAGGAGCATCTGCGCCGCGCCGACCTCGTCGATGATGTCGATCGCCTTGTCCGGCAGCTTGCGGTCGTTGATGTATTTCGCCGAGAGCTCCACAGCCGCGCGGATCGCCTCGGTGGTGTAGCGGATGCGGTGGAACTTCTCGTAGTAGGGCTTGATGCCTGTGAGGATCTTGATCGCGTCCTCGATCGAGGGCTCGCCCACGTCGATCTTCTGGAAGCGCCGGACCAGCGCCCGGTCCTTCTCGAAGTAGTTCCGGTATTCCTTGTAGGTGGTCGAGCCGATGCAGCGCAGCTGGCCCGACGCGAGCGCCGGCTTCAGCAGGTTCGACGCGTCCATCGCCCCGCCCGACGTCGCGCCGGCGCCGATGACGGTGTGGATCTCGTCGATGAAGAGGACCGACCCCTCGAGCTGCTCAAGCTCGGAGATGACCGCCTTCAGCCGCTCCTCGAAGTCGCCGCGGTAGCGCGTGCCGGCCAGCAGCGCGCCCATGTCGAGCGAGAAGATGGTCGCGTTGCGCAGCACCTCCGGCACCTCGCCGTGGACGATGCGCCGGGCGAGGCCCTCGGCGATCGCCGTCTTGCCCACGCCGGGGTCGCCCACGTAGAGCGGATTGTTCTTCGAGCGGCGGCAGAGGATCTGGATTGTCCGCTCCACCTCCTGCTCGCGGCCGATCAGGGGGTCGATCTTCCCGCCCGCGGCCTTCTTGTTGAGGTTGACGCAGTAGGCTTCGAGCGCTTCGGTGCCCTTCTTCACGACCTTCTCCGCCTGTGCGTCATCGTCGGAACCCGACACCCGCTTCGCCTCGGCGCGCCCGGGCGCCTTGGCGATGCCATGGGAGATGTAGTTGACGGCATCGAACCGGGTCATGTCCTGCTCCTGCAGGAAGTAGACCGCATGGCTCTCCCGCTCGGAGAACAGCGCGACGAGCACGTTCGCTCCCGTCACCTCCTCGCGTCCGGACGATTGGACGTGGATGGCGGCGCGCTGGAGCACACGCTGGAACCCCGCCGTCGGCTTCGCGTCCTCGGGACGGGCGGAGACGAGGTTCGAGAGTTCGTTGTCGAGATAATCGGTGAGGTTCGACCGGAGACGGTCCAGATCGACGCCGCAGGCCCGAAGCACCGCGATGGAGTCCTGATCCTCCGTGAGGGCCAGTAACAGATGTTCGAGCGTGGCGTACTCGTGCCGTCGCTGGTTGGCGTGGTGAAGGGCCCGGTGCAGGGATTGCTCGAGGTTCCGCGAGAGCATGCTCGGTGTCGCTCCTGGTATCCGGGCTCGGCTCAGACCGGCGGACGGGGCCGCCGGAGTGCACGACGCATCAGGCTAGTCCTTCTCCAACGTACACTGCAAAGGGTGTTGGTGCTGACGGGCGAAGTCCATCACCTGGGTCACCTTCGTTTCGGCGACCTCGTAGGTGAAGACGCCGCAGACACCGACCCCGCGCCGATGGACGTGCAGCATGATGCGCGTCGCTTCGTCGCGGTTCTTCTGGAAGAACCGTTCGAGGACGTGGACGACGAATTCCATCGGCGTGTAATCGTCGTTCAACATCAGGACTTTGTACATAGACGGCTTCTTGGTCTTCGGCTTCGCCTTGACCACGACGCCAATCTGGGGTCCATCGTCCCCTGTCTTGCCGGGTTCGGACATGACGCCTTTATGAACCGATCGGGACGTGCGCTCACGTGATGATATGAGATTCATCTTGGGGCATGAAAGCCCCCTGCGGCAACAGGAGGTCACATTCCGACGCCGTCGCCCGAAAACGCGACGGCCCGGCGGAGCGCTCCGCCGGGCCGCCGATGGTCCGCCGGGACGCCGTCAGGCCGCGATCGGCTTCGCGAAGGTTGCAACCGTGGCGTTCACGCGGGCCTGGATCGGCTCGAGCGCCTGGTTGGCGGCCTTCACCGACAGTTCGGAGAGCTTGGTCGCCTCGGCCAGCAGGCTGTCGAAGCTGGTGCGCGCGAACTCGTTCTGCAGGTCGACGACCTCGCGCAGCGACTTCGCGGTCAGCAGCGCCTTGCCGGTCGACACGCTCATGTCCACCGACGCATGGGTGTAGGCGAAGACGGCCTTGCTCATGTCCTCGACGGCGCGGGCGAAGACCGTGGACGCCTGGACGAACGCGTCGACGTTCTCCTTGCCCGTCTTCGTCATGTCGTCGTAGCCCTTGAAAAGCTGATCGTTCGCCTTGGTGAGGTTCTCCTTCGTCAGGGCGAGCGCCTGCTCGTAGCCCTTCTGGGTCGCCTCGTGGGCGCCCTTCACGAGGGTCTCGACGGTCTGGGTCGCCTGGGCCGCCGTCTGCTGGACGGTCTCGGCGGCGGCCTTCGCGCGCGGCTTGCTGGTCATGGGATCATCCTCGATCGGTTGTTCCGGCTGCCGGCCCCCGCCGGCTTTGCTGCAATGCAGCATGGCCCGAATATCGTCATGGCTCCCCGGGTTGTCAACGCCGTTTTGTGCACCGCACAATAGCCGTTCGATCGCGCTCCGCTGGACGCCGCGGAGGCTGCGTGACACTCTCGAGACGCCATGACCTACTGCCTCGGAATCAAGATCCGCGACGGGCTGATCGGCCTGTCGGACGGACGCATCACCGCCGGTACCCAGGTGTCGGCCGCGCGCAAGGTCACCCTGATCGGCTCGCGCGGGCACCGGTTCTTCGTGATGAGTTCCGGCCTGCGCAGCGTGCGCGACAAGGCGCTCGCCTATCTCAGGCGCGACATGTCGCGCCAGTCCGGCGAGACCTACGGGACGATGCTGGAGGCGGTCAACGCCTTCGCCCGCTGCCTGCGCGACGTCGCCCGCGAGGACAAGGAGGCGCTGGAGGATTCCAAGCTCGCCTTCAACCTCCACGCCATCGTGGGCGGACAGCTGGCCGACGACGCCGAGCCGACGATGTTCCTCCTCTATCCCGAGGGGAACTGGATCCAGGTCGACGAGCGCACGCCCTACCTCTCCATCGGCTCCACCGCCTACGGCAAGCCGATCATGGACCGGGCGCTGAAATACGACACGCCGATGCGGCACGCGCTGCGGATCGCCTATCTCTCGTTCGATTCGAGCCGCTTCAGCTCGGCCGACGTCGGTTTCCCCATCGACCTCGTCACCTTCTCCAACGCCGACCGGGCGTGGCGGGAAGGGACGTTCGACTACGACGACCTGTCCAAGCAGCGCCAGTGGTGGAACCGGTCGATCACCGAACTCGCCGGACGGCTCCCCGACGGGCCGTGGCTGGGCAAGCTGCTGCCCGGCGATCCGTCCTGACGGGCGGGCGGGCGGCCGATCCCGAGTCCGCCGGCGTGCGCCCCGCCGCCGCCCTCAACTCTCCGCGACGTCGCTGCGCCGCACGCCCGGACGGGGCGGCACGGGCGCCGACGTCTCGAGGAAGCGGTCGGACGGCCAGTCGAACACCGCGAGAAAATATTGTCCCTGGTGGCACCCGCTCACCAGCCAGTAGAAGGCACCGGTCGGCAGGAAGGCCCCGGGCGGCGGGGTCCGGAAGCCGCTGGTGACGGCGATGCGTTCGAGAAAGATGGCCATCTGCGCGGGCGTCAGGCGAAGCGTCTCGGCGCGCGCGTCGTCCGCGGGGCGCGGCCGCGCCAGAGTGAACGCCGGCAGTTCGGCGGTCGGCACCACCCGCGTCTCCACCACCGCGCCCCCGGCGTCGCCCCGCACCTCGAAGGTGCGCAGGCGTTGGAGATGCGCGGCGTTGAGCACGAGGCGGACGTGGTCGGCGCCGCCCCGGCGGCAGGTTCCACGAATGTCCTCGCCCACGAGATACGAGGACCAGGCGGCGCTGGGCGATCCTGGGACCCGCACCGGCGTCGACGCCGCGCAGGCGGCGAGCAGCACGGCGGACACGATGGAGAGACCGGACCGGTTCATCATGGGGCGGGATGATGCACGAACAGGGTTCCGGCGACGAGCATCGTCGGGCGGGATCATCCTTTCGCGCCTGCGGGAGTCGGATCTCAACGGGATACTCCTAGACACTGATTCGGCTCGCGTTTATTCTTCCTCGGTTCGAATGGTCCACGACGTGCGGATGGGCGCCGTCGTCCGTTGGGTGGAGCCGCGGGATGTCCGTTGATGCCATGCCCTCGGGGTCCCGCCCCGGTTCCGCCCTCCTCCGCGCCGTCGGCCTCGCGCTGGCGCTGCTCCTCGCGATCCCCGCGGCGGCGGCGGCCAAGTACGCGGCCATCGTGATCGAGGCCGAGACGGGCCGGGTGATCCACGCCGTCAACGAGGACGAACGGAACTTTCCCGCGTCGCTCACCAAGATGATGACGCTCTACGTCGCGTTCGACGCGATGAACGCGGGGCGGCTGCGCCTGAACGACCGGATCGACATCTCCCAGCGCGCCGCCGCGCAGGCGCCCTCCAAGATCGGGCTCCCGCCCGGGGCGACCATGCGGGCCGAGGACGCGATCCTTGCCCTTGTCACCAAGTCGGCCAACGACATCTCGGTCGCGCTGGCCGAGCACATCGGCGGCAGCGAAGCGGCGTTCGTCGACATGATGAACCAGCGCGCGCGCCAGCTCGGCATGGGCAGCACGACCTTCCGCAACCCGCACGGCCTTCCCAACCCGGACCAGAAGACGACGGCCCGCGATCTCGCGGTGCTGGCCCGGGCGCTGATCTACAACCACGGCCGCCACTACGCCTACTTCAGCCGCGACGAGTTCACCTTCAACGGCGTCACCCACGCCAACCACAACCGGCTGATGGGCCGGTTCGAGGGGATGGACGGCATCAAGACCGGCTTCATCCGCGCCTCGGGCTTCAACCTCGCCGCCTCCGCCGTGCGCGACGGGCGCAGGCTGGTCGCGGTGGTGATGGGCGGGGAAACGGCGCGGTCGCGCGACAACCACATGGCCGAGCTGCTGGAGCGGGCGTTCGCCCGCCGCGGGTTCCAGGACGCGCCGGTCCTGAGCGCCGGCACACCCGCCGCCACAACGGCCGGCGTGAAGAAGACGAGCACGCCCGCGACCGCGCCGAAGAAGCCGGCGCAGCCGGCGAACCGGCGGCCGGGCAGCGGCGAGACCGCCGAGACCGCGG
>CANGXM010000145.1 GCA_947457845.1 Rhodospirillales bacterium | reverse complement strand
GGCTCAGTATCTCAACGAGAAGGTGAAGAAGAGCCGCCAGTCGCGCCCGTTCTCGGCCCCGTCGGCCAAAGGTTTGGCGAGGGTGAGCGAGCCGGAGGCGGCGGACAGCATGGAGCCCCGGATGCCGATGCCGGCCGAGCCCAGCGACTGCCATCCGGCGCGGGGCGTCGGATTGTAGTTCCAGGTGGCACCCAGATCCCCGAACCCGAAGCCCGTCAGCGAGAGGTCGCCCGGTCCTTCCGTGAGCAGCAGGGTGGACAGCTCGCCACGCACGGCCCAGCCCTGGTCGCCGGTGATGGTGGAGGGATCGAAGCCCTGGCCGAAGGTCTTGCCACCCACCCCGTACTCCTCCGACGAGAGCAGCGGCCGGTCGGCCAGCTGCGCCTCGGCGGCCAGCGTCAGGAAGAGGCCGTCGCCCACCGCCATGTCGCGCTGGGCGGTCAGGTTCAGCTTCCAGAACTCGACCTCGCCGTCGCGCCGGGTGCGCAGGGGCTGGTGCGGCTTGCTGGCGTTCAGCACGTCCAGCCCGCGCGCCACCGTGGCGCCCAGCACGTTGGAGCCGCCCCAGCGGTCGGCGAAGTCCCACGACAGGCCGCCCGACAGGATGCGCAGGCTGTCCTGGTTCAGCCGCTGGTTCGTCGGCAGCCCGTCGAACAGGTCGGTGCCGCTGTCGCGCAGCGTGAAGTCGCCGGTCAGGCGCAGCGACTGCGAGCGCGAGCGCATCAGGGGATGGCTGAACCCAGCGCGCAGCGAGGTCGTCAGGCTGGCGATGTCGAGCGGCTTGGCGCGCCCGCCGGGCGAGGACCAGCTGCGCCGGACGCCGGTCGTGAGCGAGGTGCCCTGCTCGCCGATCCAGTAGGTGTAGCCGAGGTCGCCCAGCCGCAGCTCCGACGCCGGCCGCGCGGCGAGCGTGCGCAGCGAGAGCTGGTGGCGCATCATGCTGGCCTGGGCCGACAGGTCGGCCTGGATCGGGCCGATCGACTTCGAGCCGCGGTTGTCGATCGAGAGGCTGCCGGACAGCCAGGTGCGGTCGACGACGACGGCCAGGATCGAAGCGCCCCGCTGCCCCTCGGCCGGCCGGAACACGCTGCGCGCCCCGATGCCAGGCAGGTCGTCGAGCAGCAGCATCGTGCGCTCGAGGGTGCTCGCCCTCAGCGGCCGCTCGGCCAGGATGCGGGCCAGATAGCCGCGGATGTCGGCGGCGACGTCGTCGGACGCGCCGGTGATCTCGGCCTCCGAGACATAGCCCTCGACGATCTCGATGCGAACGACGCCGCCCTCGATCCGCTGCGCCGGGATGACGGCCTGGGACAGGATGTAGCCGTCGCTGCGGTAGCGCGTGGTGATGACGTCGCGCAGCTCGTAGATCTGGAGGAGCGAGATCTCCTGGCCCTTCAGCTCCGCCCCCAGGTCGGCGAAGGTGCCCGGCGGGTAGATCGTGCCGCCCTCGATCACGAGGTCGGTGAAGTCGAACTTGATGATGCCCGCCTGGGCCGGCGGCGGGGCGAGGTCCTCGGACTGCAGTTCCAGCGGCGGACGGGAGGTGGGTCGCACGGGGCTCTGCAGCCGCTCGTCCACCCGACCGGGATCCGCGGGACCGGGAAGCACCTGCGCCTCGACCGCGGTCACGAGGACCGCTGCCGTCAGACCGACGGCGACGGTCGCGCCGAAACGGGTCGAACGTAAGGGGCCGGCCCCGGGACCAGGGTTTCGTTCGATCATCGCAGATCCATGGGGAGGTGCGGCCCTGGCTCGAAACTTCGTGTGCAAGATAGTCGATTGGTTATAGTTCCGAAGGGGGTGAAGGGGCAAACTCATACCTACCGCATCGTGCGCCCTACGGTCGGAATACGGGCCAGAGTCGCCCCGGCCCGAAACGTTCGATGGTCGGTCGGGCAATAGGCTCCGTGTTGTTCCGGCCGATCGGGCCCGGTGTGACGAAGCGGAGACCTTGCCGATGTTCCGGTTGAACTGCCCGCGATGACGGACGCTCCGCAGTCCGCTACCCACGACGGGTCCGCGATGAAACTCGTCTGTCACCCGACCGGTCACGCGGCACCCGAGATCCGGCCGGCACCGCTCGAGCGCGACTGGATGAACGCGACGCCGGACCGCTTCGCCTACCGCTGCCTGCCGCTCAACATCGCCAACGGGTACGGATGGGAGGTGCTGTCGCCGGCCACCGTCGTGGCCACCTGGACCGGCGGCGCCGAGAAGGCCGCGATCAACGTCGCCTCCACCGATCCCCGGGCGCTCCTGCCGGTGAGCCATTTCGGCTCGGGCGTCCTCACCTTCCACGTCCCGGCCCTGTTCCGTACCGACCCGGGCGTCGACCTCTTCGTCACCGGGCCGATCAACCGGCCGAAGGACGGGATCCACGCGCTGACCGGCATCGTGGAGACCGACTGGGGCGCCTTCACCTTCACCATGAACTGGCTGTTCACCCGGCCCCACCACCCCGTCCTGTTCGAGACGGGGGAACCGATCTGCCACCTCTTCCCGCTGCCGCGCGGCATGATCGAGCGGGTCGAGCCGACGATCGTCCCGCTCGCCGCCGAGCCCGAACTGGCCGCCGCGCACAAGGCCTGGGCCGAGGGGCGGAAGACCTTCAACGCGGAGCTGGGCATCGCCGGGTCCGCGGCCCGGCAGGCCAAGTGGCAGCGGGACTATTTCCAGGGCGTCGGACACGGGGAGACGGCACGCCCGGCGCACCGCACCCGGCTGAAGGTGAAGCCCTTTACCCTCCGTTGACGGGGGTGCTACCTGACGCCGTCGCCCGGTCCAACCCGGACGAGAACGGACCAGGACGGAAGCGGAGCGCCGTGGCACACGAGAGACCCGCCGTCCTCTTCGCCTATTTCGGGCGTCGCGGCGCGCTCAGCCAGATCACGCTCGACCTCGCCCGCACCGCGGCTGTCGCGGGCCCCATGGCCCCGCTCCTCGCCGTCTCCCGCCAGAACGAGGCCTTCGACGCGATCGTGGCGACCGGCGTCCTGGTCCTGCCCGTCGATACCTTCGACTCAGGTCCCTCGCTCGTCGTCCGCACCCTGCTGGCGCCGCTGCGCCTCGCCCGCCTCGTCGCCGCGGCCAGGGCGGCCGACGCGACATGGGTCGTGACCCTCATGCCGCACGCGTGGAGCCCGCTCCTGCGCCGGGCGGCCCAGGCGGCGGGCCTGCGCTACGCCGTGATCGTGCATGACGGGGCGCACCATCCGGGCGACGGCATGGCGCTCGTCGACCGCTGGTGGGCGTGGGAGGCGCGGCGCGCCGACCGGGTGATCACCTGGAGCCTCGCCGTCGCCGAGCGGCTGGTCGGGATGGGGGTGGCGCCCGAGCGGATCTCGCCCCTCTACCATCCCGTTCCCGCCGGCTACGTGCGCGAGGGCGCTCCGGCCCCCGCCGCGGCGGGACCCCTGCGCCTCCTCTTCTTCGGGCGCATCCGCCTCTACAAAGGGCTGCGCCTGCTGCTCGACGCCCACCGGATCCTGGCGGGGGAGGGACGGGCGATCACGCTGTCCATCGTGGGCGACGGCGACCTCGCCCCCTACGCCGACGGGCTGGACCAGCCGGGGGTCACGGTCGACAACCGCTGGATCGGCCACGAGGAGGTCCCGGAGCTGATCGCCGGGCACGACGTCGTGGTCCTGCCCTATCTCGAGGCGAGCCAGTCGGGGGTGATCCCGGCCGCCTTCGCCGCCGGCCGCCCGGTCGTCGTGACCCCGGTGGACGGGCTGGTCGAACAGGTGCGCGACGGCGTGAACGGGGTGGTGGCGGGGGCGGCGACGGCCGAGGCGCTGGCCGACGCGCTGCGGCGCCTCGCGGCCGATCCGGCGCTGCTGGCCACCTGCACCGCGGGGGCGCGGGACAGCGTGGGGGACTGGACGATGGACCGGTTCCTGGGGGACCTGTGGACCGCGCTGGGCCCGCACGCCCCCGCCCGCGACTGACCCGGCCTCAGGTCGGCTGGGGGGCCGCCGCGATCAGGGGGACCCGGGCGCCGGCGTCGCCGGTCGAGCGGCCCAGGATGGCCGACAGGCGCTCGGTGAAGATCTCCGGCCCAAAGATCCGCAGCGCATGGGCCCGGGCGCGGGCGCCCAGCTCCGCCCGGCGCACCGGATCCCGCAGGTCCCGCAGGCAGGCGGCCGCGTGGTCCACGTCGGGCTCGGCCCACACGGTGTCGGGCTGGTCGTAGGTGTGCTGGGCATCGACCGCCGGGACGAGGCGGAAGGCGACCGGGCAGCCGACGTCCGCGGTCAGGAAATCGGTGTTCCCCGACCAGCCGGTCGCGACGGCGGGGCGTCCGGCGAGCATCGCCTCGGCGATCGTCAGCCCGAACCCTTCCGACCGGTGCAGCGAGAGGAGCACGTCGTGGGACGCGATCAGCCGGTGGACGTCGTCGAGCGGCAGGGTCCGCTCGTCGAGCGTGGCGTTGGGCAGGGCCGCGACCGCCGCCCGCAGCGCCGCGAAGCCCTCCGGATAGGCCTGCGCGTTCTGGGCCTTGATCGTGAGGTGGCAGGACGGGTCGTCGCCGTAGGCCCGGCGGAACGCCTCGACCGACGCCAGCGGGTTCTTGCGCGACAGGCTGGAGGCGGCGTTGAAGACGGTCAGGACCCGCACCCCCGTCCCGGTCGGCGGGGGGCTCTGCGGGTCCAGCGACGCGGCCCGCAGCGCCACGGGATACCAGAGCACGTGGGGGGTCTGGCGCCCGCCGGTCGCGATGGCGTCGGCGGTGAAGCGGCTGGGGGCGCAGACCGCGTGGACGAAGCGGTGGCCGGGGCCCCAGTCGGGCGGCGTCTGCGGAAGTTCCCAGGCCCAGTAGCCCAGCACGCGCTTGCCGCGGATCCAGGGCCGGGGAATGGCGCGCAGCGCCATGGACACGAAGGGGGCGTTGACCACCAGCAGGATGGCCCCGGGGCCCGACAGATCGGCGTCGGGCGAGGCCAGGTGGGGGCAGGGGACGCTCCCGCCCTGGAAGAAGGTTTCGCTGAGGTCCCAGCCGTGGGCGGGCACGCCGCAGTGGCGCAGCGCCTCCAGCGAGAGGCGGGCGGATTCGCCCAGCCCGCTGGCCGCGCGCAGGAACCCGGCGACGATGATGGGGCCCTCGTCGGACCGGGGCGACCGGCTCGGGCGCGGCGTGATGGCCGACATGACGTGCTGGAGTGCGGCCCGCCGGAGACCGCGGGGAAGCCGCTGCCAGACCGCCTTGTGGAAGGTGCGCCTCACCACGCCCAATGGATGCACCCCCGCCGTCGCTCCTACCGCCAGCGCCCCCGGGCCTCGTCGTAGTTCGTCGTCGGATCGTAACGGTCGACGGGAAGCCGAAGTTCGTCGGGCCCGAACCGGCCGATCGCCGCGAGCAGCTGGAAGGCGGCGGCCAGTTCGTCGCGCTGGCCTCTCACGAGGGACACCCGGCTGTCGAGGAGTTCCTGCTCGGCGTTGAGCAGGTCGAGCACCGTGCGGCTCCCGCTGGCCAGTTCCTGGCGCACCCCGTCGAGTGCCGTCTCCGCCGCCCGGATCTGGGCCTGGCGGGCGGTGACGTTGGCCCGGGCGGCGACGAGCGACTGCCAGGACCGGCGCGTGCTCTCGATCGCCTGCTTGCGGGCCTGGTCGACCTCCTGCTGGCGCTGGCCGGCGGTCTCGGTCGCCTCCTTGAGCCGGGAGGACACGGCCCCGCCCTGGTAGAGGGGGACCGTCACCTGGGCAATGACCGAGACGGTGTCCTGGCGGCTCGTGGTCAGCGAGGGCTCGATGTTGCGCTGGCCGGTCATCCGGAGCGCCGCCGAGGGCAGCGCTTCGCCGCGGTTGAGGTCGATCTGGTCGCGCGCCGCCGCCTCGCCGAACTGGGCCGACTGCACCGACCAGGCGCTCAGCGCCAGCTGGAGCGCCTCGTCGAGGACGGCGGGCAGGGCCACGGTGAGGGCGGGCTGCGCCAGCACGCCCGGCGCTGCGCCCACGAAGCGTTCGAAGGTGGCCCGGCCCGCCTCGAGCTGGCCTTCGGCCAACGCGCGGTCGGCGATCGCGCGGGCCAGGCGGGCCTCCGCCTGGCTGACGTCGGTCCGCGTCGCGTCGCCGACGCGGAACCGGTCGCGGGCGGCGCCCAGCTGGCGCTCGATGACGCCGACGTTGTTGCGGTTGAGCTCGGCGACGGCCTGGTCGCGCACGACGTCCAGATAGGCGATGGCCGCGTTCTGCAGGACCTGCTGCTCGGTCGCCAGCAGGTTGGCGCGGGCGGCCAGCACGATGTTCTCGGCCCGGCTCGTCTGGGCGACGGTGCGCCCACCCCGGTAGAGGGGCTGGCTCGCGACGACGCCGAGCGAGCGGGGCTGGTGCTCGCCCGCGGTGTTGACGGTGCGGTTGCCGACCGGCTGCCCGATGCCCGAGCGCTGCCAGCCGAGGCTCGACTGCGCCTCGATCGTCGGCCGCCAGTTGGCGAGCGCCTGGGGCACCAGCTCGTCGAGCGAGCGAGCGCGGGCGCGTTCGGCGAGGATCTGCGGGTTCTCCGCATAGACCCGGGCGAGGGCGTCGACCAGCGTCTGCGCGCCCGCGGGCGCCGTCGTGCCGAGGACCGTCAGCAGGCCGAGGGCGGAGCAGGCGGCGCGCCAGCGCGGGGGGAACGACATCGGAAGGACCTCGGTCCGAGGACGGGACGAAAGGATGCCGTCGGGCACGGCGACCGGCAAGGGAAGACCGGAGACCCTCCTGAAGGCAACGGACCGGACGACGGACGGTCCCGAACGGGGGGGGCCGACGGGGGGGGTGCCGGCCGGCGCGCGCGCCGGTCAGTGCTCCCGCATCGCGTAGTTGGTGACGGACAGGATCGGGTCGAGAAGGTAGCGCAGCGCGGTTCGCTCGCCGGTCGCGATCATCACGTCCGCCGGCATGCCGGGCATCAGCCGCCGGTCGGACAGCGCCTCCAGGCTCTCGGGATCGATCAGGACCTCCGCCCTGAAGTAGGGGAGCCCCGTCCGCTCGTCGATCAGGCGGTCGGCCGAGACCTTCAGCACGGTCCCGGTCAGGTTGGGCAGGGTGCGCTGGGCGAAGGCCGGGAAGTTGATGATCGCCGACTGGCCGGGGCGCACGTTCTCCACGTCGACGGGCTGCACCCGCGCCTCGACGACCAGGGTGTCCTGGCCCGGCACGATCTGCATGATGGTCCGTCCGGACCCGATGACGCCGCCGACCGTCGTCACCGCCATGGCGACCACGATCCCGTCCACGGGGGCGCGGATGTCGAGGCGGCGGACCACGTCCTCGTTGGCGATCAGCTTCTCGTTCATCTCGTGCAGCTGGTTCTGCACCTCCTGCAGCGACTTCGCGACCTCCTCGCGGAAGGAGCGGGTCAGCTGGAGGATCTGGAGTTCCGCCTCGCCGATGGCCTGCTGGGCCCGCGCGAGCGAGGAGAGGAGTTCGCCCCGCTCGCCCTCCAGCCGGGCGACCTCGCGCTCGAGCGCGAGGACGCGGTTGCGGGTGGCGTGCCCCTTGTCGGCCAGCTCCCGGACGCCGAGGAGTTCCTGGTTGATGAGCCCGACCTGGCGCTCGCGGGAGAGCTGCTGCGCCCTCAGGCCGGTGATCTGCTCCTGGAACTGGGAGATGCGCTGGCGCAGGATCTGGGTCTGGCCGTCCAGCGCCGCCTTGCGCGCGGCGAAGACCTCGCTCTGGCTGCGGATCAGGTCGCGGATGCCCGGTTCCTCGGCCCGCGCGCGCAGCACGTCGGGAAAGACGACCGCGGCGGCGCCGTCCTGCTCGGCACGCAGGCGCGCCTGGAGCGCGCGCGTCGCGTCGATCTGGCCCTGCACGATGGCGAGGGAGGCCTGCGGGCGGACCGGATCGAGGCGGATCAGCACGTCGCCCGCGGTCACCTTGTCGCCGTCGCGGACCAGGATCTCCTTGATGATGCCGCCGTCGAGGTGCTGGACGTCCCGCCGGTTGGTCTCCACGACCACCGTGCCGCCGGCGACGACGGCGCTGTCGAGCGGCGCCAGCGCCGCCCACACGCCGGCACCGCCGAAGGCGACGAGGATGGTGAGGACGCCCGCGAAGATGGCGGCCCGGGCGTTGGTGGAGGGCGGCGGGATCGGGGCGGCCTCGTGGAGCGCCTCGGCCTCGAGGTCGTGCAGCCGGCGCTTGGCGGCGGTGCTGGGCGCCTTGGGCGCGGCCGGGGTGGAGGCGACGTTCGTGTCCATCTTCGATGTCCTTCGCGTCAGGCCGCGCCGCCCTGGGCGATCGAAGGGGCGGGCGCGGGGACGGCGGCGGGAGCGGGGGTCGTCGCGGTCGCGACCGTCGGCCGGGTGACCCGGGCCATGACCTCGTTGCGGGGGCCGAACAGGGTGACCTGCCCGTCGCGCATCACGATGACCTTGTCGACGTTGGTCAGCACGCTGGGCCGGTGGGCGATCACGATCACCGTCTTGCCGGCGGTCTTCAGCTGGCGGATCGCCTCGATCAGGCAGCCCTCGCCCTCCTCGTCGAGGTTCGAGTTCGGCTCGTCGAGGATGAAGATCTGCGGATCGCCGTAGAGCGCGCGGGCGAGGCCCATGCGCTGCTTCTGGCCGCCCGAGAGCTGGTTGCCCGCCTCGCCGACCGGCGTGTCGTAGCCCTTGGACAGGCGCAGGATCATGTCGTGGATGCCCGCCTTGCGGGCGGCCTCGACCACCTTCACCGGATCGATCTCGCCGAAGCGGGCGATGTTCTCGGCGATGGAGCCGTCGAACAGCTCGATGTCCTGGGGCAGGTAGCCGATGAAGGGCCCGAGCCGCTCGCGCGGCCAGGCCATGACGTCGGCCCCGTCGATGCGGACCTTGCCGTTCACCGCCGGCCAGACGCCGGCGATCAGGCGGGCGAGGGTGGACTTGCCGGCGGCACTCGGGCCGATGATGCCCACCGCCTCGCCGGGCTCGATCTGGAGGCTGACGCCCTTGATGGTCGGGACGGACCCGCCCGGCGGCACGGCGATCACGCTCTCGAGCGTGATCCGGCCCTCGGGCTCGGGCAGCTCCATGCCCGTCGGCCGCGGCGGGATCATGCGGAACAGCTCGTCGAGCCGGGCGTAGGAGAGACGCGCGCTGACGAGGCTGCTCCAGCTGGCGACCGCCATCTCGATGGGGCCCAGCGCCTTGCCGGCGATGATGGAGCTGGCGATCATCATGCCGGGCGAGATCTGCCCCTCGATCGCGAGGAGTGCGCCGCCGCCCAGCATCAGCGACTGCATCGCGAGGCGGACGAACTTGCTGATCGAGGTCAGCGTGCCCGCGAGGTCGCTCGCCTGCGCCTGCAGGCCCAGCACCCGCTGGTGCCGCGCGAGCCAGCGGCTGCGGATGCCGGGCAGCATGCCCATCGCCTCCAGCGCCTCCGCGTTGCGCAGGCTGGACTCGGCGAAGTACATGCCGGCGATGTGCTCGACGCTCGCCTGCTCCAGCTTGCGGCGGCTGAGCACCTCGGAGGCGAAGGTGATAGCGAACAGGATCACCCCGCCGGCCAGCGTGATGGTGCCGAGCAGCGGATGCACCAGGAACAGGAACAGGAGGAAGACGGGGGTCCAGGGCGCGTCGAAGAAGGCGAACAGGCCCTGGCCGGTCAGGAACTGGCGCAGCGTCGACAGGTCGTTCAGCGGCTGCGCCCGGTGCCCGCGCGGCATCCGGAGCTGGCGCTCGAACACGGCGGCGAACAGGCGCGCGCTGAGCAGCTGATCGAGATGCGCCCCGACCCGGACGAGGATGCGCGAGCGCACCAGCTCCAGGATCGCCATCACGACCATCAGCCCGACCGTGATCAGCGTCAGCATCAGGAGCGTGCTTTCGTTCCGGCTGTGCAGGACGCGGTCGTAGACCTGCATCATGTATAGCGGCGAGGCCAGCATCAGGACGTTGATGAAGAAGCTGAACACCACCGCGGCGCCCAGGGGGCGGGCGCAGCGCTCGAGGGCGTTGCGCAGTTCGGTCTTGGGTTTGCGGATCACGGCGGCATCATCCGATGGGCTTAAACGGCGCAAACATATTCGATACTCTATCGAACGGGTCGATGTCAAGGTTGGTGTACAAATCCAAGACTAAGAAAATGTAAGCAAACTTGGTCATCTTGTCACTTTCTCACCCCCAGCCCAATCTTTTGAGGTAATTATAGGCGCTTCGAAAATAATTGAAGAGAAAAACTCACCAGAATGATTGACAATTTTTTAAATTTGATTCCTAGCCCGGATTATGCACCAAGGTGGCTTTGAGGGGTGGCGGGTGTAGCATAAGTCCTTGATCGGGTTTAGGATTCAGTCGCCAAACACAAATCCGCCCGACCCGAAGAGGCCCCACCCGCCATGCGCGAGACTACGCCGTTGCTGC
>CANGXM010000144.1 GCA_947457845.1 Rhodospirillales bacterium | reverse complement strand
GGCCGCACCGCGGATCAGCGCCACGTCGCGCGGGTTCAGGTCGCGCGGCGGGGCCGGCACGCGGACGCGGCGGCCCGCGAGGCCGGGCGCCTCGGTGGAGAAGGCGACCTGCACCTCCTTGTCGGCCGCCATCGCACGGACGGCGCCGGCGGTGGCGCGCTTGAAGGTCTCGACGGGGGATTCGCGGTCGGTCATCGGGCGTCTCGGGCAGGCGGGACGGGTCCTGCCGCGTCGGAGATTAGCCCTCCCGGACGAAGGCCGGAAGCCCTCAGGCGCGCAGCCCCGCCCCGATTCTCCGCGCGATCGACAGCGGCACCGACGGGGCGAGGAGGAGGATGGACGCCGCATAGACGGCGGCCCCCGTCGCCACCATGCCCATCAGCCGCGGCCACGGGCCCAGCGCGTGGAGGACCGCGTGGTCGGCGGCGGCGACGGCCAGCGTCATCGCGACGCCGGCGACCAGGGGCGCCACGGTCCCGCGGAGCTGGTCGCCCGCGCCCAGGTTCAGCACGTTGCGCGTCATCGCCAGCACGAGCGGGATCGTGACCGCATGCCGCAGGAGCCAGGAGCCGGTCGCCGCCTCCAGCCCGAAGGGTGCCGCCAGCACGACCATGGGGAGCGTGATGAGCATGGTCACCGCCGGCGCGACGAGGTTGAGGTGCGCGCGGCCGACCGCGGTGAAGACGGCCGACTGGAACTGCGTGATCCCGACCAGGATGATGCTGACCGACAGGATCTGCAGCACGCCGATCGTCGGTTCCCACGCCGGACCCAGCACGAGGGGGACGAGGACGGGTGCGGCGACCGCGAGGCCCGCGAACAGCGGCACGACCACCAGCGCCGTCCGCTCCGTCGCCGCGAGGAAACCCGCGCGCAGCGCCGCCGGGTCCGACTGGCGGCGGGAGAGGAGCGGGAGCGCGATCTTGTTCACCACGCCCAGCGAGAGCTGCTGGAGCACGTCGATGAGGCGGAACGCCATGCTGAAGTGGCCGAGCGCCGCACGGCCGAGGACGGCGCCGACGGCGATGGCGAACAGGCGCGAGCCGGCGATCCACAGGAGCGTCGCGCCCAGCGAGGGAATCGCGACGCGCAGCAGTTCCCCCAGCCGGGCGGCCGACCAGTGGAAGCGGGGGCGTTCGGGCGCCACCGCCCACACGCAGGCGAGCGAGACCGCATTTCCCACCAGCGTCTGCGCGACGAGCGCCCAGACGCCCCAACCGCCGAACGCCATCGCGATGCCGACGGCGGCGCCGGCGAAGCGGCCGGCGGCCGTGCGGATCGCGATCCAGCGGAACTGCATGTCGCGGCGCATGCGGGCCAGCAGCGCGCCGTTCACCCCCTCGATCACGATGCCGAGGCCGAGCCAGGCGAGGATCGCGCCGAGCCGCGGCTCCGCGTAGTGGTCCGCCAGCACGCGCCCCATGCCGGCGCACGCCGCCGCCATGACGAAGCCCAGCACCACCGACGTCCAGAAGGCGGTCGCGATGTGGTCGGGCCCCAGGTCCTCGCGCTGGACGATCGCCTCGTTGAAGAGCTGTGCGATGACCGCGGTCAGGATCTGGACCGTCACGAGGGCGAGGGAAAAGAGGCCGAACTCGGCCGGACCGATGAAGCGGGCGATGATGAGGACGGTGAGCAGCGACATGCCGACGCCGATCGCGCTCTCGACAGCCGACCACCCGAGGGAGCGCAGCGCCGTCTGTTGGGGCATCGGGTCCTGTCCGGTGGAGTGAACGGAGAAACGAACGCCGGCCGGCTACGTTCGGTCCCGTCAACGAACCGCAACCCGCCCCTGCGCGCGAGCGTGCAAACGGGGGATGCGGTCCCGAACGGAGAAGGGGCGGAGCCGCCCCCGTCCCAGGAGCCCCGCCGCATGCCCGACGCCCGCACGACCCGCCCGCAGCCGGACCCGGCCGTCGTGTCCGACGCAACCGCCGTTCCGGAGGTCGTGCCCCGGACCGCCGTCGTGACCCTGTGCGACGGCGACTTCCACTTCGGCGCCGCGGCGCTGGCCAATTCCCTCGCCCGGCACGGCTTCCGCGGCACGCTCTGGGTCGGCACGCGCGGCGACCTGCCCGCCTGGGCGGGCGGGGCGGCGACGGAGGGACGCGTCCGGCGCCTCGCGGTCGCGGACGGGTTCGACGTCCGCTTCTTCCCGCTGGCGACGGGCGGGCTCCTGTCGTTCCAAAAGGCGCGGGCGCTGCTCCATGTGCTGGACGACCTCGCCGGCGACGCCGACCGGCTCTTCTTCTTCGACGCCGACATCGTGGTGAAGAACGAATGGGCGGTGTTCGAGGAATGGGCGGCCGAGGGGGCGGCGGTCTGCCTCGACATCTCCGACCCCTACATGCTGCCGGGGCATCCCAGGCGCCGGTTCTGGGCGCGGATGCTGGAGCGGCAGGGTCTGCCGGTGCGGCCGGTGACCGGCTACTACAACGCCGGCTTCCTGGGGCTCGACCGGCGCGACCGGGCGCTCCTCGAGGTCTGGGCGCGGCTGGTCGACCGTCTGCCGGAGGAGGGGCGGCCGCTCCATGTGCGGCGCTTCCGCACCCGCGCCTCGCCGCTGCACTTCATGGACCAGGACATGTTCAACGCCGCCCTGATGGCCGTGGACGTGCCGCTGGCCCCCATCGGGCCCGACGCGATGGACGCGCTGTTCCCCTACAACCACTACATGGCGCACGCCTACTGGCGGCAGAAGCCGTGGACGCGCGACTATGTCCGCGACGCGCTCCGCGGCTTCCCGCCGGGCAAGGCGCATTCGGAGTTCTGGAAGTACCTCGACGGCCCGATCCGCCCCTTCGCCGCCGCCGAGCACCGCCGCCGCGTCCGGAACCTGAAGCTGGGCAAGCTGATCGGGCGCTTCTACGCCCGGCCGAGCGTGGAGGACTGAGGCGGGGCGGGGCCGCCGGCGTGATCCGCCCCGCGGGTCAGGCCCGCCCGTTGCGGATGCCCGTCTCGGTCAGCTCCGCCCCGAAGCAGCGCTGGTAGTATTCGGCGACCGTCGACCGCTCCACCTCGTCGCACTTGTTGAGGAACGTGAGGCGGAAGGCGAGGCCGACGTCCTCGAAGATCTGGGCGTTCTGGGCCCAGGTGATGACCGTGCGCGGGCTCATCACGGTGGAAATGTCGCCGGCGATGAAGCCCTGTCGCGTCAGGTCGGCCAGATGCACCATCGCCGCGATGGTCCGGCGCCCGTCGTCGGTGTCGTAGACCGGCACCTTGGCGGCGACGATCTGCGTCTCGGCGTCGTGGGGCAGGTAGTTCAGCGTGGCGACCACGTTCCAGCGGTCCATCTGGCCCTGGTTGATCTGCTGGGTCCCGTGATAGAGGCCGGTGGTGTCGCCGAGGCCGACCGTGTTGGCGGTCGCGAAAAGGCGGAAGGCCGGGTGCGGGCGGATCACCTTGTTCTGGTCGAGCAGCGTCAGCTTGCCGTCGGCCTCCAGCACCCGCTGGATCACGAACATCACGTCCGGCCGGCCGGCGTCGTACTCGTCGAACACGATGGCGCAGGCGTGCTGGAGTGCCCAGGGCAGGATGCCCTCCCGGTACTCGGTCACCTGCTTGCCGTCCCGCAGCACGATCGCGTCCTTGCCGACCATGTCGATGCGGCTGATGTGGCTGTCGAGGTTGACGCGGATGCAGGGCCAGTTGAGGCGCGCGGCCACCTGCTCGATGTGCGTCGACTTGCCCGTGCCGTGATAGCCCTGGATCATGACCCGGCGGTTGTGGGCGAAGCCGGCGAGGATCGCCAGCGTGGTGGACGGGTCGAAGCGGTAGGCCTCGTCGATGTCGGGGACGTGCTCGCTCGGCTGGCTGAAGGCCGGCACCATCATGTCGGTGTCGAGGCCGAAGAGCTGGCGGACGGAAACCTTGATGTCGGGAAGTCCGGTGCCGAGGGTCTGGGCGAATTCGGAGGCCATGTCTGCCTTGGGGTCTGCCTTACGGATGTGGCTCGCGGCCGGAGGACGGCCGGGCACGCGGATCACGCACCGTAGCACGTCTTCAGCGTGGTGTAGGCCTGGTTGATCTGCTTCAGCCGCTCCTCGGCGTCCTTGTCCCCGCCGTTCGCGTCGGGGTGGTGGCGCTTCACCAGTTCGCGGTAGCGGGCCTTGATTTCGTTGAAGTCGGCCGACGCCGTGACGTCCAGGACCGCGCGCGCGTCGTCCTCGGGCGTCCGGGCCCGCGGGCGCGCGGCCGCATGGGCGGCGGCCTCGGCGGCCTCGTCGTCGCCGAAGGCGAACCCGCGCATCACCCGGTCGCGGAGGTGGCGCTCGCGCGCATACCAGGACCCCAGCGGCCACGTCGGCCGCTGCCAGGTCATGTCGCGACGGAGTTCCTGCTCGATGTCGCGCTCCGACATCCCGGCATAGTAGTCCCAGCGGGAATTGTACTCGCGCACGTGGTCGAGACAGAACCACCAGTATTCGTTGAGCCGGTCGCGCGAGCGGGGCGCGCGGAAGCCGCCGTCCGCGGCGCACCCGGGTACCTCGCACGGCCGGACATGCGGCCGCGCCTCCTCGAAGCTGAGACGCGCGGTGTTCGTACGTTCCCGGGGCATCGGGCAATTATGGGCGCCGCCCCGGACACTGGCAAGCCCACCCCCGCCCCCCGCGGCGACAGGGCAGACGCGAGGCGCCGCGGGCGCGATGGGCCTTGACGCGGGTCCGCCCGTCCGCAACCTCGGCGGACCGTTCCGCGACGCGGGGAGACCGCCCATGACCTATGCCGAGCGCATCCGAACCAAGCTGACCGGGGCGCTCGCCCCGGTTCGGCTCTCGATCGTCGACGACAGCCACCGCCACGCCGGCCACGCCGGCCACGACGCGCGGGGGGAGACGCATTTCGACGTCACAGTCGTCTCCGCAGTATTCGCAGGAAAGTCGCGGGTCGCCCGCCAGCGTCTCGTGTACGAAATCCTGTCGGCGGAGCTCTCGGAGAGGATACATGCGCTCGCACTCCGAACCCTCACGCCCGAAGAAGATGGTTGATTAATCATTGATTGGGCTACGGAATGCCGATCCTCAGAGTCTCCAAAGGCTAAATGGACTCCCCTGGCATGTAATTCATCGACTGATTGCCGGACACTTGAGGATCACAGAATTTCCGTTGTATGGAATGAACGTCTGACGTGCAGCAGCACGTGGTCGCGTCAACGTGGGGTCATGGGTGTCCGACATCTCATTTCCAGCGGATCCCGACCCCGCCGCGCCGTCGCGGGGCTCCCGGGCGGGCGGTGGGAAGGTCAAGCAGTTGCACACGGGCAATCTGCATCTGTTCGCCATCGACGACGGGGGAATCTGGCGGCGGGCCCGCTCCAGCGTCCGGCTCGAACCCTCGCTGTGGGAGATGCTGTTCGAGATCGCCCGGCGGGAAGCGATCGACGTCAACGAACTCGCGCGCCGGGTCCAGACGAACCTCGACCCCCGCCTCGCCCCCTTCGCGGACAGCGGCGCCGACCCGGTCGGCACGCCGGCCAGGGCGGGGCCGAGCGTCCGGCCGGTGAATCTCTCCTCCGGGCTGCGGGCGTTCGTCGCCTGCTACTTCTGGCGCCTCAGCCTGCGGCTGGAGACCGGGGACGACGCGACGGACCGGCGCGAGGCGCGGCTCGCCGACGCGCTGCGCTACGTCAGCCCCGAATATCTCGACACCGCCCAGGGCCAGGTCCGGCTTCGGCGCGCCGCCCAGGTGCGCCGGGGGCGCCCGCCCCGGGTGCGGCCCGTCGCGCCGGAGTGAGGGCGGACGGAACTCCGGCCCCGGCGGGCGGTTCCCGATCGTGGCCGGCGGGCCCCGGCGGGCCGGGCAACCCGGCCGACCGGCTGCCTCCCCCTGTTCGAGCCCGTCCGGCGTGTGCCCTCGGCGGTGATCGACAACCCGACGGACCTCCGCCTCGCCATCGCACGGTCGCTGGCCGACGCGATCGGCGCACGGCTGACCATCGAGAGCCGGATCGGCGAGGGGACGACCGTCACCCTGGCGGTCGAGCCGGCGCCGGGGGCGGGGCCGGCGCTCAGTCCGGAGCGGCCGGGGCCGTGGCCGCCTTCACCTGCCGCGGCGGCGGGCCGAAGCGGGCGACGACCCGGTTGCGGCCGGCGGCCTTCGCCTCGTAGAGCGCCTCGTCGGCCCGGCGCAGCACGTCGCCCGGCGCCTCGCCCTTCACGTAGTCGGTGAGCCCGATCGACAGGGTGACCGCGCCCACCCGGGTGCCGGTGCTGCGGTTGACGAGTTCGCGGCCGGCCAGCGTGCGCATGATGCGCCCCGACACGTCCTTCCCGTCGCGGATCGTGGCGTTGGCCAGGACGAGGGCGAACTCCTCGCCGCCGAACCGGGCGGCGACGTCGCCGGGGCGCACGTTCTCCGACAGCACCCGCGCGATCAGCTTCAGCACCTGGTCGCCGAAGGCGTGGCCGTGCGTGTCGTTGAACGTCTTGAAGTGATCGATGTCGACCATCATCACGACGACCTGCGCGCCCGCGTCCGCGGCCCGGTTCGCCGGCCCGCGGAGCGTCTGGTCGAACCGTCGCCGGTTCGCGAGGCCGGTCAGCGTGTCGGTCTCCGCGTGGCGGCGGGCGGACTTCAGCGCCGAGCGCATCTTCTCCATGCGCCCGCTCATGTCGTCGAGCCGGCGGCGCATGCCCGCGTTCTTGCGGACCATGCGCGTGGTCTCCGCCGCGAGCGTCGCGATCACCGTGCGCAGATGCTCGAGCGTGCCGGCGATGCCCATGCCGGCGCTGGCGTCCGAGATCGCCTTGTCGTAGCGCTGGACGTCGCCGCCGAACTCCTCCACCAGCTTGAGCGCGGTTCCCAGGGCGCTGGTCAGCTCGTCCGACGCCCCGTCCTCCTGGTCCTCGGCCAGATATCGCAGGAACAGCTCGTCCATGTGCGCGTCGCGCAGCGACAGGCCGTCGGCCTCCAGCGCCGCGACGCGCGCCGACAGCTCCTGCGACCGCTCGCCGTAGATCGCGTACCACACCGCGAACGCCTGGGGCGTCGGGGCGAGGCCGAGGGCGCGGACACGCTCCAGCGCACGATCGGCGAGCGCCAGGGCGACGGCGGATTTGTCGTAGAAGAGCAAGGCGGCACCGGGCAGCCGTTAAGTCACGAAGGATATCGTCCGGTCACCGCCCCTTCAACCCCGCCCCCCTCTTCAACCCCGCCCCTTCAACCCCGGACCGTCCGACCCCTCGGCCGCTGCCAGCGCGATGGCGAGGTCGGCGATCAGGTCGTCCGGGTGCTCGAGCCCGATCGACATCCGGATCAGCCCCTCCACCACCCCGACCCGGGCCCGGATGTCGGCCGGAACGCCGGAGTGGGTCGTGGAGGCCGGGTGGCAGACGAGCGATTCGGTGCCGCCGAGGCTGACCGCCGACTTGAAGAGCCGCAGCGCGTTGATGAAGCGGAAGGCGGCCGGCCGCCCGCCCGGCAGCACGAAGCCGAAGGTGGAGCCCGGCCCGGTGCACTGGCGCGCATAGACGGCCCGATAGGCGGGGTCGGTCACCGTCTCGGGGTGGAGGACGGGGAGGTTCCGCCCGCTCTCGTCCATGAGCCAGCGGGCGATCCGCGTCCCGGTCTCGGCCGCACGGGTCATCCTGAGGACGAGCGTCTCCATCGAGCGCGCGATCATCCAGGAGGAGTGGGGGTCGAGCTGCGAGCCGAAGGCGCCGCGCGTCGCCCGGACCTTCGCGATCAGCGCCTTGCGCCCGGTGACGCCGCCGGCCACGAGATCGCTGTGGCCGCCGACGTACTTGGTCAGCGAATAGACCGACAGGTCGATCCCGTGCGCCGCCGGCTTCTGGAAGATGGGCCCGAGCATCGTGTTGTCGCAGACCGACACCGGGCGGTGCCCGGTCTCCGCCGCCACGCGGTCGAGCGCGGCCGCGGCGCCCGCGAGGTCGAACAGCGCGTTGGTCGGGTTGGCCGGCGTCTCGACGTAGAGCATCGCGACCCGGCCGAGGCCCGCCGCCTCGCGCAGCGCCGCGGCGAGGCCGTCGCCCGAGATCCCGTCCTCGAAGGCGACCGAGCGGATGCCGAACTCGGCCAGGATGCGCCGCACGAGCGTCTCGGTCCCGCCGTACAGCGGCGTGGAGTGCACGAGCACGTCGCCCGGGCGCAGCAGCGCCAGGAACACCGCGCTGATCGCCGCCATGCCGCTGGAGGTGACGGCCGCCGCCTCGGACCCGTCCAGCAGCGCGAGGCGGTCCTCCACGATCTCCAGGTTCGGGTGGTTGAAACGGCTGTAGACGAGGCCCGCGCTCTCCCCCTCGGGCACCTGTTTGCGCCCGGCGACCAGGTCGAAGAAATCGGCCCCGTCCTCGGCGGTGCGGAACGCGAAGGTGGACGTCAGGAACACCGGCGGCTTGACCGCGCCTTCCGACAGGAAGGGGTCGTAGCCGTACGACATCATCTGGGTCTCGGGGTGCAGCGGCCGGTTGGCGATGCTGCGCCGGTGATAGTCGTCGTGGCTCATGGCCGGACCTTCCGCAGGGGATCGCAGACCGGCAATCTATCCCGGACGGAGCCCCGGTCCGAAGCGCGCATCGGGGGCGGCGGTCAGGCGCCGAGGCCGTGCGCGCCCATGTCGAGGAACTTCTGCCGCCGGCGCGCCTTCAGCTCGGCCGGGTCGAGGGCGCGGAGATCGTCGAGCGCCGCCTGCACCCGGTCGGCCACGGCCGTCATGGTGTCGGCGGGGCTGCGGTGGGCGCCGCCCATCGGCTCGGACACGATCTGGTCGATCACGCCCAGCTGCTTGAGGTCCTGCGCCGTCATCCGCAGCGCCACGGCGGCGTCCTGCGCCATCTGCGGGTCGCGCCAGAGGATGGAGGCGCAGCCCTCGGGCGAGATCACCGAATAGACCGCGTGCTCCAGCATCAGCACCCGGTCGGCGGCGGCGACGGCGATCGCCCCGCCGGACCCGCCCTCGCCGATCACGACCGACACGATGGGCACCGGCAGGCGCAGGCACCGCTCGATGGACCGTGCGATGGCCTCGGCCTGGCCGCGCTCCTCCGCGCCCACGCCGGGATAGGCGCCCGCCGTGTCCACCAGCGTGACGACGGGCAGGTGGAAGCGCGCGGCGAGGTCCATGAGGCGTTGCGCCTTGCGGTAGCCCTCGGGCTTGGCCATGCCGAAGTTGTGCTTCACCCGCGTCTCGGTGTCGTGGCCCTTCTCCTGCCCGATCACGACGACCGACCGGCCGCGGAACCGGCCGAGTCCGCCGATGATCGCCCCGTCCTCGGCGAAGGCCCGGTCTCCGGCGAGCGGCGTGAAGTCGGTGACCAGCGCCGAGATGTAGTTGAGCGCGTGCGGGCGATTGGGATGCCGCGCCACCTGGACCTTCTGCGCGGGCGTCAGCTTGGCGTAGGTCGTCTGCAGAAGCTTCTCGACCTTCGCCTGGAGCTTGCCGACCTCGTCCGCGATGTTCAGGTCGCCGGCGTCGGTGAGGTGACGCAGTTCCTCGATCTTGCCCTCCAGCTCGGCGATCGGCTTCTCGAACTCGAGGAAGGTCTGCATGGGCGGGCCGAGGCGAGGGGACGGGCACGGGGCCGCGGCCGCGACTCAAAACGCCACGGACGACGGCGCGGCTGATTAGCACACGGCGGCGGGGCCGTGCCATATGCGAACGCACAGCTCCCCTCACCACCCTTCGGTCAGGTCCGAACGATTTTCCAGAAGATTCTTCCCATTTTCCGTAAATAGCCGGTTGCCCCTCCGGAGGGGCTCATGCTAATTCCCCCGCGGCGTGACAAGCGTGCAACAGGGGACCCCCACATGCGCTCTGCCGCACGGCGGTTTATCACCCTTCTGGGGGTGCTGCTTCTGGTCGTCGCGTTCAATGGCGCGACGGCGACGAAGGCCCATGCGGCCGCCTGCGTGTTCTGGGTCCGCCAGCTCACGGACATGGCGCTGCGCGGCGACGCCTGGCAGTGGTGGGACGCCGCCGCCGGCCGCTACGAGCGCGGCGCGAATCCCGAGATCGGGTCCGTCCTGGTGTTCAAGCGTGCGCGCGGCCTGTCGCGCGGGCACGTCTCCACGGTCAGCCGTGTGATCGACCGCCGCACGGTCGAGGTCGACCACAGCTGGCTGTCCGACAACCGCCTCTACCGCGGCATGCGCGTGGTCGACATCTCGCCGCGCAACGACTGGTCCTCCGTCCGCGTCTGGCATCCGCGCATCAATGATCTCGGCTCCACCGTCTATCCGACCTTCGGCTTCGTGCTGCCGGACCGTCCGCGCCCCGACCTCCTGTTCGCCTCGATCCGCGAGGCGGCCCCCTCCGCGGGCGAGCGTCGTTCGGTGGCGCCCGAGGTGACGGAGACCGGCGACCGCTCGGGCCGCCGCCCCGTGGGCCCCGCGACCCGTCCGGGCCGTTCGGCCGACACCGTGGTCGCGTCCGCCGAGGACGGTCGCCCCTCGCTGCGCGGAACGATCCCTCAGCAACCCCGCCGGGGCGCGGACG
>CANGXM010000143.1 GCA_947457845.1 Rhodospirillales bacterium | reverse complement strand
GGTTGGCCCCGGGCGAATACGGCGGCCGAACTGGAGTATCTGCTTCCCGACGTGGGACGCCGGCCGGAGGTCGGACGGCTGACGGGGCGGGGCAACACGACCAACCTGGAGGTCCTGCTCCAGTTCAAGCCGGACCTGATTCTCGATTTTGGGACGACGACCGAGACCTACGTCTCGCTCGCCGACCGCGTGCAGGCGCAGACCGGCATCCCCTACGCCCTGCTGGACGGGCGCCTCGACGCCACCGCCGCGGCCTTCCGCACGCTCGGCCGCCTGATCCGGCGGGAGGATCGGGGCGAGGCGCTGGCGGCCGAGGTCGACGTCATGCTGGGCGAGACCCTGCGGCGTGTCGCGACCGTTCCGCCCGAACGCCGGCCGCGCGTCTATCACGCCCGCGGCCCCCGGGGGCTGGAGACCGGGCTCGGCGGCTCGATCAACGTCGAGGCGATCGAGATCATGGGCGCGCGGAACGTGGCGGGCGCCCAGCGGGGCGGCCTCGCGAACGTGTCGCTGGAACAGGTGCTCGCCTGGGACCCCGAGGTGATCGTCACCATCGATCGGGGCTTCGCGGCCGCCGTCCGGACCGATCCGGGCTGGGCCGCAGTCTCGGCCGTCCGCAACGGTCGCGTCCACCACGCGCCGGGCCTTCCCTTCGGCTGGGTCGACTCGCCGCCGTCCGTCAACCGGTTGATCGGGCTGCGCTGGCTGGGCAAGGTCCTCTACCCCGATCTGTTCCCCGAGGATCTGCGCGACATGACCCGGGCCTTCTACGCCCGCTTCTACCACGTCACGCCGTCCGACGCGGCGCTCGACCGCCTTCTGTCGGGGACCGCTTGAGGGGGGCATCGGGCTTCGCCGCCGCGGTCGCGGTGCTGCTGGCCGGCGTCGTCGTGGCGTTCGCCGTCGGACGATTCCCCATCGGCCCGGCCGACCTCCTGACGGCACTCCACGCCGCCGCGACCGGGACCCCCTCGGGCCTGCCGCCGGCGGTGGAGACGGTGCTGTGGCAGATCCGGGGCCCGCGGGTCCTCGCGGCCGTGCTGGTGGGCGCCGCCCTGGCGGTGGCCGGGACCGCGTTCCAGGGCCTCTTCCGCAACCCGCTGGTCTCGCCCGACATCCTCGGCGCCTCCTCCGGGGCGGCGCTCGGCGCGGTCGTGGGCATCCTGTTCTCGTTGAGCGTCGTGGGCATCCAGGCGCTGGCCTTCGCCGGCGGCCTCGTGGCGGTGGCGGCGGTCTATGCGATCGGGTCGGCGCTGCGGGGCGGGGACACGATCCTCGTCCTCGTTCTGACCGGCGTGGTGGTCGGCGCGCTGCTCGGGGCCGGGGTCGGCCTCGTGAAGTACCTGGCCGATCCCTACAACCAGCTGCCCGCCATGACCTTCTGGCTCCTCGGCAGCCTGTCGGGCACGGCGCCGGACGACCTCGTCCCGCTGCTGGGGCCGGTGCTCCTCGGCACGCTCGTCCTCCTCGCGCTGCGCTGGCGGATGAACGCCATGTCGCTGCCGGAGGAGGAGGCCCGGGCGCTGGGCGTGCCGACCGGCCCGCTCCGCGCGGCCGTGGTCGCGGCGGCGACGCTGGTGACCGCCGCGTCGGTCTCGGCGGCCGGGATCATCGGCTGGGTCGGCCTCGTGGTGCCGCACCTCGCCCGGTTCCTCGTGGGGCCGGGGTTCCCGCGGCTCCTGCCGACGGCGGCGGTGCTCGGCGGCGGCTACCTGTTGCTGATCGACACGATGGCGCGGACGGCCGCGCCGGTGGAGATCCCGCTCGGCATCCTCACCGCCGTCGTCGGCACGCCCTTCTTCATCGCGCTCTTGCGCACGGCGCGGAAGGGTTGGTCGTGATCCTGGAGGCGCGCGACCTCGCCATCGGCTACGGGACGCGGACGATCGGCCGGAACCTCGACCTGCATCTGGCCGAGGGCGAGGTGCTGGCGCTGCTGGGTCCGAACGGCGGGGGCAAGACGACGCTCCTGAAGACGCTCCTCGGCCTCGTCCCGCCGCTCGGGGGCGAGATCCGCCTCGCCGGCCGTCCGTTCGCGGACCTCGGGGTGCGGGAGCGGGCCAGGCTGGTCGCCTACGTGCCCCAGGTCCACGCCGGGACCTTCGCCTTCACCGTGACGGAGATGGTGCTGATGGGCCGGACCGCCATGGCGGGGCCGTTCGAGGCGCCGTCGGCCCGCGACCACAGCGTCGCCGCCGCGATGCTGGAGCGGCTCGGCATCGCCCATCTGGCCGACCGTCCCTATACGCTCGTCTCGGGCGGGGAGCGGCAGCTGGCGCTCATCGCCCGGGCACTCGCGCAGGAGCCGCGGGTCGTCGTCCTCGACGAGCCGACGGCGAGCCTCGATTTCGGCAACCAGGGCCGGGTGATGCGCGAGATCCGGTCGTTGGCGGCGGCCGGTCTCGGCGTGATCTTCTCGACCCACGACCCCAACCACGCGCTCCGCCACGCCGACCGGGTCCTGCTGATCCGCGACGGCGCCTGCCTGGCGTCCGGGCCGTCCCGCACGGTGCTGACCCGGTCGAACCTGGAGGCGCTCTATCGGAGCAAGATCGCGGTCGTCGGAGAGGGCGGCGATCCGGCGTTCCTGCCCGTCTGACATCGGCCCATGGGCTGGACGTCCATCGAAGCCGGAAGTTCCGGTCCATCACGACCGGTGACGGTGACGCCCCCTTGACCGGGTGCACGTGCACGTAGCACAGTCCTGTGGCACAGCGTGTCCCCGACGCTCCTGGGTTGATTGGTGGTTGTCCAGTCGGATCAAAGGCTTGGCTCCGAACCGGGGTTCCCGTCCCCTACGGGACGCCACGCACCATCAATGTGCGAACCGATCTTCCGGCGGTGTAAGGAATCGTCCAGCGTGCCCACGAGGGCGACCTCGCTGCCGGCGATGCGGAACGTTTCCCGCCCCACCTCGACCCTGCTGACGAACAGCTTCACGTAGGCCTTGCGCAGGGCGGGGTTGCCTTCGTGCAGTTCGGCCCTCAGCCGATCGGCGAAGCGCCTGACCATCGCGGGCGAGCTCTTCGCCGTCTCCAGCGGATGCGGGGCTGTCAGCTGGCCGATGGACGCCCGTGCGTCGTCGCGCTTGGCCTTCAGTTCCTCGATCCGGCTCCGTAGCCGTGAGTCCGTCGGATCCAGCGTTCCGGATTCGCTTCCCTGGTACAGCCGCTCCAGACCGCGGTCGGCCTCCCGGACGATGTCCTCCAGTGCCCGGACCCGATCGCGATGGTCGCCGCCGTGGGCAGCGCGACGGGCGTCCATCACCCGCCCCGGCAGTTCGGTCAGCCGATCGGCAACGATGAGATGATGCGGTCGGTGAGGTGATCGACGCCGAGCCGGTCCGGATCGTCCATGTCGCTGCCACACCACGGCAAGGGACGCGATCCAGTTCCCAGCGACGATTCGGCGGACCGCTCGCGAGGCGGCTTTACGGTCGGCAAGCGATCACGTTAGCCTCATGGGGAGTCGACGCAGATCGAACGCTCCGGAGGAATCATCGTGAAAATCACCAGGGTCGACCCATTCCAGGTGGAATGGAGCGACGATCCACAGCGCAGTGTCCGTTCGGCCTTCATCCGCATCGAAACCGACGAGGGCGTCGTCGGCATGGGCGAGGCGTCGCCGATGGAGGGCGGGCTCGCCTCCCTCGTCATCGTCGCCCGGCACATGGCGCCCTTCCTGATCGGGAAGGACCCGCTCGACCACGCGGTCCTGCTGGAGAAACTGCTGCACAAGTGCATCAAGCTGGGGCCGGAGGGTGCCGTATCGGGCGCGCTCGCCGGGCTCGACATCGCACTGTGGGACATCAAGGGGCGGATGTTCGGCCAGCCGGTCCACAAGCTCCTGGGCGGGGCGTGGCGGACCGACATGCCCTTCTACGCCTCGATCGGCAACAACGGCGGCCGGACGGTCGACGAGGTGCTGCGCGTCGTCGAGGCGAGGGTGACCAAGGAGAAGGCGACCGCCGTCAAAATCCGCTGGGACGGCGACCGCACCCGCCAGGACGTCGACATCGCCGGCGACATCGCCAAGGCGCGGGCCGTGCGCAAACTGCTGGGCGACGGCTTCACCATCGCCTTCGATGCCAACAACGGCTATTCGGTCGGCGGCGCCATCCGCGTCGGCCGCGTGCTGGAGGAACTGGACTACGCCTGGTTCGAGGAGCCGGTCCAGCACTACCATCTCAAGGCCATGGGCGAAGTGGCCCAGCGCCTCGACATTACCGTGTCCGCTGGCGAGCAGACCTACACGCTCCAGGGCCTCAAGGACCTGATAGAGGCGGGCGTGCGCATGGTCCAGCCGGACATCGTGAAGATGGGCGGCATCACCGGGCTGATGCAGTGCGCGGCCATCGCCCACGCCCACGGCGTGGAGCTGGTGCCCCACCAGACGCAACCGTCGATTGGCCACCTCGCCAACCTGCACCTGCTGTCGACGGTGATGCACCTGTCCAAGCCGGTGGAGCTGGCGGACGGCTGGGGGCGGATCGCGCCGGTCTTCCCGCGCAACCCGTCGCAACCGACCGACGGCCGCTTCGCCGTGCCGACCGCGCCCGGGCTGGGGATCGAGTACGATGAGGCGGAGCTTGAGCGCCGCCGCCGTCCGCTGACCCTCTGACGGCGCGCCACGAACGATCAGGCGGGAGGCCGGACCACCGGCCCCCGTCCACTGGGAGGAGACACCATGACCCTGAACCGTCGCGCGTTCGTCGCGTCGTCCACCGTTGCCGCGGCCGCCGTCGGCACCGCCGGCTGGACCATTCCCGCCGCCGCCCAGGCCGCGCCGATCACCATCGCCCTTGCCGCGCGCTCGCCGACCGGCCTCAACCCGCAGCAGACCGCGCTGACCGGCGGCGACAGCTGGGCCATCCGCCAGATCTTCGACACGCTGGTGAAGCCCGATGACGGCACCTTCGCCGTCCGGCCGGAGGATTTCCGCCCGGCGTTGGCCGAAAGCTGGGAAAGCTCGCCCGACGCGCGCACCTGGACCTACCGGCTGCGCCGCGGGGTGACGTTCCACAAGGGCTACGGCGAGATGACGTCGGAGGACGTGGTCTTCACCTTCTCCCGCCACCTCGACCCCGGGACCGTCACCAACCAGAAGGCGCTCTACACCAACATCGCGCGCGTGGAGGCGCCGGACAGCCACACGGTCCGCTTCCTGCTCAAGCGTCCCGACCCGCTGTTCAACGGCAGCGTCGCCACCACCCTGGCGGCGAACATCCTGTCGAAGAAAGCCTTCGAGGAGCGCGGGCCCCAGCGCTTCAACATGGACCCGATCGGTACCGGCGCCTATCAGGTGGAGAGTGTGAGCCCCACGGAGGGCGTGCTGCTGACCGCTTTTGCCGACCATTGGGCCGGACGCGCAGCGCACCCCACCGTGCGCGTCGCCTTCATCGCCGACACGACGGCCCGCACGCTGGCCTTCGCGTCCGGCCAGATCGACATGATCGAGGGCGTCCGTGCGCCGGGCTGGATCCCCACCATGCGCCAGCGCGACGCGCGCACGATCTTCGACGCCACGGCGCCCGGCAGCTTCAACTCGCTGCATCTGAATCTGACGCGCCCGCCGCTCGACAACCTGAAAGTCCGGCAGGCGATCCGACTGGCGATCAACAACGCCCAGATCGCCGCCGCCTTCACCGGCATGTCGGAACCGATGGTCGGCATCATCGCCCCGCAGTTCGCCGGATCGGTCAAGGCCGACGACCTGCCGGCCGAACTGCGCTACGCGCCCGATCCGGCGCGGGCCAAGCGCCTGCTTGCCGAGGCCGGCTTCCCCAATGGCGTGACCATCCCCTGCTTCACCAGCCAGCGGGAGGACTACGCGGCCATCATGCTCATCATCCAGGAGCAGCTGCGCGCGATCGGCGTGAACCTGGACATGAAGATCATCGACCACGCCACGATGCACGCGGAGAACCGCAAGGACCGCAACGCCCTGACGCTCTACTCCTCCAGCTATCCGCCGGTCCCGACCCAGCCGTTCCTCCAGCAGCTCCTCGCCTCCGCCGAGGTGAAGGCCGACAGCACGGGCGGCGAGAACTACAGCCACTACGGCGTGGCGATTCCCGGCGTCGACGCGTTGCTGGAGCGCGCGCAGGACGAACCCGACTTCGGCAAGCGGACGGCGCTGATCCAGGACATCGAGAGGCAGGTGCTGCGCGACCTGCCGCTGCTGGGCATCGTCACGCTGTCCTACGTCATCGCCCGCAACCCGCGGGTCGACATCGGCTATCCGGTGAAGTCGGGCTACGCCTACTGGCCGCTCAACCGCGCAAAGAAGGCGTGAGACCGCACCCGCGATGCTGAGAACGATCGCCGCCCGTCTGGTCGACGCGGTGCCGACGGTGCTGCTGGTCCTGACGCTCGTGTTCGTCGCGCTCCGCCTGCTGCCGGGTGACCCGGCGCTGGTGGTGCTCGGCGAGTACGCGACCCAGGACCAGCTGGCCCTGTTCCGGCGGCAGATGGGACTCGACCTGCCGCTGCCGCAGCAGTACCTCGACTTTCTTTGGCGGATGGCGACGTTCGACTACGGCAATTCCATGATCACACAGACGCCGGTGGCGAAGCTGATCGGCGAGAACCTGCCCTATACGATCGAGCTGACGCTGGTGGCGACCGGCATCGGCGTGCTGTTCGGGGTGCCGATGGGCATCCTGGCCGCGGTCAACCGCAACCGTCTGCCGGACACGGGCGTGCGCCTGTTCTCGCTGGTCGGCTACGCGATCCCGGACTTCTACCTGGGCGCCCTGTTCCTGATCGCCTTCGCCCTCAACCTCGGCTGGTTCCCGATCAACGGTGGCGGTACCGGATTCTGGGACCGCATGCATCACGTCTTCCTGCCGGCCCTGACGCTAGCCATGGTCAAGACCGCCTTCATCGGCCGCCTTACCCGCACCTCGCTCCTGGAGGTGCTGGGCAAGGACTACGTGCGGACCGCGCGGGCCAAGGGCGCGCGGGAGAACCGCGTCATCTACCGCCACGCGCTGCGCAACGCGATGCTGCCGGTCACGACGGGGCTGGGCCTCAGCCTGCTCGCCACCCTGTCGGGATCGGTCGCGATCGAGCTGGTGTTCAACCGGCCCGGCATCGGCGAGGTGCTGATCAGCGCCATCGCCAAGCGCGACTATCCGGTCATCCAGGCGGGCGTGGTGGTGTTCGCCTTCTTCGTGGTGGTCGTGAACCTGACGGTCGACCTCGCCTACGCGCTGGTCGATCCGCGCATCCGGGTGAAGGCGTGACGGCCGACGTCGACGCCTCGGTCGGCGAGGACGGGCGCCGGGCGCTCTGGGTCCGTCTGTTCTCGCCCCGACGGCCGGGCACCCTGATCGCGGCGCTGGTGGCGCTCGGCTTCGTCGTGCTGGCGGCCGGCGCGCCCTGGATCGCGCCCTACGACCCGCTGGCGCAGAGCTACCTGCGCATCAACCAGCTCCCCTCGGCCCAGCACTGGCTGGGCACCGACCAGTTCGGGCGCGATGTGCTCTCGCGCCTCATCCACGGGGCGCGGAACTCGCTGCTGTTCGGCCTCATCTCGCCCGCCATCGCCGCGGTGGTGGGGACCACGCTGGGGGTGGTCGCCGGCTACTTCGGGGGGATGGTCGACCGGGTGATCAGCCGGGTCGTCGACATGCTGCTGGCATTCCCGGAACTGCTGCTGGCGGTGATGATCGCGGCGGTGCTGGGCGGCGGGTTCTGGAACGTGGTGTTCGTGATCGCGGTCGCGTTCGTCCCCGGCTTCGCCCGGGTGGCGCGGTCGACCACGCTCGCCGTCCGGCAGGAGCCCTACATCGAGGCATCGGTCGCGGTGGGGCTGCGGACGCCGCTGATCATCGTTCGCCACGTGCTCCCCAACATTTCCGCCCCCATCGTCGTGCTGACGACGCTGTGGGTGGCGTCCGCCATCCGGCTGGAGGCTTCGCTCAGTTTCCTCGGCCTCGGCACCCGGCCGCCGGCGCCCAGCTGGGGCAACATCATCCGCGACGGTCTGGGCAACATCTTCGGCTCGCCCTGGCCGATCATCGGCGCCGGCTTCGCGATCACCATGGTGGTGCTGGCCTTCAACGTGATGGGCGACGCGCTGCGCGACGAGCTGGACCCGGACCACGCCGGATGACCGCCCCCCTGCTGCGGATCGAGGACTTGGCCATCGCCTTCGGGCCGGCGGACCGTCCGGTGCGGGCGGTCGACGGGGTGGGCTTCGCCGTGCCGCGTGGCAGCACCGTCGGGCTGGTGGGGGAGAGCGGGTCGGGCAAGTCGCTGACCGCGCTCGCGGTCCTGCGCCTCGTGTCCAGGGCGGGGCGGATCGTCTCCGGCCGGATCGAGCTGGAGGGCACCGACCTTCTCGCCCTGCCCGAGGCGCGG
The DNA here is from genome assembly GCA_947457845.1 of Rhodospirillales bacterium. GTDB lineage: Bacteria > Pseudomonadota > Alphaproteobacteria > Azospirillales > Azospirillaceae > CANGXM01. Next base: position 2,091 of record CANGXM010000143.1, on the reverse strand, counting down.
ATGCCCGAGATCCGCGGCCGCGACGTCGCGATGATCTTCCAGGAACCGATGAGTTCGCTGAACCCGTTGATGACGATCGGCGACCAGATCGGCGAGGCGATCTTGCTGCACGATACGATCGGCAGGGCGGAGCGGCGGGCCCGCGTCGTCGACCTGCTGTCGCGCGTCGGCATTCCCGACGCCGCCGGCCGGCTGGGGGCCTATCCGCACCAGTTCTCGGGCGGGATGCGCCAGCGGGTGATGATCGCCATGGCGCTCGCCTGCAACCCAAAGCTCCTGATCGCCGACGAACCGACGACCGCGCTGGACGTCACGATCCAGGCCCAGGTGCTCGATCTGATGAAGCGCATCCGGGCGGAGATGGGCACCGCGATCCTGCTCATCTCTCACGACCTGGGCGTCATCGCCGAGATGTGCGAGCAGGTGGTCGTGATGTACGCCGGCCGGGTGGTCGAGGAGGGGGACGTGCGGGCGATCTTCCGTCGCGCCGCCCACCCCTACACCCGCGGCCTGCTGGACTCGATCCCTCGGCTGGGTGACGAGCGGCGGCGCCTCCACCAGATCCCCGGCACGGTGCCGGCGCCGGGCAGCATCACGGCGGGGTGCGCCTTCCGTGCGCGGTGCCCCTTGGCGGTCGAGCGCTGCGCGACGGAGCGGCCTCCGCTGATGGCGCTGGACAGCGGGCACCGGGCCGCCTGCTGGGTGACGGCGGGGGAGGGGCCATGACCGCGCCGCTGCTGGAGGTCCGTGACCTCGCCAAGACCTTCGGCGGCGGGGGCCTGCCGCTGGGGGGCGGCGCGCCGGCGGTGCGGGCGGTCGACGGCGTCTCCTTCGACCTTGCTCGCGGCGAGACACTGGCCGTGGTGGGGGAGAGCGGATGCGGCAAGTCCACGCTCGCCCGCCTCGTCCTGCGGCTGATCGAGCCGACGGCCGGCACCGTCCGGTTCGAGGGGACGGAGATGGGGTCGCTCGCCCCCGGCGCGCTGCGGCTGATGCGCCGACGGGCGCAGATGGTGTTCCAGGATCCGTTCGGTTCGCTCTCCCCCCGCCGGACGGTGGCGGAGATCGTGGGCGAGCCGCTGGAGGTGTTCGGCCTCGCCCGCACCCGAGCCGAGCGGCGGGAGCGGGTGGCCGCGCTGCTGCGGTCGGTCGGGCTGTCGCCGGCGCACATGGACCGGCTTCCGCGCCAGTTCTCGGGCGGGCAGCGCCAGCGCATCGGGATCGCGCGGGCGATAGCGGTCGACCCGGCGCTGATCGTGGCGGACGAGCCGGTCTCCGCCCTTGACGTCTCGGTACAGGCGCAGATCGTCAACCTGCTCCAGGACCTCCAGGCGGAGAAGGGCTTCTCCTACCTGTTCATCGCCCACGATCTGGCCGTCGTGCGCCACGTTGCCGACCGGATCATGGTGATGTACCTGGGCCGGGTGGTGGAGATCGGGCCGAAGCGGACGATCTACGCCGCCCCGCAGCACCCCTACACCCAGGCGCTTCTGTCGGCGGTGCCGGAGCCGGACCCCGATGCGACGCGCCGGCGCATCATCCTCCAGGGTGACGTGCCGAGCCCCACCCGCGTGCCGACCGGTTGCCACTTCCACACCCGGTGCCCGCTGGCGCAGCCTGATTGCCGGACCGAGCGCCCGGCCCTGCGGCGCGTCGCCGAGGACCAGTGGGCCGCCTGCCACTTCGCCGCCCCGAACCCAATTCCGGTCTGATCGCGGGCGTGAGGGGGCATCGAGGCCGTTTGACCAGCTTCGGCTTCGTGATCGTCCGTCCGTTGACCACGGCGTGACGATCGCTGCCGCGGCGGCAGCGCGGCCCTTCAGGACGCCGCCGGGAATGGCGACACGAGGCTGTGTCGCGCCCGCTCGATCCAGCCGTCGAGCCCAGCCAGGGCTTTCGTGCGGATCATGGACTGGAACGCGGCGAGCCCCTCGCGCCCCTCCGTAAGCGCCCGGCCATCGCCGCCTTGTCGGCGGTGGGGTGATTGTCCGAGAGCGAGTGTCCGGAGGCTCCAATGGAGTCTGGAAGGAGGCTCGCTTGGTTCAGAGGGTGGAGATCGTCACCGGCAAGGAACGCCGGCGGCGGTGGAGC
>CANGXM010000142.1 GCA_947457845.1 Rhodospirillales bacterium | reverse complement strand
TGCTTATCGCGCTGGCCGCGCTCCTCGTCGGCGGCGGGCTTGTGTCCTACGGGGCGCGGCCCATGGGCGGGCCGGCGTCCGCCGACACCCCGGTCCGCTGACGGCGGGGCGAACACCGGGCCAGGGGCCGATCCCCCCGGCGCGGCGCGGGCGCCGGGTTCAGGTGCGCCGGAACGCGTAGGTGGCGTCGAGCCGCTCACGCAGATAGTCGGCCCCGGTGGTGGGCGGATATCGCGCCGGCCGGTCCGGTCCGGTGCAGGTCGGCAGGCATTCCACCGGCGCGTCGCCGTTGGGATCGCAGAAATAGGCGATGGAATAGCGTTCGCGCCCGGTGCGGTTCACGACCCGGTGGGGGGTGGAGACGTAGACGTCGTTCGTCCAGCGCATCAGACAGTCGCCGATGTTGCAGACGAAGGCGCCCGGCATGGGCGGGGCGTCGATCCAGCCGCCGTCGCGCCGCTGCACCGCCAGCCCGCCGACGTCGTCCTGCGCCAGCACGGTGACGTTGCCGTAGTCCGTGTGCGGGGCCGCCCCATACTGGCCGCCGTCGAAGGTGCCCGGGTGGGGCGGGTAGTGAAGGAGGCGCAACGTGGCGAGCGGGCGGTCGATCAGCCGGTCGAAATGGCCGGGCGGAAGGCCGAGATCGATGGCGATGGCCCGGTGGAGGCGGACGCACAGGCCCTGCACCGCGTCGAAATAGTCGGTCAGCGTGGTCCGGAACCCGGGCAGGTCCGGCCACTGGTTCGGCCCGTGGAACGGCTTTCCGGCCAGGAGGTCCGGATCGTCGGGCGCCAGCTCGCGCCCCATGTTGAATGCCTCCTTGGCGTCCGGCGGGCGGGACGGGTCGAGCGATTCGCCCTCCATCGGCACGTAGCCGCGGTTGTGGCGCGACCGCTCGATCGCGACCGCGCGCTTGGTCTCCACGGGAAGGGCGAAGAACCGCGCGCTCCCGGCGAAGACGGCGTCGAGCAGGCGCTGCGGAACCCCGTGGTTCGTCAGGCAGAAGAAGCCGGTCTCCCGGCACGCGGCCCCCAGGGCCGCCGCCACCTGCGCCTCCCCGGCCGGGCCGGCGGACAGGGGCGCGAGATCGAGGACGGGAAGGCCCATGGGAACGCGGCTCCGGTCCGTCACAGAAGGCCGCGGGCGGCCAGGTTGCGCATCAGGTGCGAGACGCCGAACGTCCAGGGCGGGCAGCGGTCGGTGCGGTCGACGCGGTTGACCAGTGTGCCGAGGCGCGCGGCGTGGATCCGCACCTCGTCGCCCGGCCGGTGGGTGAAGCCCATGCCGGGCGCGCCCCTGTCCTCGACCGGCGCGAACATCGTGCCGAGGAAGAGGACGAAGCCGTCGGGGTATTGGTGGTTGGCGCCGATCGTCTGGGCGACGATGTCGGCGGGGTCGCGGCTGATCTCGACCATGTTGGACCGGCCGACCATGCGGAACCCGTCGTCGCCGGCCACCTCCAGCGTCACCTCCGCGTGCCGGACGTCGTCGAGGCCGAAGTCCTCGTCGAACAGGCGCAGGAAGGGGCCGAGCGCGCAGGACGCGTTGTTGTCCTTGGCCTTGCCGAGCAGCAGCGCCGACCGGCCTTCCACGTCGCGCAGGTTCACGTCGTTGCCGAGCATGGCGCCGACCACCCGCCCGGCCGAGGAGACGGCGAGCACGACCTCCGGCTCGGGGTTGTTCCAGTGCGAGACGGGATGGACGCCGACACCGGCCCCGATCCCCACCGGGGACAGCGGCTGCGCCTTGGTGAAGACCTCGGCGTCGGGGCCGATGCCGACCTCCAGATACTGCGACCACGCGCCCTTGGCGACGAGGATGTCCTTGACGCGCGCGGCCTCGGGCGAACCGGGGCGGATGCCGCGCAGGTCGCGGCCGAGCGCGTCGCCGATCTCGGCGCGGATGGCCTCGGCCCGCTCGCGCGAGCCGCGGGCCTGCTCCTCGATCACGCGCTCCAGCATGCTGCGCACGAAGGTGACGCCGGCGGCCTTCACCGCCTGCAGGTCGACCGGGGCCAGGAACCAGGGGCGGTCCGGGTCGCGCCGGGCGGGATCGCTGTTGGCGAGGATCGCGTCGAGCGACCCCAGCCCGCGCCCCTCGACGCCGCGCACGAGGGCGGCCGGCTCGTCGGCCTCGCACACGTCGCGGACGGTCGGCGCCGCGCGCTCGGTGATGTCGACCACCTCGTTCCCACGCACGGTGACGACGGCCGGCCCCTCGGCTTCGGGAAGCCAGACGCGGCCGAGAAGGCAGGCCTCGGCGGGATCGTCGGGCAGGATGGCGGCGGACGAGAGATCCATGGCGGCGCGTCCTCGGACAGCAGGGCTGCACCCCGGAGGGGGCGCGCCCGCGATCCTAGTGGAAACGCCGCCGCGGCGGAAAGACACCGCTCGGTCCTTCTTCGTCCACATCAACGCGGCCTGCACCTGCGCGCCCGGCGCCTCGCGGCGGAAGCCGACGTCGGCCAGCGATCGGTCGTCCAGGCGATCCAGGCGCCGAACGCACGGCCGATCGCGAGGATCGCGGCGAGGCGGGCCGCACCACCGCCGTCGACGGAGCGGGGATCGTCGATGAACGCGCTGTCGTGCGTCTCGACCACCACGCCGGGAAGGGGCGCGCAGCGGGCGTCGGCGGGGGCGGCCCCGGAAAGGAACCGCCCCCACCCTTCGCCGCACGCGCCTCACCCGGCGCGGATCGTCGCGATGAAGCGGCTCACCTCGCTGCGCAGGGTCTCCGCCTGCCGGGCGAGTTCGCCCGACGTCGCGAGGACCTCCCGACCCCGATGGCCGTTCCGCTCGACGAGAGACCGTGGAGCGAGACGGAGGTCGCCCCGATCAGGAGAAGGATGACGACGGCGTAGCCGACGAGGATCCTCGTCCCGATCTTAAGGCGCGACAAGGCGTGCACGGTGGCTCTCCGAACAGATTTCGAGGCGTCGTTCGGGCACCGCCGCGATCAGTCCGGTTTACGCTCGAATTGTATGAGGCCCCGATTTCGACTGCGGTCGATCGGGAGGGAACCGGCGGGCGGACGACGCCCGACTTCGCCGATGCCGACGATCGTCGCCGCGTGACCGCCGGTTCGCGGTCGGGCCGTTTCGGATCGGGAGAGGTGGTGACCCCGGCGTGATTCGAACACGCGGCCTAGCGTTTAGGAAACGCTCGCTCTATCCGGCTGAGCTACGGGGCCCCACGCCATGAAATAGCAGGTCGGGCGCCGGGATTGAAGCCGCCAGGGCCGATTGGCGGATTCCGCCCCGATCCGGCCTTTTCGTGGCGCGATCCTGCGCCAGCCGCCTCTTCCGGAGGCACCTTCGCACGGAAGCGCCCGGCGGCCGCTGCTATCCTGCGGGAAACCGCTCGCCAGGGAGGAACGCATGGGCCCCTATCCGCGCAACGCGCCACCGGCCGTCATCTCCGAAACCAACCCGATGGGCACCGACGGGTTCGAGTTCGTGGAGTTCACCGCCCCCGACCCGGCGGCCCTGCACGCGACCTTCGCGAAGCTCGGCTTCGTTCCCATCGCGCGGCACCGCTCGAAGGACGTGACCCTGTTCCGGCAGGGCGAGGTGAACTTCGTCGTCAACGCCGAGCCTGACAGCTTCGCCCAGGCTTTCGCCCGGGTTCATGGCCCGTCCGCCTGCGCCATGGCGTTCCGCGTCGTGGACGCCCGCCGGGCGTGGGAGCGCGCGGTCTCGCTGGGTGCGAAGCCGGTGGAGAGCCGGGTCGGGCCGATGGAACTCAACATCCCGGCGATCGAGGGGATCGGCGGCTCGCTCCTCTATTTCGTCGACCGGTTCGGGCCGAAGGGCTCGATCTGGGACGTCGACTTCGTGCCGCTGGACGGCCACACGCTCGACGAGCGGCCCAACGGCGTGGGCTTCACCGTCATCGACCATCTGACCCACAACGTGTTCCGCGGCCGGATGGACGTCTGGTACGAATTCTACAATCGCCTCTTCAACTTCCGCGAGATCCGCTACTTCGACATCGAGGGCAAGCTGACGGGCCTGAAGTCCCGGGCGCTGACGAGCCCGTGCGGAAAGATCCGGATCCCACTGAACGAGAGCGCGGGATCGAGCGGTCGGGTCGACCAGATCGAGGAATTCCTGAAGGCCTACAACGGCGAGGGCATCCAGCACCTGGCGCTCGGCACGGACGACATCTACGCTTCGGTGGAGACGCTGATCGCCGACGGCGCGCCGCTGATGCCGCCGCCGCCCGCCACATACTACGAGAAGGTCGATACCCGCCTGCCCGGCCACGGCGAGGATCTGGCGCGGCTCAAGACGGACGGCATCCTCATCGACGGCGCCCCGACCGCGGACGGCGGACGCCTCCTCCAGATCTTCACCAGGACGATGATCGGGCCGATCTTCTTCGAGGTCATCCAGCGCAAGGGCGACGAGGGCTTCGGCGAGGGGAACTTCCGGGCGCTCTTCGAGAGCATCGAGGAGGACCAGATCCGGCGCGGCGTGCTGAAGGCCGACGCGGTGGCGTGAGGGGGCTTGGGTGCCGCCTCTCGGTTCGACGGGTGAGGACGGGACGAGGCCCACGCCCCCCCACTGGCACGCCCGCCCCCCGCGACCGATATCGTTCGCATGACGCCACGCCGCCTGACCACGCCCGACCTCGTCCTCGCCACCCACAACCCCGGAAAGGTGCGGGAGATCGCCGATCTCATGCGCCCCTTCGCCGTCGCGGTCACCGCCGCGGGCGACCTCGGCCTGCCGGAACCGGACGAGACCGCCGACAGCTTCGTCGGCAACGCCGAGCTGAAGGCGCTGGCGTCGGCGACCGCGTCCGGCCGCGTGTCTCTGGCCGACGACAGCGGGCTCGTCGTCCCGGCGCTCGGCGGGGCGCCCGGCATCTATTCCGCCCGCTGGGCCGGCCCCGCCAAGGACTTCGCCGCGGCCATGGCGCGGGTGAACGCGGAACTGGGGAGCGGGGACCGGCGCGCGTATTTCGTCTGCGCCCTCTCGCTCGCCTGGCCGGACGGGCACGCGGAGACGGTCGAGGGCCGGGCGTGGGGCACGCTCGTGTGGCCCGCGCGGGGCACCCGCGGCTTCGGCTACGACCCGATGTTCCTGCCCGACGGCCATCCGCTGACCTACGGCGAGATGGACCCCGACGAGAAGCACGCGATCAGCCACCGGGCCGACGCCTTCCGCCAGCTCGTGGCGCGCTGCTTCGCGCCATGACCGATCCCGGCTTCGGGGTCTACGTCCACTGGCCCTTCTGCCTCGCGAAGTGCCCCTATTGCGACTTCAACAGCCACGTGCGCGAGCGGGTGGACCACGACCGCTGGCGGACGGCGCTCGTCGCCGAGGTGGACCACCGGGCGACGCTGGCGCCGGGACGCACCGTCACGTCGGTCTTCTTCGGCGGCGGCACGCCATCGCTGATGGAGCCGGCGACGGTCGGCGCGGTGCTCGACCGGATTGCGCTCCGCTGGCCGGTGGCGGCGGGCGTCGAGGTGACGCTGGAGGCGAACCCCACCTCGGTCGAGGCGGGCCGCTTCGCGGGCTACCGGGCGGCCGGCGTGAACCGCGTGTCGCTGGGCATCCAGGCGCTGAACGACGCGGACCTGAAGGCGCTGGGCCGCGCCCATTCGGCCGCCGAGGCGGAGGGGGCCATCCGCCTCGCCCATCGTCACTTCGACCGGGTGTCCTTCGACCTGATCTACGCGCGCCCCGACCAGACCGTGGCGGCGTGGGAGGGGGAACTGCGCCGGGCGCTGGACCTCGCGGCCGGGCACCTCTCCCTCTATCAGCTGACCATCGAGGAGGGGACGCGCTTCCACACGCTGCACGAACGCGGCGAGCTGGTGGTGCCGGACGAGGACGTGGCCGGCGATCTCTACGAGGCGACGCAGGCGATGCTGGAGGCCGCCGGCCTTCCCGCCTACGAAATCTCCAACCACGCCCGGCCGGGCGAGGAGAGCCGGCACAACCTCGTCTATTGGCGCTACGGCGATTACGCCGGGGTCGGACCGGGCGCGCACGGCCGCCACACGGGCTCGGACGGCGGCAAGTTCGCCACCCGCGCGCACCGGGCGCCGGAGATCTGGCTGGAGCGGGTGGCGCGCCACGGCCACGGGCTGCACGAGAGCGAGGCCGTCGATGCCGGGGCGCGGCGGGCCGAGTTCCTGATGATGGGCCTGCGCCTGGCGGAGGGGGTGCCCCTCGACCGGTTCCCGGCCGAGGCGGGCGCGTCGATGGAGGCGGCGATCGACCGGGCGGCGCTCGATCGCCTCGTCGCAGGCGGGTTCCTCGCGGTGGCGGACGGTCGGCTGCGGGCGACCGCCGAGGGCCGGCAGCGGCTCAACGGCGTGCTGCGGATGCTGCTGGCGTAGCGGCGGACGTGAGGGTCCTCGGAACCCCATCAGTTCCTTGACTCCCGCCCGCCCGTCCCTTAGATACGCGCTTCCGCCGAGGACGCCCGCGTCCCCGGGTGGTTTTCTTTCGTGCGATCGAGATCTCGAAGGATCGGTTCCATGGCTCGCAAGTGTTCGGTGACCGGCAAGGGCGTGCAGTCCGGCAACAACGTCAGCCACGCCAACAACAAGTCGCGCCGGCGCTATCTCCCGAACATGCAGGAGGTCTCGCTCGTGTCCGACGTTCTCGGCCACGTCGTCCGGATGCGCGTCTCGGTCCACGGCCTGCGCACGATCGAGCACAACGGCGGGATCGACTCGTTCCTCCTCGGCACGCCCGACCGCAAGCTCGGCGACGAGGCGCGGCGCCTGAAGCGCTCCATCACGAAGGCCGCCGCACGCAAGGCCGCCAAGGCCGCCGCCTGACGCGCGCGGCCTGAAGGCGACCGGGATCCCCGTCGGTGGACGGGCTCTGGATCCCGGTCACCATCGCCGCGGCGGGGTTCCAGGCGCTTCGGACCTCGCTCCAGAAGTACCTGACGGGTCGCGTCTCGACCATCGCGTCGACGTTCACCCGCTTCGCCTTCGGGCTTCCCTTCGCCCTCCTTTGGCTGCTCGCCCTCACGCTCGGGCGCGGCGTGCCGATGCCGGAGCCCGATCGCGACTTCTTCCTGATCGTCGCCGTCGGCGCCGTCGGCCAGATCCTCGCGACGGCGCTCCTCCTCCACGTGGTGACGCTGCGCAACGTTGCGGTCGGGGTCGCCTTCTCCAAGGCCGAGATCATCCTGACCGCGATCTTCGGCTTCGTCGTGCTGGGCGACGCGCTGACGATGTGGGCGGTGCTCGCGATCGTGATCGGCACGCTCGGCGTCATGGTCACCTCCATGAAGACGAGCGACCGGCCGCTGGTCGCCCTCCTCGGCGGGATCGGCGAGCGGACGGCCCTCCTCGGTCTCGTCTCCGGCTCGCTGTTCGGGGTGTCGGCGGTGGCGTTCCGCGCCGCCTCAACCGGCCTCGGCCACCCGGACGTCCTGGTGTCGGCGGCCTATGCGCTGGCCTGGGCGACAGCGATCCAGACGGGCGTGATGGCGGCATGGCTCTGGGCGCGGGAGCGCGACCAGTTCGCCCGCCTGCGTGCGGCCTGGCGGCCCTCGCTCGCGGCCGGCATCGCCGGGGTCGCCGGGTCGGCCTGCTGGTTCACGGCGATGACGATCCAGACCGTCGCGATCGTGCGGACGCTGGGCCTCGTCGAACTCCTCTTCACCTTCGCGATGTCGGTCCTCTGGTTCCGGGAACGGCCGACGAAGGCGGAGGTGGTGGGCGTGGTCATGCTCGTCGCCGCCATCGTTCTCCTGCTGAACCCGCCGCGCTGAGATGTTTGTGTGCCGTCGGACAGGATTTCGACTATCGTCCGCACGGCTTCGCGTTTCTCGGACCCCATGACCGCCGTCCCGCCCGACCTGCGCGCCACGCTCGAACGTCTCTCCGGCCTGATCGACACCCATCTCGACTGGTACGGGCGCTGGGTGCGGTCGCTGTTCTTCCCTGCCACGTCGCCCAAGGCGCCGCCGCCGGACGGCTTCGTCGAGTGGGCGCAGGCCCCCGACCGCCACCCCATCGCGGACCAGCCCGCGGTGGAGCGCGTGGCCTTCCTCCACGCCGACGTCCACGCCCGGGCGCTCGCGCTGTCGCTGCACGCCGGGTCGGGCCGCCCGCCGCGCGAGGGCGACTTCACCGAGGCGACGACCCGCTTCGACGAGATGATCGCGCAGATGCGGCGGCTGGAGCGTGCGCTGTCGCTGGGCCTCTACGGCATCGATCCGCAGACGGGCCTGCGCGCGCGCTTCGGGCTGCGGGAGGATCTGGTGACGTTCCTCGGCGCCCTCGAGCGCGGCGGAAAGACCTTCTCGATCGTCATCGGCGACGTCGACCGGATGCGAAAGCTGAACGGCCGGCACGGCCAGGCGGGCGGCGACCGGATCCTGCGCGCGGCGGCGCTGGCGCTCGGCCGGCATCTGGGGCCCGACGACGAGGGCTATCGCGCGGGCGACGACGCGGTCCTCGTCTGCCTGCACGGCGCCCGCCTCCCCGACGCGGCGCGCCGGGCCGAGCGGATGCGCCAGGAGGTGGTCGCGACCCCGGTCGCCCTGCCGAGCGGGCACGTCGGGCGCATGACGATGTCCTTCGGCGTGATCGAGGCGGTGAAGGGCCTCACGGTCGACGACCTGCTGCTGGGCGCGGAGACGGCCATGCGGGAAGCGAAGAGCACCGGGCGGAACCGGGTGGTGCGCGCCCGCCTCGCGGAGCCGGACGAGGTGGAGGCGAACGTCCCGAACGGGTGACCGGGCGGGGTACCGCGCCGGCCCGTGGAGGCGGGCCGGTCCGGCGGGTGTTGGCTCGGTCATGCAACCGCAGCCCGCACGCCCGAATCCCGACCGGGGGTCCATGACGGTCGTCACAGGCCCGCTCGTCTCCGTCCTCGTCCCCGCCCACAACGCCGCCGGCACCATCGCCGCCGCGCTGGACACCGCGACCGGTCAGACCTGGCCGGAGATCGAGATCATCGTCGTCGACGACGGCTCCACCGACGAGACCGCCTCCATCGTCGCGGGGCTGGCGGCGGCGGACCCGCGCATCCGCCTGATCCGCCGGCCGAACGGCGGCGTGTCGGCCGCGCGGAACAGCGCGTTGGCCGCCGCGCGCGGCGCCTGGCTCGCCCCGCTGGACGCCGACGACCTCTGGCGGCGCGACAAGATCGAACGCCAGCTCGCCCGGACCGACGATCCGGAGACGGTCTGCGTCTACGGCTGGTACGTCCCGGTCGACGCGGAGGGCCGCGCCCTTCCGGACCGCGTCTCGGGCGGCCAGCGGGAGGGGATGATCCGCGACGCCCTGCTGCTGGGGAATTTCGTCGGCCCGGGCAGCTCGCCCCTGCTGCGCCGGTCCGCGGTCGAGGCCGCGGGCGGCTGGGACGAGACCCTGCGCGGGAACGAGGACCACGCCCTCTATCTCCGCCTGGCCGAGACCGGGCGCTTCCGCGTGGTGCCCGAGGTGCTGGTCGGCTATCGCCAGCGGCCCGACAGCGTGTCGCGCGACCGGCGGATGATGTGGCGGACCCACGGCGCCCTCCTTCGCCACGCCGCCGCCCGGCCCGGCGGTGCCGACCGGGCCACGGTCCGCCGCGCGCGGGCGAACTTTGCCTGGTACCTCGCCTTCCAGGCGGCGCGTGCGGGTGCGGTGCGCGAGGCGACGGCGCACCTTCTCCGGCTCCTCGCCAACCAGCCCGGCTTCGTGGCCGCACCGGCCGTCCGCACGGCACTCATGAGCGCCGTCCGCCGGATCCTCGGACCGCGGTCGTCGGCCCGGCCGCCCACCCGCGCGGTCGACTTCCACGCGGTCGCCCCCGACCTGCGGACCCTGTCGACGGCCGAGGGGCCGGACGACGTCGGCGCGCGGCAGCGCCGCCGGCCCGTGGCACACTTGCCGGCGACCCGGCGTGGCGGGTAGCCTTCGCGGCGTTCCCGTGCCGTCGCGGAGGGTCCCCCCGGTGTCCGACCTGTCACGCCTCTCGGGGCGGCGCATCCTCCTCGTGATCGCCGGCGGCATCGCCGCCTACAAGTGCCTCGACCTGATCCGGCGGGGCCGCGAGCGCGGCCTGTCGTTCCAGGTGATCCTGACCGAGGGGGGGGTGCAGTTCGTCACGCCCCTGTCGGTCTCCGCACTCACCGAGAAGCCGGTCCACACCGGCCTCTGGTCGCTGACCGACGAGGCGGAGATGCGCCACATCCGCCTCTCGCGCGAGGCGGACGCCATCATGGTGGCGCCGGCCTCGGCCGACCTGCTGGCCAAGATGGCGAACGGGCACGCCGACGACCTCGCCTCGACCGCGCTGCTCGCCGCCGACAAGCCCATCCTCGTGGCGCCGGCGATGAACCACCGCATGTGGCACCACCCGGCGACGCGGCGGAACCTCGCCGTCCTCGAGGGCGCGGGCGTGCGGCGCGTCGGGCCCGGCGAGGGGGCCATGGCCTGCGGGGAGTTCGGGCCCGGCCGCATGGCCGAGCCGATGGAGATCCTGGCGGCGCTGGCCGACATGCTGGCCGACGCCGCCGGACC
>CANGXM010000141.1 GCA_947457845.1 Rhodospirillales bacterium | reverse complement strand
GTCGGCGATCGCCGTCTCGCAGCCTGCCGGAACCGGGGGCACCGGCGCCCGGGCGCCGCCGATCGTCAGGAACGCGACCGCGCGACGCTGTGCGGTGGGCTCCGCCGCCGGGGCGACGGACGCGGCGGAACGGTCCAGGGGCGGCGTGGCGCAGCCTGCCAGGACGAGAATGGCCCCGAGGGCCGCCGGGAGCGACCACCGACGAATCATCGTGCGACCATAACCGAGGTCGGCCGTCAGAGGTAGGCGATCAGTCGCCCGCAGACGACGACCGTCGGCCAGAGGGCGAGCGACAGCACCGCACCGGCCCGCGCCGCGGCCCCGATCGGCCGGTCGGAGAAGGGCCGGACGGCCGCATGAACCCACGCGACGTTGAGCGCGGCCAGCGCCAGGAGCCCCAGCTTCACGAGGAACACGGCGTTCGTGACGTAGGTCGACGCCTCCGCCGTGAACAGCGCGATCCCCGTCGCCACGGCGCCGACGAGCGCCGCGCCCGAGACCGGGATCGCGAGGCGGGCCAGTTCGAGCGGGGGAACGGCCGGGCGCAGCCCGAGAATGCGCAGGTCGTAGACGACGATCGCCCCGACCAGCGCCACGAAGGAGAGGATGTGCCCGGTCTCGACGGCCGGATAGAGCCAGTCCGAACTCCGCATCGCGAGCCCGAGGGCGGAATGCTCGACCGCGACGGTCCAGGCGGGCGCCGTGGCCTCGCCCACGTGATCGTGCATCAGCGCATCTCGACCGCGCGGCCGGCGAGCACGATCCGCTCCGCCCGGATCTCCGTCCGGTCGGATCGGTTCACATAGCCCTGGATCTCCAGCTCCTGGCCCGCCTGGAGCGTCCCGTCGGGCACGCCGCGGGCGTTCATGCGGAAGGGCGGGGCGAGGGTGATCCGCCAGACCGTCCCGTCCGCCGCCAGATCGATCTCGCAGTGCGGGTTCTGGAACCGCACGGCACGGATCGGCCCCTTCAGGATCGCGAGGCGCTCGGCGACGTAGCCGCTCCAGCCGTGGTGCGCCCGTGCGGCGGCGGCGGGCAGCACGGCGGCGGCCGCGAGGGTCGCGAGCAGGGAGCGACGGGCGATCGGGGGGATCATGGCGGCGTCTCCGGATCGGCGGTGTTATCGACAGATGTGGGGCCGCCACCGGCGAGGGCAATCGCGGCCGCGGTCTCCTCCGCCGCCTCCCGCAGGATCCAGTCGCGGAACGCCGCCACCTTGGGCCGGCGGAAGTGGGCGGCGGGTGCTACGATCCAGTAGGCGAGGTCGATCGGGACCGCGTCGCCGAACGGACGGACGAGCCGGCCCTCGGCGAGGTCGCGGGAGGCGAGGACGCGGCGCGCCAGCGCCACGCCGCGGCCCTCGACGGCGAGTTGGAGGATGAGGGCGCTGTCCGTGAACCGCGGCCCCCTGCGGGCGTCGACACCCGTCACGCCCTGGGCCTGGAGCCATTCCGCCCAGCCGATGATGAAATCGTCGTGGAGCAGCGTGTGGTGGGCGAGGTCGTCCGGCCGGACCAGCGGATGCGGCCCCGTCAGCAGGCGCGGGCTGCAGACCGGGAGGATGGCGTCGTCGAGGAGCCGCTGGCACTCGAGCCCCGGCCAGGGCCCGCGGCCGAACCGGAGGGCGAGGTCCACGTCCTGCCGGGCGAAGTCGGCAAGGCCGAGGGACGTCTGGATCAGCACGTCGAGGTCGGGCCGCGCGCGCTGGAACCCTTCGAGCCGGGGCAGGAGCCACCGGCTCGCGAACGACGGCATGGCGGAGACCGTGAGCACCCGCTCCGCCTCGTCGCGCGCGACGCGGCGGATGGCCTCGTCCATCTGGTCGAAAGCGCGGGTCAACGGGCGCGCGAGCGTGGACGCGGCGTCGGTCAGATCCAGCGACCGGTTGCGCCGGATGAAGAGGGGCCGCCCGAGCCAGTCCTCCAGCGCCCGGATCTGATGGCTGACGGCCGACTGGGTCACGTTGAGCTCCGCCGCCGCCCGGGTGAACGAGCGGTGGCGGGCCGCAGCCTCGAAGACGCGGAGCATGCCGAGCGGGGGGAGACGTCGGGCCATCGCATGAACCCTTCTTATGCGAACCGACAGAGTTTATCGTTTGTCGCGTTCGGCGGAAAGCGAGACGTTCCGTGGCATTGGACGCCGTGGACACGGGATCTCCGGCGCCATCCGACGATGAAAGGAACTGCCATGTCGGTCCTTCGGCTGAACCCTGTCGCGCGCCTCGCGTCGACCCGGGGCGTTGGCGCCCGTCTCGACGATATCCTCCGCCTGATCCTTTGTTGGAGCGAGCGGCGCCGGCAGCGGATCCACATCTCCGCCCTGCCGGACCACATGCTGAAGGACATCGGTGTCAGCAGCGCGGACGCGGCCCGCGAGGCCGGCAAGCCCTTCTGGAGGGGCTGATCCGCTCAGGGGGTTGTGAGAAGGACCACCAGGGGAAGCGTCGCGACAGCGAGAAGGGTCTGGGCGGTGATGATGCCGGCCATCAGCCGGTGGTCGCCGCCCAGCTGCCGCGCGAGCACGTAGGAGTTCGCGGAACAGGGCAGGGCATTGTAGAGCAGCGCCACCGCCAGCGGCAGGCCGGTCACCCCGAACGCCAGCGCGAACGCCGCCGTCAACACGGGCACCGCGACGAGCTTATAGGCCGCCGACCAGGCGATCCCCCGCACGCCGGCCCCCAGCGCCTTCAGATTGAGCCCGGCGCCGACCGCCAGCAGGCCGAGCGGCAGCGAGGCCGCCCCCAGCACGTCCATCAGCGGCGTCGCCACGGGGATGCGGTGGACGCCGACGGCGTTCAGCACGGCCCCCGCCGCCACGGCGAGGATGAGGGGGTTGGTGACGATGCCCTTCACGACGCGCGAAAGGCCACTGCCCGTCTTCTCGCCCGATCCCCAGCGGATGAGCGCGAACACGCTGATGGCGTTGACGGTCGGGATCACGGCGACGATCCCGATCGCCATGATCGCCGTGCCGGGCGTGCCGTAGAGCGCGGCGCAGGCGGCGAGCCCGACGTAGGTGTTGGGACGGATCGCCCCCTGGATGACGGAGGTGAGCGCCGGCCCGGACGCCGCCACCCGCCCGCGCATGAGGATCGGCAGGGCGGTGGCGAGCACCACGCCGAGGAACATCGCTCCGCCGATCGCCGGCAGGTCGAGGCCGGCGAGGTCCGCCTTCGCCGTACTGGAGACGAGCAGGGCGGGGAACAGGACGAAGTAGATCAGCCGCTCCGCCGGGGGCCAGAACGCGTCCGGCACGAACTGCGCGTGCCGGATCCACCAGCCGATGACGATCAGCAGGAACGTGGGCGCGAGCGCCTCGATCAGCGGGGACATGCGGAGCGGGCGCCGTTCAGCCGGGAAGGTTCCGCAGGGCGTCGAGCGCGCCCTGGAGGATGTAGGCGGCAGCCGACTGGTCCACGACCTTGCCGCGCTGGCGCCGGGTGGCGTCGGCCTCGCGGATCAGCATCCGGTTGACCGCGACGGTGGACAGCCGCTCGTCCCAGAACACGATCTCGGGCTCGGCCTCGAACAGGTCGGCGCGGCCGATCAGGTTGTGCGCGAACGAGCGGACGGACTGCGCCGCCGGCCCCTCGGTGCCGTCCATGTTGACCGGAAGGCCGAGCACGAAGCCGCGCACCGTCCGGTCCCGGAGCAGCCGGGCCAGTTCGGTCACGTCGGCGGTGAACTTCGTCCGCCGCACCGTGCCGACGGGCGAGGCGACCGCGAACAGGGGGTCGCTGACCGCCACGCCGATCGTCTTCTCGCCCAGATCGAGGCCCGCCAGCCGCCCGCCCTTGGGCATCAAGGCCTTGAGGTCCGCGAGATTGCGGATCGCCATACCCGGTGCTACCTTCCGCCGCCCTTCGAACCGGAGTTGGTACAGGATGTCGCTCGACAAGGCCACGGTCGCGCGGATCGCGCATTTGGCCCGCATCAGGGTGCCCGAGCCCGACCAGGAGGCCCTGGTCGGCGAACTGAACGGCCTGCTCGGCTGGGTCGAGCAGCTCGGCGAGGTCGACACGAAGGGCGTCCAGCCGATGGCGTCCGTCGTCGGCGCCGTGCTCCCGCTGCGCGCGGACGCGGTGACAGACGGGGCGAGGGCCGAGGCCGTGCTGGCCAACGGACCGGAGACCATGGCCGGCTTCTTCGTGGTTCCCAAGGTGGTCGAGTGAGATGAGCGCCGCCGGACTGATCGGACTGACCCTGGCCGAAGCCCGCGACGGGCTGGCGAAGGGCGACTTCACCGCGGTCGAGCTGACCGACGCCTACATCGCGGCGACGGAGCGGGCGCGCGTCCTCAACTGCTACATCACCGAGACGCCCGACCGGGCGCGCGACATGGCCAAGGCCTCGGACGCGCGGGCGGCGGGCGAGCGGCGCCCGCTGGAGGGCATCCCGCTCGGCATCAAGGACCTGTTCTGCACGAAGGACGTGCTGACCACGGCCGCGAGCCACATCCTCGACGGGTTCAAGCCGCCCTACGAGAGCACCGTCACGTCGAACCTGTGGCGCGACGGTGCGGTGATGCTGGGCAAGCTGAACCTGGACGAGTTCGCGATGGGCTCGGCCAACATCACGTCCTACTACGGGAACGTCGTCAATCCGTGGAGCCCGGGCGAGCCGGGCAAGTGGACGCGGACGCTGGTGCCCGGCGGCTCGTCGGGCGGCTCGGCCTCGGCGGTGGCGTTCGGCGCGGCGCTCGGGGCGACCGGCACCGATACCGGCGGCTCGATCCGCCAGCCCGCCAGCTTCACCGGCGTCGCGGGCATCAAGCCGACCTATGGCCGCTGCTCGCGCTTCGGCATCGTCGCCTTCGCCTCTTCGCTCGACCAGGCGGGGCCGATGGCGCGGACGGTGAAGGACTGCGCGATCCTGCTGCGCTCGATGGCCGGACACGACCCGAAGGACAGCACCTCGGTCGACGTTCCGGTCCCGGACTACGAGGCCGCGCTCGCCGGCTCGGTGAAGGGCCTTCGCGTCGGCATCCCGCGCGAGTACCGGGTCGATGGCATGCCGGCCGAGATCGACGCGATCTGGGAGAGGGGCAAGGCCTGGCTGCGCGACGCCGGCGCCACGGTCGTCGACGTCAGCCTGCCGCACACCAAGTACGCGCTGCCCGCCTACTACATCGTGGCCCCGGCCGAGGCGTCCTCGAACCTCGCCCGCTACGACGGCGTGCGGTTCGGCCTGCGCGTGGATCCGGGCGGCAGCCTGATCGACATGTACGAGGCGACGCGCGGCGAGGGCTTCGGGCGGGAGGTGCGCCGCCGCATCCTGATCGGCACCTACGTGCTGTCGGCCGGCTACTACGACGCCTACTACCTGCAGGCCCAGAAGGTGCGCACCCGCATCGCGCAGGACTTCACGGCCGCGTTCGAGGCGTGCGACGTGCTGCTGACGCCGACGGCCCCCTCGGCCGCCTTCGGCATCGGCGAGAAGATGGACGATCCGATCGCGATGTACCTCAACGACGTCTTCACGGTGCCGGCGAACCTCGCCGGCCTTCCGGGCCTGTCGGTCCCGGCGGGGCTGGACGAGGGCGGGCTGCCGCTGGGGCTTCAGATCGTCGGGCGTCCGTTCGACGAGGAGACGGTGCTTCGCGCGGGTGCCGTGATCGAGGCCGCCGCCGGCCGGTTCCGCCCTGCGTTCTTCGGGCTCGGGTGAAAGAGACGACGATGGCCTACGTGATCGAAGGGCGGACGGGCGCCTGGGAACTCGTCATCGGGCTCGAGGTCCACGCCCAGGTGATCTCGAACGCCAAGCTGTTCTCGGGGGCCGCGACCGACTTCGGGTCCGCCCCCAACAGCCAGGTGAGCTTCGTCGACGCGGCCTTCCCCGGAATGCTGCCGGTCATCAACCGGTTCTGCGTGGAGCAGGCGGTCCGGACCGGGCTCGGGCTGAAGGCGGAGATCAACCTGACATCGGTGTTCGACCGGAAGAACTACTTCTACGCGGACCTTCCGGCCGGCTACCAGATCAGCCAGTACCAGCAGCCGATCGTCGGCAAGGGCGTGCTCGACCTCGACATGCCCGACGGTACGGTACGCACGGTCGGCATCACGCGCCTGCACCTGGAGCAGGATGCCGGCAAGTCGGTGCACGACCAGCATCCGGCCAAGACGTTCGTCGACCTCAACCGGTCGGGCGTCGCGCTGATGGAGATCGTGTCGGAGCCCGACCTGCGCTCGCCGGAGGAGGCGGGCGCCTATCTGCGCAAGCTGCGCTCGATCCTGCGCTATCTGGGCACCTGCGACGGCAACATGGAGGAGGGCTCCATGCGCTGCGACGTGAACGTCTCGGTGCGCCGGTCGGGCGAGCCCTACGGCACGCGCTGCGAGATCAAGAACGTCAACTCGGTCCGCTTCGTCATGCAGGCGATCGAGTTCGAGGCACGCCGACAGATCGAGGTTGTGGAGGACGGCGGCAAGATCGTGCAGGAGACGCGGCTGTGGGACACGACGAAGTTCGTGACCCGCTCCATGCGCTCGAAGGAGGAGGCGCACGACTACCGCTACTTCCCGGACCCCGACCTCCTGCCCCTCGTCCTCGAGCCGGCGTGGGTGGAGGGGATCAAGGCGACCCTGCCCGAGCTGCCGGACGAGAAGAAGAAGCGCTTCATCGACGTCTACGGCCTGTCCCCCTACGACGCGGGCGTGCTGGTCGCGGACCAGGAGCGCGCGGCCTTCTACGAGACGGTGGCCAAGGGCCGCGACCCCAAGATCGCGGCCAACTGGGTGACGGGCGACCTGTTCGGCGCGCTGAACAGGTCGGGCAAGGACATCGCCGAGAGCCCGATCTCGGCCGATGCGCTGGGCGGCCTCATCGACCTGATGGCCGACGACACGATCTCCGGCCGCATCGCCAAGGACGTGTTCGCCGAGATGTTCGAGACCGGCAAGCCGGCCGCCGCCATCGTGGAGGAGAAGGGCCTGCGGCAGGTCACCGACACGGGCGCCATCGACGGGGCGATCGCCGCGGTGCTGGCGGCGAACGCGGACAAGGTTGCGGAGTTCCGGTCGGGCAAGGACAAGCTCTTCGGCTTCTTCGTCGGCCAGGTGATGAAGCAGACCCAGGGCAAGGCGAACCCGGCGCTGGTGAACGATCTGCTGTCGAAGAAGCTCAAGGAGTGAGGAGGGAACCGCCCCTGCTCCCGCCGGTGTCGTTGACACCCCGGGACCTGGGCGGATAGAAGAAAGGTGCATGCGCCCTCCGCCGGGACGTGCACCGCGGAGAGGTGGCCGAGTGGCTGAAGGCGGCGGTTTGCTAAACCGTTGTACGGGGAAACCCGTACCGTGGGTTCGAATCCCATCCTCTCCGCCACTTTGACGTCCATAGACGTCCAGGTTTGTGTTTCAAAGCACTGGTTTGGAACGTTTTTTCGGGGTGCGCTGTCCACAGCCGTCCATCGGAACCCACCTCAATCCAGCGCCTGATGGTGGGTCGTTTGTGGGGTAGGACGGCCCACGACGGACCTGGACACCCCTGACGACCTCACCCATCATCCATCGGTTCGGATGGAGGTGGGACATGCCCAAGCGGGCTGCGGGATTGACGGCACGCGGGGTGGTGAGCCTCACCACGCCCGGGCTCTTCGCCGACGGCGGCGGGCTCTATCTCCAGATCAGCCCCGCCGGCACCAAGTCCTGGGTCTTCCGCTTCTCGCTCGCGGGTCGTCGCCGCGACATGGGTCTCGGCCCCGTGGCCGACGTGACCCTCGCCCAGGCCCGCGAACTCGCCGCCACCGCCCGCAAGCTGGTCCGCGAGGGCCAGGACCCGATCGAGGCGCGCCGGCAACGCGCCACCGACGAGGCCGGGCGCGCGATCACCCTGCGCGAGGCGGCCGCGACCATGATCCGCATGCGACAGGACGGCTGGCGTAATGCCAAACACGCCGCCCAATGGACCGCCTCGCTCGAGCGCTACGTCTTCCCGCTGATCGGCGACCGGCCGGTCGCGGCGGTGAACACGGACGATCTGGTCCGCGTGCTGGAGCCGATCTGGTCGCAGGTGCCGGAGACGGCGAGCCGGATCCGCGGCCGTATCGAGGCGACGCTGGATTATGCGCGTGTGCGCAACTGGCGCACCGGCGAGAACCCGGCGCGCTGGCGCGGCCACCTCGATCAGGTGTTTCCGGCCAAGGGGGCGGTGGCCAAGGTCGAGCACCACGCCTCCTTGCCCTACCCGGACCTCCCGGCCTTCTGGGTGCGGCTGCAGATCCAGGACGGGTTGGGGGCGCGGGCGCTGGAACTCGCCATCCTGACCGCCGGGCGCAGCGGCGAGGTGCTGGGCGCGCGGTGGGAGGAGTTCGACCTGGGTGCTGCCGTGTGGACGGTGCCGGCCGCGCGCATGAAGACCAACAATCCGCACCGGGTCCCGCTGTCGGCCCCGGCGTTGCAGCTCCTGCGCAAGCTGCACGCGATCCGGCGCGGCGACCTCGTCTTCCCCGGCCAGCGCGGTGACCGGGCGCTGTCCAACATGTCGGTCGCCATGGTCCTGCGGCGCATGTCGGTCCCGGTGACGGTGCACGGGTTCCGCAGCACGTTCCGGGTCTGGGCGGAGGAGACGACACAGACGCCGAGCGCCGTCAGCGAGGCGGCGCTCTCCCACACGATCAAGGACAAGGTGATGGCCGCCTATCAGCGGAGCGACCTGCTGGAGAAGCGGCGCCCGCTGATGGAGGCGTGGGGGGCCTTCGTCACCTCGATGGTGACCGGGGCGGCCCTCGATACCGCGGGACTTCCACCACTGTCCAGGTCGACGCCACCGGATGCCAGCGCGGCGGAGTTCCGGCCATGACCAAGCCCCCGCCGCCCTTGAAGATGAAGGAGCTTCTGTCGGCCGCGCGCGTCAACCGACCGGACTTCTCGATGGACCAGTTGACGGCGCTCGTCTGGGACCAGCTTTGGGCCGGGGAGTTGGACGGATCCTTCACGATCGCGTTCGATCCGCTCCTGGCCGCCTGGGTCAACCCGACCGGTCGGCAGAGGTCGGCGATCCACATTCCGGAGAAGCGTGCCGTTCCGGACATCCAGTCGGCAGACGGCGTGGCCGACCTGCTGTCGACCCTGCTCCGCTTCGCGAACGTCGACGACCCGCTCACGACGGCTGATCACGATCTGCTTCGGGTGCTCGACGCGACGCCACCCGAGACCGAGAAGACCGCCCAACCGAGCGCGGACCTCGAGCCCCCCATGGCGCAATGGCGCGCCAATCTGGCCGGCGTTCCCTGGCCGCGCGCCGCCGGTGCCCGCGTCGTCTCGTTGCTCTTCGACCAGATCGTCTTCGAGCCGCAGGTCGCCACGACCATCAAGGGACGGATCGTCAGCGCGCCATCCCTGCTCGAATCCGCGCGGGCGGCCTGTACGCGCTGGCTCATCGACCGCATGCGCAACGAGGAGCAGCGGCCGCAGAAGCGGAAGGTCCAGGCGGACGCCATCGCGCGGTTCGAGGGGCTGACGGGTTACGCGTTCAAGCGGGCCTGGACCGACGCCGCCGCCAAGGTCCCGACCACGACCTGGATCCGGCGAGGTCCGAAGCCGGGGAGCCCGAAGCGAAACGGCCAAGCCGGATCCGGCGGCAATTAAACTCAATTAAACCGAGCTAGACGACAATTTGGGCCGGCCCGACTCCTCGAGGCGACGGATCACCCGTCCCCGAGCTGTCCGATGCGCCGCACGTCCGAACCCCGGTCGACCGCCCAACCGCCGATCGCCACGCCGATGGTCGCCGCCCGGCCGATCGCCGTCACGATCGCGGAAGCGAGCGCACTCAGCGGCCTGTCGCGATCCTCGCTCTACAACCTGATCGCTGAGGGACACCTCTGCCCGCGCAAGTACGGCGCGCGCACGCTCATCCTATTCGACGAGTTGGACGCCTTCCTGCGCGGTCTTCCGCTGGCCAAGGACGCGTCCCGGTGAACCGCCCGCGCGCCCCGCGCCGAGCGACCACGCCCGCCACCTCGACCCCGACCGCGTCGACGCCCCTGCTGACCCTGAAGGCAGCCGCCGCGCACTTCGACGTCCACCCGCGCACCGTCCGCCGCTGGATCGAGGCCGGCGACCTCGCCGCCGTCCGCATTGGGTCGGTCGTCCGCATCCGTTCCGCCGACCTCGACGCCTTCATCTCGGCCCACCTTCAACAGGCGCGGCCGGTCACGTCGAGCGTGGCACCTCATGGGCCAAATAAGTCAGTTAAATCAAAGGTGATGAAATGAACGTCCGTGCTGTCGGGAAGACCTCACCCCAATATCCGATGCCAATCCTGCGATATGGTATTCCCGAATGTCAGCGGCAGTCCGCGTTCGTCACTGTGGGTCACATCATGCCATCCCGAGGAGGTCCCGACAATGCTTGACGATCGTCAGTTCACCCTCGATCTCCTGAGAGTCTGTCCGGAAAGTTTACGTGGGCTTGCAGAGGCGCCGCAGCATGAGGCGGATGGAGGCGAGACGAAGGAATGCCAACGCCTGGCGGTTGAGGTTCTCCCAGTCCTTGGCGAGGCGACGGCAGC
>CANGXM010000140.1 GCA_947457845.1 Rhodospirillales bacterium | reverse complement strand
CGTTCGAGCGCGGCGCCGGCCGCCGCGGTCAGCGCCGCCTCGACCGCGGCGCGCTGTTCGGGCCCCGCGGCCTCGTCGCCGGCGTCGATCACGCCACGGACGGACAAGAGCGCGTCGATCCGCGGACGCGCGGCGCCCGCTCCCTCCATCTCGCGCGCGATGGCCAGCACCTCGTCGAGGAGCGCACGGTTGATCCGGATCTGGCCCGTGGCGCCGTCGCGGGACACGGTGACGCCGACCGTCACCGATCCGCGCTTCAGCCGCTGCGCCGCCAGCGTCCGGACCGCCGCCTCGACCGCATCGAAACCGACCGGCGCGCGGCAGCGCACGTCGAGACCCTTGCCGTTCACGCTCTTGATCTCGATCGCCCAGGACTGGCCGGCGACGGCGCCCTCGACCCGCGCGAAGCCGGTCATGCTGGAAATCGTCGGGAGGGCGGGCAATGCGGCCTCGTCTGTGGGATGCGGCGTCGTTATATCCCCCGGATTGGTCGGCAACAAGCGAAGGGCCCCGAAGGATGGCGACGCATGGCGGGCTCTTCTCCTCGATCGTGGTGACCGGCGCATCCAGCGGCATCGGCGAGGCGCTCGCCCGCCTCTATGCCGCGCCCGGCGTCGCGCTGGCGCTCACCGGCCGCGACGGAGAGCGGCTCGCGCAGGTGGCCGACGCCTGCCGCTCGGCCGGGGCCACGGTCGTGACCGGCCTCGTCGACGTCGCCGACAGGGACGCGATGGCGACATGGCTGGCCGAGGTGGATGCGGCGGCCCCGGTCGACCTCTGCATCGCCAACGCCGGCACCTCCGCCGGGACGGGGCGTGGCGGCGAGAGCGCCGAACAGGTGCGGAGGATCTTCGCGGTGAACGTGGACGGCGTGTTCAACACGGTCCATCCGCTGCTGCCGGCGATGCTCGCCCGGGGGCGGGGGCATCTGGCGCTGATGTCGTCGCTGGCGTCGTTCCGCGGATTTCCGGGCGCGCCGGCCTACTGCGCGTCCAAGGCCGCCGTGCGGGTCTACGGCGAGGCGCTTCGGGGCGAGGTGGCGGACCGTGGCGTCGGGGTGTCGGTGATCTGCCCCGGATACGTCGTCTCGCGCATGACGGCGGCGAACCGCTTTCCGATGCCCTTCCTCATGCCGGCGGACCGGGCGGCCGGCATCATCGCGCGCGGGATCGCCCGCAACAGGGCGAGGATCGCGTTTCCCTTCCCGACCTACGCGGGCGCCTGGCTCCTCGGCGTGCTGCCCCCCGGGCTTACGGATCCGCTGCTGCGCCGCGCGCCGAAGAAGGACTGACCGGCACCGCCGTCACCAGCCGTAGTTGCCCGCGCGGCGCATGGGCAAAGGCTCGCTCACCCGCTCGCCCATCCTGAAACGCTGGAGCCGGGCAGGCGGCCGGCGCGGCGGCGTGGCCCCCTCGGGCTTCGCGGCCTGAGCCCCGTCGACGCGGACCGGCGGTCCGACCGCGGCCGGGGGCAGGGCGGGGTCGTCGTCGAACCGATCCGGCGACAGGACGAGGCCCGCACCGGGCACCAGCGCGTTCATCTGCATCCGGCCCTGGCGCAGGATCATGTCCCGCACCTGCCGCTCGACGTCGGCCTGCTGCGTGGCGGCCTGCTGCGTGGTGGCCTGCTGCGTGGTGGCCTGCGGACCCGTCGGCACCGGCTGCGGCCGGGTGGGCGGGACGGGGCGGACGGTGCGGGCCTCCATGGCGGTCGAGGCGGTCGTGGAGACTCCGGTCTGCGCTGCCGCTTCGATTGCGGCCAGCAGAGGGAGGAGCGCCACGAGCGCCGCCAGGGGACCCGATCTCGTCATGCGCGCCAGTATCCCCAGACGGACGCGGGCGGAAAGTTCGCCGGCGTCCAGGCCAGCCGCTCGCCCTTGAGCCCCAGTGCGGCCAGCGGCAGGGGCGACGTGATGCAATAGGTATACAGGAGAAAGCGCGATCCCGGCGGCATGATCCTGAAGATCGCGTCGATGATCTCCGTCTGCAACGGCCGGGGCAGCATCACCATCGGGATGCCGACGATCACGGTCCCGACGTTGCCGACGTGTTCCGCGGGGATCAGCCGGTCGGCCTCCCGCGCGTCCCCCTCGACGACGTTCACCCCGGGAAACAGGTGCGACAGGAAGCGGGCGAGCTCGCCGTCGATCTCGATCGACCAGACGCGGTCGCCCGGGATGCCGTTCGCCAGCAGGCCTTTTGTCACCGCACCCGTCCCGCCGCCGAACTCGACCACGATCTGGTCGCCCGTTCGCCGCACGTTGCGCGCGATCGCGCGGCGCAGCGCGGACGACGAGGGGATGATCGACCCCATGCCGAGCGGATCGGCGAGCCAGCGGCGGAAGAACAGGCCTGCGGCGGAGGGCGGTTCGCCCAGGGACGGATTGCTGGTCACGGTCAGGGCGTCCTCTAAACTCCGATCGCCCCCCTGGAGGGGCCGTTGGGCGGCGACGTTCCCAGAAAGCTGTTACGGGCTCGTGACGGCGGAATCCAGCTCATCCTGGGCGAGGAGCCAGGCCTCCTCCGCGTCGGCGAGGTCTCGTTCGACCTGCCCCATCTCGATCTGGAGCTTGGTCACGCCCTCCACCGGCCCTCCGTAGAGAGTGGGATCGGCGAGGCGTTCGGCCAAGGTCCGTCGTTTCGCGGTGAGGGCGTCGACCCTCTTCTCCGCCTCCTGGACGCGCTTGCGCAGCGGGGCCAGCTGCGCGCGCTGTTCGGCCGCCGACCGCCGCTGGTCCTTGCGGTTCGGGACGCCCTGGCCCGAGGCGGCGCGCGCCTCGGCACGCGCGCTCCGGCCCGCCTCCAGCAGGCTGCGCTCGTAGTCGTCGAGGTCGCCGTCGAATGGCCGGCACGCCCCGTCGGCCACGATCCACAGCCGGTCCGCGGTCAGGCGGATCAGGTGCGGGTCGTGGCTGATCAGGATGACCGCCCCGGCGAACCCGTTGATCGCCTCCACCAGCGAGGCCCGGCTGTCGATGTCGAGGTGGTTCGTCGGCTCGTCGAGCAGAAGGATGTGCGGCGCGTCGCGCGTCATCAGCGCGAACAGGAGGCGCGCCTTCTCGCCGCCGGACATGTCGCCGATCCGCGTCTCCGCCTTGGCCTGCTGGAAGCCGAAGCGGCCGAGGTGCGCGCGCACCTTCTCCTCGGTCAGGCCGGGCATGAGCCGCTGGGTGTGGCCAAGCGCCGTCGCCGCGAGGTCGAGTTCATCGGTCTGGTGCTGCGCGAAATAGCCGACCCGCATCTTCGAAGAGCGCCCGACCTCCCCCGCCATGGGCTTGAGCCGGCCCGCGAGAAGCTTGATCAGCGTCGACTTTCCGTTGCCGTTCGCCCCCAGGAGCGCGATGCGGTCGTCCTCGTCGATGCGCAGGTCGAGGCTGCGCAGCACCGTCCGCTCGCCGTAGCCGATCGAGACCCGATCGAGCGTGAGGAGCGGCGGGGAGAGGGGGACCGGCGAGGGGAAGTCGAACGAGGGCGTCGCCGGATCGAGGGGGATCGCCATCGCGGGTCCGAGCCGCTCCAGCATCTTCAGCCGGCTCTGCGCCTGGCGCGCCTTCGACGCCTTGTAGCGGAACCGGTCGACGAAGGCCTGCATGTGCGCCCGTTCGCGGTCCTGCTTGGCCTTCTGCGCCTCCAGCCGCTCGAGGTTCGCCTGCCGCGTCCGCTCGAAGGTGTCGTAGTTCCCGGCATAGGCGACGAGCTTGGCGTGGTCGAGGTGGACCGTCGTCGTGGGGACGGCGTTCAGCAACTCCCGGTCGTGGCTCACGATGACGAGCGTGTGCGGATAGGCCTTCAGGAAGTCGGTGAGCCAGATCGTCGCCTCGAAGTCGAGGTGGTTGGTCGGCTCGTCCAGCAGCAGGAGGTCGGGTTCGGCGAACAGGATGGCGGCCAGCGCCACGCGCATGCGCCACCCGCCCGAGAACGCGTTGCACGAGCGCTGCTGCGCCTCGGCATCGAATCCGAGGCCGGCCAGGATGCGCCCGGCGCGGGCCGGTGCGGCCTGCGCGCCGATGTCGACGAGGCGGGCGTGGATCTCGCCGATGCGGACCGGATCGGTCGCGGTCTCCGCCTCGGCGATCAGCGCCGTGCGCTCCACGTCGGCGGCCAGCACCGTGTCGAGGAGGGTGGCGTCGGTGCCCGGCGCCTCCTGCGCGAGCATGCCGACGCGGCAGCCGACGGGCAGCTGGATGGCGCCCGCGTCGGGCGAGAGTTCGCCCACGATCAGCTTCAGCAGGGTCGACTTGCCCGTGCCGTTGCGCCCGACGAGCGAGACGCGGTGGCCGCCCGGGATCGTGACGCTCGCCGTGTCGATGAGCGTGCGCCCGGCGACCCGGTAGGTGAGGTCCTGGATGTGGATCATGGCGAGTGGGAGATAGCACGGGTGGGGCGCGCGCACGACGGGGAAGGGCGCACTCCACCCGTCGACGCTACGGATCCTCTTCGCCATTGCCGCGATTGTGCGCTGCGGCTATAACGCGCGCCGATTCCGAACCTCATTACCGAAGCACGGGAGCGCGCTGCGCCATGGCCGTCGAACGGACCCTATCCATCATCAAGCCGGACGCCACGCGGCGCGACCTGACCGGCAAGGTCAACACGAAGTTCGAGGACGGCGGCCTGCGCATCGTCGCGCAGAAGCGCGTGCGCCTGACGACCGCCCAGGCCGAGGCCTTCTACGGCGCGCACAAGGAGCGGCCGTTCTTCCGCAGTCTCGTCGACTTCATGACGTCCGGCCCCGTCGTCGTGCAGGTACTGGAGGGCGAGGGCGCCATCCAGAAGAACCGCGACATCATGGGCGCCACCAACCCCGCGAACGCGGCGCCGGGCACCATCCGCAAGGAGTTCGCCGAGAGCATCGAGGCGAACTCGGCGCACGGGTCGGACAGCCCCGAGGCGGCGGCGGCGGAGATCGCGTTCTTCTTCGCTGCGACCGAGATCGTCCCCTGATGGGGACCGGGCGGCGCTTCAGGCGCCGCCCACCGCCCAGGGCCGTAGCGTGGTGGCCCCGGTGATGATGCGCGACGCCGGTAGCCGCACACGGACCGTCGTCCCCACGTCCAGCACGCTCTCGATCGTCACCTTGCCGCCGAGCAGTTCCGTCAGGGACCGCACGATGGCGAGGCCCAGCCCCGTTCCCGCTTCCGACGCCGTCTCGGTGTTGCTCGCCCGCGCGAAGGGCTCGAACAGCCGGTCGAGGTCGTCGGGCGGGATGCCGACGCCCGTGTCGCGGACGACGATTTCGACGCCGCCGTCCTCGCTATTGGCCGCCCGGACGAGGACGGTGCCGCTCTTTCGGGTGAACTTGACCGCGTTCGACATCAGGTTGATCATGATCTGGCGCAGCGCCCGCTCGTCCGCCATCACCCACGGCGTCTCGACGCCACCGTTGATCAACTCCACGCTCTTCTGGATCGACATCTGCCGGACCAGCCGCATCGACGCCTCGATCGGCTGCGCGAGGTCGAGCGGCGCGTCCTCGAGCCTGTAGCTTCCCGATTCGAGGCGCGAGAGGTCGATGATGTCGTTGATGAGGACGAGGAGGTGGGCCCCGCTCTGGTGGATGTCCTTGGAATAGTCGACGTAGCGGGCGTCGCCGAGCGGGCCGAACAACTCCTGCTCCAGGATCTCGGAGAAGCCGATGATCGCGTTCAGCGGCGTGCGCAGTTCGTGGCTCACGCGAGCGAGGAGCTGGGTCTTCGCCCGGCTCGCGGCCTCGGCGTTGAGGCGTGCGTTCTCCGCCTCCAGCCGCGCGCGCTCCAGGTCCTTCGCAGCCGCGCGCAGGTCCTCGGTCAGCGCGGCCTCGATCGATCGGGCCGCGGTCCGCGCCGCCTCGCGCATCTTGATGCTGGTGATGTCGGTCGTGACGCTGACGAGATTGCCGTCGACCATCCTGCGCGTGCGCGTGAGCATCCAGCGCCCGTCGCGCAGGGCGAACTCGCGCGGCTCCAGCGCGTCGCGCCGCCGTATCTGACTGGCGACGTACTCGTCCGCCGACATCCCGTCGCAATCGTAGAGGTCGAGGCTGAGGCCGTCGCGCAGCATGTCCTCGAACGTCACGCCGGCCACCACGACGAAGCCGGTGCCGCGATGGACGTCTCCGAAGGCCTGGTTCCAGTGGGTGAGGCGCCCGTCCCGGTCCCAGATGCTGATGCAGTCCTCGAGCGCTTCGAATGCGGCGGCGAGGGCGGTGCTGTCCATCGGCCCCGCGCCCGGCGCCGTCAGAGAAGGAAGAGAGCCATCAGGAGGAGGAGGACGACGACCGAGATCACGCCCCATTTCATGAAGACCGTGAAGCCCTCCCAGCCGCGCTGGTGCCCTGCCGCGTCGAAACCGCTGCCGTTGGCCTGCTGCTGGCCCGCCATGTTCGCCTCCCCGGTGACTATGCCCGGTGTACTGTGGGCACGCAGCGTTTTCAAGAGGATGCGCAGTCGCACGGGTTCAGCGCGGCGCCCCGGGGTGCGGCGGCGCCCTCGACGACCGCGCGTCCGCCGACGATCCGCACCCGCCCCTCCGCCACGAGGCGCACGGCCAGCGGATAGCAGCGGTGCTCGGCCGCGAGCACCCGTGCCGCCAGCCGCGCCTCGTCGTCGTCGGGGAGGACCGGCACCGCCGCCTGGACGACGATCGGCCCGCTGTCGACGTCGGCCCGGACGAAATGGACAGTGCAGCCGTGGAACCGGACCCCCGCGTCGAGTGCGCGACGGTGCGTGTCGAGGCCCGGGAACGCGGGGAGGAGGGAGGGGTGGATGTTGATCAGCCGGTTCGCCCACGCGCCGACGAACCAGGGGGTCAGCACGCGCATGAAGCCGGCGAGGCAGACAAGCCCCACCCCGGCGTCGCGCAGGACGCGGTCGACCGCCCGTTCGAAGCCCTCCCTGTCCGGATGGTCGCGGTGGGGGACGACGGCGCAGGGGATCCCCTGCGCCGCCGCCCGGTCGAGGCCGCCCGCGTCCGCCCGGTTGGAAAGCGCCACCGCGATCCGGGCCGGAAACGTGGGGTCCGCGCAGGCGTCGATCAGGGCTTGGAGATTGCTGCCCCGTCCCGATATCAGAACGCCGAGTGCGAGCCGTTCCACGTGGCGTGACCCCCGCCCGCATCGCGTCGTGCCGGGCGGCGCGGTGCGGTGTTATCGTCGTTGGCGTCTCGACCGGCCGTCCGGTCGCGATGGTGTCAGCATATCCCGGAAGGTCCTGCAATGGCGCTCCGTTCGCTTTCCCGACACGTCGCCCGTCGCCTCGGGGCCGTTGCGGTGGGGATGTCGATCCTGATCGCGTCCCACGCGGTCCGCGCCGACCCCTTCACCGTGCGCGACGTCGCGGTCGACGTGACCGCCGCGAGCGCCGCGGCGGCGCGGGAGGAGGCGGTCGCCGAGGCGCAGAAGGAGGCGCTGCGGCGACTGGTCGCGCGCCTGTCGGGCTCGACCGCCGGGGCGGACCGGCTCGACGCCTCGCGCCTCGTCCAGGGACTCGAGGTGCAGGAGGAGCGGACGTCGGCGGTGCGCTACGTCGCCCGCCTCGCGGTGCGGTTCTCCCCGCCGGCGGTGCGACAGGCGCTGACCCAGGCTTCCGTTCCCTTCGCCGAGGCCGAGAGCCGGCCCGTCCTCGTCCTGCCCGTTGCGATCCGCGGCGACGACACCGTCCTTTGGGACGTCCGCACTCCCTGGCGGGAGGCGTGGGAGCAGGCGCCGCTGAACGACCAGCTCGTGCCGGTCCTCGTGCCGTTCGGGGATCTGGCGGACGTCGCGGACGTGACGACCGCGCAGGCGGCGGCGGTGGATCCGGCGGCCCTGTCGGTGATCGCCCGGCGGTACGGTGCGGGCAGCGTGGCCGTCGCCGCCCTCCCGCTGAACCCGGACGGCACGCCGCCGGCGGGCGCCACGACCGTGACGGTGACGCGGGTCCGCGTCGGCGATACCGAACCCTCCGAGCCCTACACCGTGCCGGTCCCGGACGGCCCCGACACCCTGAACCTTGCGGTCCGCGCGGTGACCGAGCGCTTCGACGACGACTGGCGGGCGGAGACCATCGTCGCCCCGGGGGTGGAGGCGTCGCTCCTCCTGACGACGAACTTCGCCGACGTCCGCGAGTGGGTGGAGATGCGGCGGCGCATCGCCGGCGTGCCGCTCGTCAGCCGCGCCAACATCCTGTCGCTGACCCGTACGGCGGCGGAACTTGAACTGCACTACCGTGGCGACACCGATCGGCTGCGCTCGGCTCTCGCCCAGCGACGCCTCCAGCTCGACCCCCGCGCCGGAGGCGCCTGGACGCTTTCGCTGGCCGGCGCCGGTCCGTGATCCAGCATGTCCCGAACCTCCTCTCTCTCGGGCGTCTCGTCTCGGTTCCGATCGAGGTCTGGCTGATCCTCGAAGGCGAGATGACGTGGGCGTTCTGGCTGTTCGTGATCGCGGGGGCGTCCGACGGCGTCGACGGTTTCATCGCCCGCTTCTGGCGGGCCCGCAGCGCGCTCGGCGCCTATCTCGACCCGGTCGCCGACAAGGCGCTCCTCGTCTGCACCTTCCTCGCACTCGCCAAGGCCGGCCACCTGCCGACATGGCTCGTCGTCCTGGTCGTCTCGCGCGACATCATGATCGTCGGCGGCGTCCTCCTGCTGTACAACTTGCGGATCGCGGTCGTGATGCAGCCGTCATTCATCAGCAAGGTGAACACCCTCGTGCAGATCCTTCTCGCAGGCGGCATCCTTGCGATCGTGGGTCTCGAACTGGAGTCGTTCGAGCCCCTCGTGCGTCCGCTCTTTTTCCTCGCCGCGGCGACGACGCTGGCGTCCGGCGCCGTGTATCTCGCGCAGGGGTGGCAACTCCTCAACGCGCCGCCCCGCGTCCCGCCCCCGGTCGGCTGATGTCGGCGGGCGAACACCGGCCGCTGCGCTTCTGGCTGCTGGCGCTCGCCGCCACGCTCGCCAGCCTGTGGCTCCTGTCGGGGATGCTGCTCCCCTTCGTGCTGGGCATCGCGATCGCCTACCTGCTCGACCCGATCGTCGACCGCTGCGCCCGCCTCGGTCTGCCGCGCTGGGCGGGGACGCTCTTGGCGTTGTGCGGGTTCGCCGTCGGCATCGCCGGCACGGTCGTGCTGCTCGTGCCGCTCTTCAAGGTCCAGCTGCTCCGCCTCGCCGACCGGCTGCCGATGCTGGTCGAGCGCGTCCGCGACGAGATGGTCCCGGCGCTCCTGGGGCTCGTCGACCGGCTCCGGCCGGAGGACGTGGAGCGCCTGCGGTCGGCGGCGACGGACTATGCCGGCGACGTCGTCTTGTGGATCGGGAGCTTCCTGACCGGGCTCCTGTCGCGCGGCTTCGCGATCCTCGACGTGGTGTCGGTGCTCGTCATCACGCCGGTCGTCGCCTTCTACCTGCTGCGCGACTGGGACCTGATCGTGTCCACGGTGGACGGCTGGCTGCCGCGTCGCAACGCGGACCTCATCCGCGCCGAGGTGCGGGAGGTGGACCGCACGCTGGCCGGCTTCGTCCGCGGCCAGTCGGCGGTCTGCGTGATCCTGGGCGCCTACTACGCCGTCGTCCTCACGCTCGTCGGCCTCGACTTCGGGCTGAGCATCGGCGTCGTCGTCGGCGTGCTCTCCATCATTCCGTACGTCGGCTCGGCGGTCGGCCTCCTGGCGAGCGTCTCGCTCGCGGTCGCCCAGTACGACAGCTGGACGATGGTGGGGGTGGTCGCGGGCCTGTTCCTGTTCGGGCAGTTCATCGAGGGGAACTTCGTCACGCCGCGCCTTGTCGGCGGATCGGTCGGGCTGCACCCGGTCTGGGTCATGTTCGCGCTGCTGGCCGGCGGATATCTCTTCGGTTTCCTCGGCGTGCTCGTCGCGGTGCCCGTGGCCGCCGTGGTCGGGGTGGGGACCCGGTTCGCCCTGCGCCAGTATCTGGGCAGCGCCTATTTCCGCGGCCGCGGCGCCGACGGGCCCGGAGGCTGAACCGTGTCGGCCGCCACCCAGATCCCGCTCGACCTTCCGTTCCGCCCGGCGATGGCGGCGGCCGACTTCCTCGTCGATACCTCGAACGCCGAGGCCGTCGCCTGGATCGACCGCTGGCCCGCCTGGCCTGTCCCCGCGCTGGTCGTCCACGGCCCCCCGGGCAGCGGCAAGAGCCACCTCGTCCAGGTCTGGCGGGCGCGCAGCCACGCCGTCGTCGTCAGCGGCGCGGCCCTGACCGTCGAGGACGTGCCCGACATCGTCGGCTCGGACTGGGCGGTGGCGGTGGAGGACGCGGACGCGGTGGCCGGCCTTCCGCACCGGGAGCGCGCGCTCCTCCACCTCCACAATCTCGCCCGCGAGCGGCGCGCGTCCCTCCTGCTCTCGGCCCGCCGGCCGGCGGCCCGCTGGGGCGTGACGCTGCCCGATCTTTCCTCCCGCCTCCTCGCGCTGCCGTCCGCCGGCATGGCGCGGCCGAGCGACACGCTGCTGGCGGCCCTTCTGGCGAAGCTCTGCGCCGACCGGCGCATCGACGTCGCCGACGGGGTGCTGCCTTATCTGGTCGCGCGGATGGAGCGTTCGGCCGACGCGGCGCGGCGCGTCGTCGCGGCG
>CANGXM010000139.1 GCA_947457845.1 Rhodospirillales bacterium | reverse complement strand
GCCGGCGGCGCGGACGGCCAACGCCGGGCCGCCGCTGTCGGCCGCCATCGCCCTCGACGTCACGGTGCGTGCGGCCAACCAGATCTTCGTGCGCGGGCGCGGGCTGGACGCGGAGCTGCAGGCCGACGCGCGCGTCGGCGGCACGGTGGCGGAGCCGGCGGTGACCGGCGGCTTTTCGCTGGTGCGGGGGCGGCTCGACCTGCTCGGCAAGACCTTCGATTTCCGCCAGGCGGACGTGACGTTCGAAGGTCGGGACCTCACCCCGCGCCTCGCCGTCGCGGCGGAGGCGCGCTCGCGCGAGGTGACGGCCGTCGTCCGCGTGACGGGGACGGCCACCCGGCCGGAAATCGCCCTCACCTCCGTCCCCGACCTGCCGCAGGAGGAGGTGCTCGCGCGCCTCCTGTTCGAGAAGTCGCCGTCCCAGCTCTCGGCGTTCGAGGCCGCCCAGCTCGCCCAGTCGGTGGCGCAGCTGGCCGGCATCGGCGGCGGTCCCGGCGTCGTCGACACGCTCCGTCGCTCCTTCGGCCTGGATCGGCTGGAGATCGGCGGCGGTTCGGGGACCGGGGCGGCCGATGGCGGGACCTCGGGTGGCGTCTCGGCCGGGCGCTACGTCAACGACCGGGTCTACGTCGGGGTCGAGCAGCGCTTCACCGGCGAGAGCCGGGCGCGGGTGGAGGTGGAGATCACCGACAACATCCGCGTCGAGAGCACGGTCGGGCCCCAGACCGGGACGGGCGTCGGCGTCAATTTCCGATGGGACTACTGATCGCGGCGCGCGGGGTCAGCGGAGCACGACCGACAGGATCGCCCAGGTCCCGCACACGGCGAGGAGGGCGGAGGTCCACCGGGCGGTCTTCGCGAGGAGTTCGTCCGTCATGCGCCGTCGGGCGTGGCTCGCGACCCAGGCGAGCCCGCCCATCCACGCCATGGCGCCGGCGAACAGGCCGGTCGTCATCGACACCATCTCACGCCGCCCGAGTTCCTCGCCGAGGCCGAGGGCGGCGAACACCATGATGAAGGCGGCCGGCGTGATCGGGTTCGTGATCGTCAGCGCGAACCCGGCCGCCGCACTTCCCAGCAGGCTGCCGCGGTTCGGTCCCGGCTCGTCGAGCGGGCGGGGCGGGGTGCGCCACGTCAGGGCGGCGGCGGCGAGGAGGATCGCCCCGCCGACGAGCCGCGTCTCCGTCTCGTGCGCGACGACGAAGCCGAGGATGGTTCCGACCCCGGCGATCGCGAGGGCACCGAACACCGTGTCGCCGGCGGCGGCGCCGAGGCCCACCGCGAACGCGCCCGGGAACCCGCCGTGCATCGCGCGGCGGACGAGAAGGACCGAGGCCGCGCCCACGGGTGCGGCGACGACGAAGCCGGCGACGAAACCGAGAAGGAACGACAAGGACAAGGCGTGGACGGTCTCTCCAGAGGCGTCGCGGTCAGCCGAAGACCTCGGCGTAGAGGGCGACGATCTCGTCCTCCGTCGGAACGCGGGGGTTGTTGGCCGGCGACCCCGAGGCGAGCGCCTGCTTCGCCATCGTCCGGGTCAGGTTGCCGTACCGGGTCGTCTCGATGCCCCATTCCCGGGGCGTCGGCACCTTCAGGTCGGCGTTCAGCGCCCGCAGCGCGCCCAGCAGCGCCGAGCCCGCCACCGCGTCGTCCGCCCCGGCGGCGGCCACGCCCATCGCCCGGGCGCAGTCGGCGTAGCGGCCGGGCGCCGACGCGAGCGAGAAGGCGGTGACCGCGGGGAGCAGCATCGCGTTCGACAGCCCGTGCGGGACGTGGAAATGCGCGCCGATCGGTCGGCTCATCCCGTGGACCAGCGCCACCGAAGCGGAGGAGAAGGCGAGCCCCGCCAGCGTCGCCCCCAGCATCATCGCCTCGCGGGCCGCGCGGTTCCCGGGCTCGCGGCAGGCGGTGCGGACGTTGGCGGCGATCAGCGCCATCGCCTCGCGCGCCATGGCGTCGGCGTAGGGGTTGGCCTTGCGGCTGACGAAGGCCTCGATCGCGTGGGTCAGGCTGTCGATGCCCGTGTCCGCGGTGAGGCGGAAGGGCTTGGTCAGGGTCAGCTCGTAGTCGACGATCGCGGCAGCGGGGACGAGGTCGGCCCCGGCGATCAGCATCTTCTCGTCGGTCTCGGTATCGGTGATGACGGTGAAGCGCGTCACCTCCGACCCTGTCCCCGCGGTGGTCGGGATGGCGAGCAGCGGCGGTCCCGCCTTCGGGATCGGATTCGGCACCTTGTAGTCGCGCATGCGCCCGCCATTGGCGTGCAGCACCGCCATCGCCTTGGCCGTATCGATGGGCGAGCCGCCGCCCAGCGCCACCAGCCCGTCGAACCCGCCGTCGGCGAGGCGGCGCACCCCCGCCGCGACGACCGCCGTCGTCGGATCGGGGACCGTCTCCGTGAAGACCGCGTGGCCGATGCCCGCCGCGTCGAGGACGGCCGCGAGCCTCGCGACGGTGCCGTTGCCGGCGAGGAACGCGTCGGTCACCACAAGGACGCGGGTCGCCCCGATGCGCCCAAGAAGGTCGCCGGCCTGGGCGAGCGATCCGCCGCCGATCACCAGATGGCGCGGCGTGACGATGTGCGCGACGGTCATGCGTGCCGGTCCCTTCCCCCGCCGCCCCGTTCCCCGCGGGGCCTTCGCGGATGGTTTGGACCACTCTGGATATCCAGCGCAAGTGCGGTTTCGCTGCGGCGCGACACGACCCCGACGGCCAAACCCTTGTGGTCATTGGGTCTTTCCGTGCCGCCACCGTTTCGAATCCCGTGGCCAGCGCGCGATGCCAGCGCTATGTTGCGGGCTTCATCGAACCGGACTTTCAAGTCGGGCAGGGAGAGA
The DNA here is from genome assembly GCA_947457845.1 of Rhodospirillales bacterium. Lineage (GTDB taxonomy): Bacteria > Pseudomonadota > Alphaproteobacteria > Azospirillales > Azospirillaceae > CANGXM01. The sequence continues at coordinate 7,751 of CANGXM010000139.1, read as the reverse complement.
TGCAGATGATCGTTCGTGGTATCGCCGTCGCGGGCCTCGCGCTCGCCGTCAGCACCGGTGCTGCGCAGGCGCAGTCGGTGCCGGCCGTAATCTTCGATATGGGCGGCAAGTTCGACAAGTCGTTCAACGAGGCCGCCTACAACGGGGCGGAGCGTTTCAAGAGGGAATTCAACGTCGAGTACCGCGAGTTCGAGATCTCGAACGAAGCCCAGCGCGAGCAGGCGCAGGTCAACATGGTCCGCCGCGGCGCGAACCTCGTCGTGGCCATCGGCTTCGCGCAGGCGGCCGCCGTCACGAAGAACGCGGCCGAGAACCCGAACGTCCGGTTCTGCATCATCGATTCGGTCGTGAACGCGCCGAACGTCCGCTCCTACACCTTCAAGGAGCACGAGGGCTCGTACCTCGTCGGCATGGCGGCCGCCATGGCCTCGAAGACCGGCAAGGTCGGCTTCGTCGGCGGCATGGACATCCCGCTGATCCGGAACTTCGCCTTCGGCTACGAGCAGGGCGCGAAGGCGGTGAACCCGCAGATCGAGGTGTTCCAGAACATGACCGGCACCACGCCGGCCGCCTGGCGCGACCCGACCCGCGGCGGCGAGCTCGCCCGCAGCCAGTTCGACCGCGGTGCCGACGTCGTCTACGCGGCGGCGGGGGCCACCGGCCTCGGCGTGCTCCAGGCGGCGGCCGACCTGAACCGGCTCGCCATCGGCGTGGATTCGAACCAGAACCACCTGCACCCGGGCAAGGTCTTGACCTCGATGCTCAAGCGGGTCGACACCGCGGTCTACACCTGCATGAAGGACGCCCACGAGAACAAGTGGACGGCCGGCGCGCTGCGCCTCGGCGTGGCCGAGGACGGCGTGGGCTGGGCGCTGGACCAGAACAACCGCCCGCTGATCAGCGCCGACATGGAGCGCCGCATCACCGAGGCGCGCCAGAAGATCATCTCGGGCGAAATCACCGTCCGTCCGTACCAGCAGTGAGCCTTCCCGTCGCCGACGCCCCGGCCATCGAGGTCCGGGGCGTCAACAAATGGTTCGGGACGAACCACGCCAACCGCGACATCGACCTCGCGATCGCCCGTGGCACGATCCACGGAATCGTGGGTGAGAACGGGGCGGGCAAGTCCACGACCATGAATATCGTGTACGGCTATCTCCAGCCGGACACGGGCGAGATCCGCGTGGGCGGGCGGCCTCTGGCCGTCCGCTCCCCGCGTGACGCCATCGCCGCCGGCATCGGCATGGTCCACCAGCACTTCATGCTGGTGGATCCCTTCACGGTGCTGGAGAACGTGCTGCTTGGCGCCGAGGGCGGCATGACGCTCGCCGCCGGCGCCCGACGCGCACGCGACGAGCTGGCGCGCCTCGAGAAGGACTACGCGCTCGAGGTTGACCTCGACGCGGTGGTCGGCGACCTCCCGGTCGGCGTGCAGCAGCGGCTCGAGATCCTCAAGGCGCTCTTCCGCGGCGCCGAGATCCTCATCCTCGACGAGCCGACCGGCGTCCTCACGCCGCAGGAGGTCGACCACCTCTTCCGCATCCTCCGTGCGCTGAAGGCGCAGGGAAAGACCATCGTCATCATCACCCACAAGCTGCGCGAGGTGATGGAGCTGACCGACACGGTCACCGTCATGCGCCGCGGCGAGGTGGTGGCGACGAAGCCGACGGCCGAGACCTCGCGCGAGGAGCTGGCGTCGCTGATGGTCGGGCGCTCGGTCGTCCTGCGGGTGGAGAAGCCGCCCGCGGCGGCCGGGCGCAAGGTGCTCGAGGTGGAGGGATTGACCGTCGTCGACGGGCAGGGCGTCCGGCGGGTCAAGGACGCGACCTTCGACGTCCGCGCGGGCGAGATCGTCGGCGTCGCCGGCGTCTCCGGCAACGGGCAGACGGAACTGATGGAGGCGCTGGCGGGGATGCGCCCGATCGCATCCGGCCGCGTGCGCGTCTCGGGCGCCGACCTGATCACCCCGTCCCGTCGGCCCGATGCGCGTGCCGTCCGTCAGGCGGGCGTGGCCCACGTGCCGGAGGACCGGCAGCGGGTGGGGATGGTCACCAGCTTCACCGCTTACGAGACGCTGATCCTCGGCTACGAGGACGACCCCGCCTATACGCGCGGGCCCCTGATCGACTGGAGCGGCGTGCGCATGCGCTGCGCGAAGGAGATGGAGGCCTACGACGTCCGTCCGCCGGTGCCGACGCTCAAGTCGTCCAAGTTTTCCGGCGGCAACCAGCAGAAGATCATCCTTGCGCGCGAAATCGAGCGGAACCCGGACGTGCTTCTGGTGGGGCAGCCGACCCGCGGCGTCGACATCGGCGCCATCGAGTACATCCACCGCCGCCTCGTTCAGCTGCGCAACGACGGGAAGGGGATCCTTCTCGTCTCGGTGGAGCTGGACGAGATCCTGGCGCTTTCGGACCGGATCATCGTCATGTTCGACGGGATGATCGTCGGCGAGGTTCCGGCGGATCAGGCGGACGAACGGCGCATCGGCCTGATGATGGCCGGCATCGCGGAGGCGGCCTGAGCCATGGCGACGCTCGACGGGTTCGGCCGGCCGGCCGACGTGCCCTGGTGGGTGGGGCTGGTCCTCCTCCCGCTGCTCAACCTGCTGGCGGCGTTCGTGATCGCGGGCGGGGTGATCTGGGTGCTGGGCGTCGACCCGGTCGCGGCGCTGAAGGTGCTCGTGTGGGGGGCTTTCGGCGACACCGACCTCATCGGCTTCACCCTCTACTACACGACCAACTTCATCTTCGCCGGCCTCGCCGTCGCGATCGCCTTCCATTGCGGGCTGTTCAACATCGGCGGCGAGGGGCAGGCCTACATCGCGGGGCTCGGCGTGGGCCTCGTCGGCCTCGCGATGGGCGGCTGGCCGTGGCCGGTGGTCATGGCGGTCGCCGTGATCTCGGCGGCGCTGTTCGGCGGGATCTGGGCGCTCGTGCCGGCGTGGCTCCAGGCCTATCGCGGCAGCCACATCGTCATCACGACGATCATGTTCAACTTCATCGCCGCCTCGATCATGAACTACGTCATGGTCGACGTGCTGATCGCGCCCGGCCAGCAGGCGCCGGAGAGCCGGGCGTTCGACCCCTCGACGCACCTGCCGTCGCTTCAGGACCTGCTGGCGCTCTTCGGCATCCGCTCGCGCACCAGCTTCCTCAACGTCTCCTTTCTTCTGGCCGTAGCCTGCTGCGTCGCCTTCTGGGTCTTCGTGTGGCACACCCGCTGGGGCTACGGCATCCGCACGGTGGGGCAGAACGAGCGCGCGGCCGTCTACGCCGGCATTCGCCCCGGCCACATGATCATGCTGGCGATGGTGATCTCGGGTGCGCTCGCGGGGCTGGTCGCGGTCAACGTGCTCCTGGGCGCACAGCACCGCATCATCCTGAACTACACGGGCGGTGTCGGCTTCGTCGGCATCGCGGTGGCGCTGATGGGCCGCAACCATCCCCTCGGCATCTTCCTGTCGGCGCTCCTGTTCGGCGCGCTCTACCAGGGCGGATCGGAGCTGAACTTCGAGTTCCCGAAGCTCTCGACCGAGATGGTGGTCGTCATCCAGGGCCTGATCATCCTGTTCGCGGGCGCGCTCGAGAACCTGTTCCGGCCGCAGGTCGAGGCGCTGTTCCGCCGCCGCCTGCGCGCGGCCGCGTGAGGGGAGGGAACCGATGGACGACATCCTCCTGACCATCGTCTCGGTCGCGGGCGCCACCATCCGGGTCGCGACGCCCCTCGTCTTCGCGGCGCTGGCCGGGCTCTACGCCGAGCGCTCGGGCGTGGTCGACATCGGCCTCGAGGGCAAGATGCTGGCGGCCGCCTTCGCCGCCGCCGCGGCCGCCCATGTGACGGGCAGCCCGTGGGTCGGGTTGCTCGCAGGGATCGCGGCCTCCACCCTCTTCGCGCTCGTCCACGCCTATGCCTGCATCACCAAGGCGGGCAACCAGGTCGTCTCGGGCATGGCGATCAACATCCTCGTCGCAGGTCTCGCGCCGACGCTGGCGATCGCGTGGTTCGGCCTCGGCGGGAACACGCCGAGCCTCGCCAGCGGCGCGCGGTTCCAGGCGATCCGCCTGCCGTTCGTGGATCTGCTCGCCCCGGTGCCGATCATCGGCCCGATCTACGCGCAGGTGATCAGCGGCCACAACATCCTCGTCTACATCGCCGCGGCGCTGGTGCCGCTCACCGGCTGGGTGCTGTTCCGCACGCGGTTCGGGCTGCGGCTGCGGGCGGTGGGCGAGAACCCCAGCGCGGTCGACACGGCCGGCGTCTCGGTCGTGGCGCTGCGCTATCGGGCGATGATCATCTGCGGCGTGCTGTGCGGCGTGGCCGGGGCCTATCTTTCGACGGCGCATGGGGCCGCCTTCGTCAAGGACATGACGGCGGGCAAGGGGTTCCTCGCGCTGGCGGCGCTCATCTTCGGCCGCTGGCTGCCCTGGCCGGCGCTCTTCGCCTGCCTCCTCTTCGCGCTGACCGACGCCATGCAGGTGCGCCTGCAGGGCACGCCGATCCCGGGCATCGGCGTCATCCCGGTGCAGTTCATCCAGATGCTGCCCTACGTGCTGACGGTGCTGCTGCTCGCAGGTTTCGTGGGCAAGGCGATCGCACCGAAGGCGAGCGGCATTCCCTATGTAAAGGAGCGCTGAGATGGCGGACGTCCCGCGCGACCTGTTCGAGGCCGCCCTCGCCGTGCGGGAGCGGGCCTACGTCCCCTATTCGCGCTTCAAGGTGGGCGCGGCCTTCCGCACGGCGGACGGCGCGATCGTGACCGCTGCCAACGTCGAGAACGCCGCCTATCCGCAGGGCCAGTGTGCCGAGGCCAGCGCCATCGGCCGCATGGTGGCCGAGGGGCATCGGCGCATCGCCGAGGTGGTCGTGATCGGCGGCGAGGCGGGCGACGGCATGCTCTGCACGCCCTGCGGCGGCTGCCGCCAGCGGATCCGCGAGTTCGCGGCGCCGGACGTCGTGATCTGGGTCTGCGGGCCCGAGGGGACCCGCCGGCGTTTCACCCTGGACGATCTGCTTCCCTTCTCCTTCGGACCCGAGAACCTGGGCGTCTGAGCCATGACCATCGCACCCCCCATTCCCGGCGGACCGGACGACGCGGCCGACGCGCTGCGCGCCCGGCTGCCCTCGGGATTCGTCCCGCGCGCGGCACTCGTCCTGGGGTCCGGTCTCGGCGGCATCGCCGACCGGATCGAGGACGCGGTCGCCATCCCCTACGGCCAGATCCCCGGCTTCTTCCCGCCCGGCGTCCACGGCCATGCGGGGCGGCTCGTCTTCGGACGCCTCGCGGGCATCGACGTCGCGGTCATGCAGGGCCGCAAGCACACCTACGAGGGGCTGCCGTCATCGGCGGTCACCACGCCGATCCGGACGCTGAAGCTGCTCGGCTGCTCGCTGCTCGTCCTCACCTGCGCCGCCGGCTCGCTGCGGACCGAGGTGGGGCCCGGGCGGCTGATGATGGTCACCGACCACATCAACATGCAGGGCACGAGCGTGCTGGTCGGCCCGAACGACGAGCGCTTCGGCCCCCGTTTCCCGCCGCTGCTCGATGCCTGGGACCCGGCGATGAACGCGCGGATTCGCGCGGCGGCGGCGGCGGAGGGCATCGCCCTGACGGAGGGCGTCTACGCCGCGTGGCTCGGCCCCGCGTTCGAGACGCCGGCCGAGGTGCGGATGCTGAAGATGCTGGGCGGCGACGCGGTGGGCATGTCGATGGTGCAGGAATGCCTTGCCGCCCGGCACTGCGGGCTGACGGTGTGCGGCCTCGCCGCCATCACCAACCTCGGCGTCGGCCTCTCGCCCGACCCCGTCAACCACGACCAGACGCTGGAGGGGGCCAAGCTCGCGGCGGGCGACCTCGAACGGCTGCTGCTCCGCGTCCTCGGGGGGCTCGCGTGACGGCCGCCGACGTCGCCCGCCGCGCCCTCCCGCTTCTCGACCTGACGAGCCTCGAGGCGAGCGACACCGACGAGAAGATCCGCGCGCTGTGCGCCCGCGCGACGACGCCGGCCGGGCACGTGGCCGCGGTCTGCGTCTATCCGCGCTTCGTCGCCCTTTCGAAGGCGGCGCTGGCGGGGACGGGGGTGCGCGTCGCGACGGTCGTGAACTTCCCCGCGGGCGGAACCGACGTCGCGGCTGCGGAGGCCGAGACGCGGGCCGCGGTCGCCGCCGGGGCCGACGAGATCGACGTGGTCCTGCCCTACGCCGCCTTCGCCGCCGGCGACACGGGCACGACGGAGCGGATGCTGCGCGCCGTCCGCGCCGCCTGTGCGGGGCGCCTGCTGAAGGTGATCCACGAGACCGGCGCCCTCCCGGACGCCGCCACGATCCGCGCCGCGGCCGAACTCTCCGTCGCGTGCGGCGCCGATTTCCTGAAGACCTCGACCGGCAAGCGCAGCCCGGCGGCGACGCCCGACGCGACCCGCATCCTGCTGGAGGTCTCGAAGGCGCACGGCGGACGCCTCGGGGTGAAGCCGGCGGGCGGCATCCGCGACACGGGCACCGCCGGCGCCTATCTGGCGATCGCCGACGACGTCCAGGGGCGCGGCTGGGTCTCGCCGGGCACGTTCCGCTTCGGCGCCTCGGGCCTGCTCGACGCGCTCCTCGCCGACCTCGGCCACGGCGCCGGGGCGGCCAGGCCGGCGGGGTACTGAGCCCGTGCTGCCGCAGGAGATCATCCGCGCCAAGCGCGACGGCCGCGCGCTGACGGCGGACCAGATCGCCGCCTATGTGCGCGGCGTGACCGACGGAACGGTGACCGAGGGGCAGATCGCCGCTTTCTCCATGGCCGTCTTCTTCCGCGGCATGACGCTCGACGAACGCGTCGCGCTCACGACCGCGATGATGCGCTCCGGCCGGGTGCTGGACTGGCGGTCGGCCAACCTGCCGGGCCCGACGCTCGACAAGCACTCGACCGGCGGCGTCGGCGACAAGGTGAGCCTGCTGCTCGCCCCCATGGTGGCCGCCTGCGGCGGCTTCGTGCCGATGATCTCCGGCCGCGGCCTCGGCCACACCGGCGGCACGCTCGACAAGATGGAAGCCGTCCCCGGCTACACCGCGAAGCCCGACCCCGACACCTTCGTGCGGGTCGTGCGCGAGGCGGGCTGCGCGATCATCGGCCAGACCGCCGACCTCGCCCCCGCCGACGGTCGCATCTACGCCGTGCGCGACGTGACGGCGACGGTCGAGAGCCTCGACCTCATCACCGCCTCGATCCTGTCGAAGAAACTGGCCGCAGGCCTCGACGCTCTGGTGCTCGACGTCAAGTTCGGCACCGGCGCCTTCATGCAGGCCTTGGACGACGCGGTGGCGCTCGCCGAGAGCCTCGTCGGCGTGGCGAACGGGGCGGGGCTGCGGACGTCGGCGCTGCTCACCGACATGAACCGGTGCCTCGGGACGACCGCCGGCAACGCGGTCGAGGTGCGGGAGTGCCTCGCCATCCTTCGCGGGGATGCCGGCGACGCCCGCCTCGTCGAGGTGACGGTCGCGCTGGCGGCGGAGATGCTAGTGGCGGGCGGCCTCGCCCCGAACCTCCAGGCCGCCGCCGGGCGCCTGCGCGCGACGCTGGCCGACGGCACCGCGGCCGACCGGTTCGCGCGCATGGTCTACGGCCTGGGCGGCCCGTCCGACCTGATCGACCGTCCGGACGCCCACCTCGCGGCGGCGCCCGTGGTCCGCGACGTCCACCCGATCGATGCCGGGACCGTCACCGCGGTGGACACCCGTGCGCTCGGCCTCGCGGTGGTGTCCCTCGG